>NZ_JMQM01000001.1:961112-1281483 GCF_000733725.1 Nitratireductor basaltis | reverse complement strand
GACTGCACTCTTCCGTCTGGGAAGACAGTGCCGGGGAGAAGGGCCAGCGCCACCAGGTGCGCGCTGCACGTTTCTTCCTTACCGGGCAGCTCGAATCGGGACATCTTTGCCCGCTGACCATGACCAATGCTTCGCTTGCAGCACTCATGTCGGCGCCGGATCTCTTCCGCGCATGGGGTCCGCGCGTCATTGCCCGCAAATATGACCACTCCCACCGCCCCGCCAGCCAGAAGCAGGGTGTTACCATCGGCATGGGCATGACCGAGAAGCAGGGCGGCACGGATGTGCGCGCCAACACCACCACTGCGGAACCGGCCGGAAGCAATCTCTACCGGATCAACGGCCATAAATGGTTCATGTCCGCGCCCATGAGCGATGCGTTTCTCGTGCTTGCTCAGGCAAGGGAGGGTCTCACCTGCTTTCTCGCGCCCCGTGTCACCGACGACAGTGCGAGCAACGGTTTTCGTTTCCAGCGTCTGAAGGACAAGCTCGGCAATCGCTCAAATGCGTCTTCCGAGGTCGAGTTTCACAACACGCTTGCATATCGCGTCGGTGACGAAGGTGCCGGCATCCGCACCATCATGGACATGGTAACGCTGACACGTCTCGATTGTGCGCTCGGCTCCTCGGGTCTGATGCGTGCAAGCCTCGCCGAAGCCGTTCACCACACGCGCCATCGCACGGTCTTTGGCGACAAGCTCTTCGATCAGCCCCTGATGCAGCGCGTGCTTGCCGATCTGGCACTTGATGTAGCTGCGGCAACCGCCTTGTCGTTCCGGCTGGCACGCTCCTTCGATGAAGCCGCCAACAACAAGGCCGAAGCGGCATTCGCCCGGGCCATGACCCCGGTCGTGAAATACTGGGTCTGCAAGATTGCGCCTGCCGTTACATATGAAGCGATGGAGTGCCTGGGCGGCACCGGATATGTGGAGGAAACGCCACTTGCCCGCCACTATCGCGAGGCACCGGTAAACGCGATCTGGGAAGGGTCCGGCAATGTGATGGCGCTGGACGTGCTGCGCGTGATCGACCGCAATGCTTCCCTGTTCGATGAAGTTCTGGCCGCGATCCATCAAGATCTCGGGCCGAAGAGCAAGGGCACCGTAGAGGTGCTGAAGGCGGCCATAAGCGTGTGTCAGAGCGACACAGGTACTGCCCGGATCCTTACCGAACAGCTCGCACTCGCCGCAGCTGCTGCAGAATTGCGGCGTATGGGAGCGGGGCAGGTAGCAGATGCCTTCATAGAGACGCGGCTTGCGGGACAGTGGCGCGGGACCTACGGCATGCTCGACGCGCGCCATGATGCCGGCACCATTCTCGAGATGCTTTACCCGGCGGAGGGTTGAGCAAAACGGGCTGCAGTTAAGGTTAACAAAAGGTTATCATTGAAGTTGCAACCCCAGCGCGCCACTTTGGCTTCAACCGGAGTCGATCATGTCGCGCAGCATCCAAATCAGCGTGTCCCTGTTCTGGATGGCGTTCTTCGCCATCGGAGCATCCACACGCCTGCTTTCCGCCCACAACCTCTTGTTCGAGGGGGACGGGGTCTCGGCAGGTGTGCTGCAGGCCGTTCTCGCGCTCGTTCCGGCACTCGCTGCCGCGCTTTTTGCATGGCTGCTCTTCACGACTCTCTCCACGTTGGAAGATGCACTTGCGCTGCCGCAGGTCACCGACCTTGCTTTCGGTGTCGGCGTTCTGGCGCTGATGGTTTCAATCCTGGCTGGCGCGGTTACCGCAACAGATGCCATGGATGTCGCTGCTGCAGCGCTTTCGGCGATGGCAGCGCTCATGGCATCCTATCTCGCGGTCCGATGGTTTTCGGTTCAGAACGATCCCGTTGAATTGGCTGAAACGCAAGACAGGGAACGCGCAGCCAGGGTCCTCGCCTTGAAAGCCGCGCATGGCACCATGGTGGACCGCCTGGCGACACCCACTGTTCCAAACGGGCGGGGAGGCGACTGATGCGCTACTTTTTCCTGTTCTTTGTGATCCCGATGAGCCTGTTCTGGGGCTGGTATCTGCTGGCCTATCACGATGTTGGACTGGGTACGCCGATCTTCACCCGCCAGGCGCATGACCATGTGTTTGGAATTTATGGTCAGATCCTGGGCATCGATCCCGATACGATCGCACCAATGGTGGCGCGTGCCTGCCTGGTGGACGGCTCAATCCTCTTGGCCATCATCGCATTCCGTCGCCGGAAAAAGATCAGGGCCTGGCTGGCTGAGAAAAAATATATTCAGCCTGCAGCGCCGAGCGCCTGAAGCCGGTCAAGCGCGCCCTGCAGGATGAAGGACGCCGCAGCCGAATCGATGCGTTCACTGCGTTTGGCCCTTGACACGTCCATCTCCAGAAGCGCGCGTTCGGCGGCAACCGTGGAAAGCCGCTCATCCCAGAACACGATTGGCAGATCACATTTTGGCGACAGGTTGCGAATGAAGGCGCGTGTCGACTGCGCGCGGGGCCCCTCGGTCCCGTCCATGTTGCGGGGCAGACCGATGACTACCGCAACCACCTTTTCCTGACCCATCTGTTTGAGCAGTTGCTCGGCATCCTGCGTGAACTTCTTGCGCATGATGACGGCCCGGGGCGAGGCAAAGCGACGGCCAAGATCGGAGACAGCAACGCCTATGGTCTTCGTTCCCAGATCAAGGCCCATCAGTGCACCTGTTGCAGGCAGCCGCTCGGTCAGTTCTTCAAGAGTCACGATTTCCAACTGCAATCACCATTCATGGCCTTTGACACCTATAACGGCGCTTCTATCCTTGCGCGCACGAACAATCGAGGAGCTTTATTATGCAAGTCACCTGGTATGGACATTCTGCCTTCCGCATAGAGACAGGCAACGCGAAGATCCTCATCGATCCGTTTCTCACCGGCAATCCCGCCTGGGATGGCGGCTGGGAGGAAGCGGCAGAGGGCGTGACCCATGTGCTTCTGACACACGGGCATAATGATCACGTCGGCGACGCGGTGGAGATTTTGAAGAAGACCGGCGCGATGCTGGTGGCAAATTTCGAGCTCTGCAGCTACCTCGTTTCCCAGGGCGTGGCCGAAGACAAAATCAATCCCGGCAATCACGGTGGCACGGTGGATTGCGGCGGCTTCACCACCACTTTCGTGAACGCGCTTCACTCCTCATCCTATTCCAGCGGCGATGGGCCCGCGGTCTATCTCGGCAATCCGGCCGGTCTGGTCCTGCATTTCCCCGACGACAAGTCGCTCTACCATATGGGCGATACTGACATATTCGGCGACATGGCACTTATTCAGGAACTGCACCAGCCGCAGATCGGCCTCGTTCCGGTGGGGGACCGCTTCACCATGGGTGGCGCCGTCGCGGCTCTCGCCTGCCAGCGCTATTTCACCTTCGAGACGGTCATTCCCTGCCATTTCGGTTCATTCCCGATCATCGACCAGGATGCGCAGAAATTCGTGGATGCCATGGAAGACGCGCAATCGAAGGTGCTGCTTCCGGAGAAGGGCAAGCCCTTCACGCTCTAGCTTTTTGTGGTGAGGCAGTTGCATGGGATGGCCGGCGCGACTATAGCCCGTGCCATCCAGTGCCTGGGCTGAGGAAACAGCGAAATGTCCGTAGATATCGATACCGTCAAGCGCGTCGCCCATCTTGCTCGCATTGAAGTGCAGGATGCCGATGCAGAGCGCATGATGGGTGAACTCAATCAGATTCTCGGCTTTGTCGAGCAGTTGAGCGAAGTGAATGTGGATGGCGTGGAGCCGATGACCTCCGCTATTCCGACCACCATGCGCCTTCGCTCCGACGAGGTGACGGACGGCAATAAGGCCGACGATGTGGTGGCCAATGCACCGGCATCGGAAGACAATTTCTTCGTGGTGCCGAAGGTTGTCGAGTAGGCGCAGGCGCCCCATTCCATCTAGCTATTCTGGCTGTTCCCAAGCGGACGAGATTTCATGACCGACCTGACCAAGCTGACCATTGCCGAAGCCCGCGACAAGCTCGTCGCGCGCGAGTTCACTGCAGTCGAGCTCACCGACGCTTATCTTGGCGCGATCAATGGCGCGAATGAGAAGCTGAATGCCTATGTTCGTGTGACCGAGGACAAGGCACGGGAAATGGCGGCGAAGTCGGATGAAAAGATCGCGGCTGGCAATGGTGGCGCGCTTGAGGGCATTCCGCTCGGTGTAAAGGACCTGTTCGCCACTGAAGGCGTGCACACCCAGGCCTGCAGCCATATTCTCGACGGTTTCGAGCCTCGTTACGAATCCACCGTCACCGCCAATCTCTGGGCCGATGGCGCGGTCATGCTGGGCAAGCTCAACATGGACGAGTTCGCGATGGGCTCATCCAACGAGACTTCCTATTACGGTCCGGTGGTCAATCCGTGGCGTGCCGAAGGCAGCGACGAAAAGCTTGTGCCGGGTGGCTCGTCAGGTGGTTCGGCGGCTGCCGTTGCCGCAGCGCTTTGCGCCGGTGCGACGGCAACCGATACCGGCGGCTCCATACGCCAGCCTGCGGCCTTCACGGCCACTGTCGGCATCAAGCCCACCTATGGCCGTTGCTCGCGCTGGGGCACGGTGGCCTTCGCCTCATCGCTCGATCAGGCCGGACCCATTGCGCGCGACGTGCGCGATGCGGCGATCCTGCTGCGCTCCATGGCATCCGTTGACCCGAAGGACACGACCTCGGTCGATCTGCCCGTGCCGGACTATGAGGCGGCCATAGGCCAATCCGTGAAGGGCCTGAAGATCGGCATTCCGAAGGAGTACCGCGTCGACGGCATGCCCGACGAGGTGGAAGCGTTGTGGCAGAAGGGCATCGACTGGATGCGCGATGCCGGTGCCGAGATCGTCGACATCTCGCTGCCGCACACGAAATACGCACTTCCGGCCTATTACATCGTTGCACCCGCAGAGGCATCCTCGAACCTCGCGCGCTATGACGGCGTACGCTACGGTCTGCGCGTGCCCGGCAAGGACATTGCCGACATGTATGAAAAGACCCGCGCTGCAGGCTTCGGCGAAGAGGTCAAGCGCCGCGTGATGATCGGCACCTATGTGTTGTCCGCCGGCTATTACGACGCCTATTACCTGCGTGCACAGAAGGTGCGCACCCTCATCAAGCAGGACTTTACCCAGGCTTTCGACGCGGGCGTTGATGCGATCCTGACACCGGCAACGCCGTCGGCACCCTTCGGCATTGCTGACAAGGAAATGGCATCCGACCCGGTGAAGATGTATCTCAACGACATCTTCACCGTGACCGTGAACATGGCCGGCCTGCCTGGTATCTCCGTGCCTGCCGGCCTCAACGCCCAAGGGCTTCCGCTCGGATTGCAGCTCATCGGCAAGCCGTTCGATGAGGAAACGCTGTTCCGCACCGCTCACGTCATCGAACAGGCGGCCGGACGTTTCGAGCCGAAACGTTGGTGGTAATCTGAGGCTCAAGCGCTTGGAGCACAATTGAATGTTTCACCTAGCTTCAGCAAACTTCTGGGGCTTGGTGCAGCCCTTTAACCTCTCCATGCTCCTGGCCTTGACCGGCGCTGCGCTTACCTTGTTCCGTTGGCGCAGGCTTGGCGCTCTTTCGGCGCTAACCGCCTTTCTTGTGCTTTTCCTTTCGGGTTGGACTACGCTGGGTGCGCTGCTCCTGCAGCCACTGGAAGGGCGTTTCGAACGTCCTGAGCAGATCCCGGATAATATCGCCGGCATCATCGTTCTCGGAGGCGGGTTCGAGGGCGCTATCAACCTGGCCCGCGGCGGATACGAGCTCAACGCCTCGGCAGATCGTTTCGTTGAGGCAGCCGTCCTCGCTCACCGCTATCCAAACTTGCCCATCATTGTATCCGGTGGATCGGGTTCGGTCTTCCTGCAGGGCGAGGGGGATGCCGACACCGCGCCACGTCTGCTGACGGGCCTAGGCATAGCCAGAGAGCGTATTCTTCTCGAAGGGCGCTCACGCGATACATTCGAAAATGCGCGCTACACACGGGAACTGCTGCAGCCCCAGCAGAACCAGAAATGGCTCCTGGTCACCTCCGCATTCCACATGCCGCGATCCGTGGCCCTGTTCCGCGCGCAAGGATTTCACGTGGTCCCATGGCCTGCAGATTACCGCACCACAGGTGAGGAAGGCATCGGCCTGAGCCACGACAATGTGCTCGACAGTCTGGCGAACACCACCACGGGTCTGCGCGAATGGATAGGCCTCGCCACCTACCGACTGACCGGACGCACGCCGACTCTCCTGCCGGATGCATAAGCCGGCTGTCGTACTGGCCTCAATTGGCCCCAATTGCGCCTCATCCATTTACAATTGATAAATATTACAATCGCTTTAAGTCATTGTTTTTGTTCATGGCGATATGGTGAATTGTTAATTTTCCGAGGTTGATGCCTCCATTGCGCCGCTTTTGGTGTTGCAACGCACACAAGGGAGGAGTATCTGAGCCAATACGCGATGGGGCCGGGGGATGGTGCTCTTCGCATTGACAACAACACACGGGAAATTGATGGACGAAACCGTTCAGAAATCCTGCTGGGGCGTAACCGCCAAGGCAGTGATTGGGCTTGCTGGCGTAATTCTGCTTGCATGGCTTGTCATTGGTAGCGAATCTGCAGCGATGATCGCTCAGCGGTAACAGCACCAAATAGATGTGAGTTTCTTCGAGGCGCGCTCCGGATCGGATCGCGCCTCGTTGCATTTCGGCCTTCCGGCCCCGCATGGCCGTTTTGAGCGCTCACGGTTCTGGACCAGCCGCTATTGGATGCAAGGCTTGCCGCGACCATGTTAGATGTGAGGCATGTAGCGGGGAGAGACCCGCACCGCGCTCTGATGAGCTGGAGGAGAAAGCTTGTTTTTATCCGTATTCGATCTGTTCAAGATCGGCATTGGACCGTCGAGCTCCCACACGATGGGGCCGATGACGGCTGCCGCACGATTTCTGGACGAGATAGCCGAAGACAAATGGCCGCGGCCTCAAGGCGCACGAATTTCGAGACTTTCGGTCAGCCTGCATGGTTCGCTGGCCTTTACCGGGATCGGCCACGCGACTGATCGCGCCGTCATTCTGGGACTTGCCGGAGAGCGCCCGGAAACCGTGGATCCGGACCAGAGCGAAACGCTGCTGGCGCAGATCCATGAGGAGCACAAGCTACGCCCCGACGGTCATCCGGCCTATGACTTCAATCCTGAAAACGATGTCGTATTCGACCGCAAGCAACCGCTTCCCGGCCACGCCAATGGCATGGTCTTTCAGGCTCTCGATGCTGACGAGCGCGTTCTGCTGCGCCGCGTCTACTATTCCGTCGGCGGAGGTTTCGTGGTCACCGAGGAGGAGTTGCAGCGGCAGAAGCAGGCTGCCGAGCGTCCGCCATCCGGGCCCGAAGTGCCATATCCCTTCGCCAATGCGAAGCAGATGCTCGCCATGGCCGAGGAATCGGGGCTCACCATCGCCGAGATGAAGCGGGCCAATGAGGAAGTGTTCAGAAGCAGAGCGGAACTTGATGAGGGGCTCGACCGCATTTGGGACGCGATGGAGTCCTGCATCGAACGCGGGCTTTCCCAAGAGGGCATCATGCCGGGTGGCCTCAAGGTGCGGCGCCGTGCAAAACAGCTTCATGCGCGCCTGGAGGAAGATTGGCAGCAGAACAAACCGAATCCGCTGATGGCCAATGACTGGCTTTCCGTCTTCGCGATGGCCGTCAATGAAGAGAACGCGTCGGGCGGACGCGTCGTAACCGCGCCGACCAATGGCGCTGCCGGTGTCGTGCCTGCCGTGATGCGCTACTGGAAGAAGTTTCATGTCGATGCCGACGTGGAAGGCACCCGCGATTTTCTGCTCACGGCAGCCGCGATCGGCGGTATCGTGAAGACCAACGCGTCCATTTCCGGCGCCGAAGTCGGCTGTCAGGGGGAGGTGGGCTCCGCCTCCGCCATGGCCGCAGCCGGACTGGCCGCCGTCATGGGCGGTACGCCCGAGCAGATCGAAAATGCCGCCGAGATCGCGCTGGAGCACCATCTTGGCATGACCTGCGACCCGGTCGCAGGCCTTGTTCAGGTGCCTTGCATCGAGCGCAATGCGCTTGGCGCGGTAAAGGCGGTCACCGCGGCCTCGCTGGCGGTCAAGGGTGACGGAAAGCACTTCGTATCCCTTGACGTGGCCATCGAAACCATGCGGCAGACGGGCCACGATATGAGCGAACGCTACAAAGAAACAAGCCAGGGCGGTCTTGCCGTGAATGTCGTGGAATGCTGAAGCCTTGGTGGAAAGTGATGCGCGAGGTGATTGACCTTGCGCATTTCAGGCGCGACTAAGCAGCCATGGCATTGCATCTGATCAAACTCTGCGTGGGCTGCGAGAGCCCTGAACAGCTCGAAGGCTGGATCGAAGACCGCCTAGCGCTGCGGCGCCAGCTTGGCGACCCTGTAGAGCAAATCCATACCACACGCATGGTTCCACGCCGCATGGAAGAGCTTTCCGGCGGTTCCCTCTACTGGGTCATCAAGGGCATGGTTCGCGCCCGACAGCGCCTTCTTGAGGTCAGGCCGTTTACAGATGCCGAAGGCATAGGCCGCTGTCATCTGGTGCTGGAGCCGAAGCTGATCCGCACCGAGTGGCAGCCGCGCAGACCATTTCAGGGCTGGCGCTATCTCAAGCCCGAAGATGCACCGCCGGATGCCGACGAGGCAGGCGGGGACGACACTCTTCCCGATGATTTGAAGCGTGAGCTTCACGATCTGGGTCTGCTTTGAGACCCGCAGGGTCTTGCGTTGCACGCATGCGAGGCACATGTTTCCTTTATGCGTGACAAGAAGCTGCCGCCTGATCTGAAAAACAAGCCGATGACATCGGCCGGCGATACACGTGCCTCGGCGGTGGAAGCCTTCGTGCGGCAGGCGCGTGCGCTCGCTCCCAAAGCTGCGGGCAAGAGCGCCGGGCGCCTGATACTTGCGCTGGACGCGACGATGAGCCGTCAGGCGACGTGGGATCTGGCCTGTTCGATACAGGCCGAGATGTTCGATGCAGTGGGCAGGAAGGATGCCCTCAACGTGCAGCTTGTCTATTACCGCGGCTTCGGTGAATGCCGATCCTCCAAATTCGTCTCCGATACCAACACGCTGAAGAACCTGATGACGCGGATCGACTGCAGGGGTGGTCAGACCCAGATCGGCAAGGTCTTCGCCCACGCGCTGCGCGAGCATGCGCGCGCAAAGGTCAACGCGGTGGTTTTCATCGGAGATGCGATGGAGGAAAACGTGGACCTGTTGGCACAAAAGGCCGGTGAGTTGGGGCTGAAAGGCGTTCCGCTCTTCATCTTCCAGGAAGGGCACGATGGTGCGGTTACCACGGCATTCAAGGAATTCGCACGCCTTTCCAAGGGGGCCTGGTTCCGCTTCGATCGCAATGCTGCAGGCGAACTTGCAAAGCTTCTCTCTTCGGTGGCTGTCTATGCCAGCGGAGGATTGCGGGCCCTGGAGGCTCGCAACAAGCCTGAAGACAGGCTCATGCTTGAACATTTGGGGCGCAAGCCGGGATGATCGTACCCTTCTACCTCTTCGGCGCACTCCTCGTCACGGCGCTGTTCGGCATGCTGTTCCTGAAGGCAAGTCCCGCCAGGATTTCCGGGGCCATCCGCCTTGTCGGGCCGATTCTTCTGGGCATTGTCGGGGTGGTGATGCTGTTCACCGGACGGGCGGGTCTGGGAGGAATGGCTTTGTCAGGAGCCTTGGCCTGGTACGGCGTCCAAAGAAGACAGGCCGCCGCCAAGCCTTCACAAGGTCAGAAATCTTCCGTGCGTACAAGCTGGCTGGAAATGGAGCTGGATCATGACACCGGCGATCTGGAAGGCAGTGTACTGGCCGGAGAATTTGAAGGCAGAAACCTGTCGGAACTGACAGAGGATGAGTTGCTGCAATTGAGAGAGGCCCTCCTGAATAAACAGGAGAGCCTCCAGCTATTAGAGACTTATCTTGACGGCCGTTTTCCCGTCTGGCGCGAACGCTTTCACGCGGACGACCGCGACGGGGAGGGAGGCGCGCATGGCGCGGGACCCATGACCGAGCAGGAGGCTTACGAGATCCTTGGTCTTGAACCAGGAGCCTCCACGGCGGACATCAGAAAGGCCCACCGCCGCCTGATGCAGCGCGTTCATCCCGACATGGGCGGTTCGCCCTTTCTTGCCGCGCGTATCAATGAAGCTCGAGACTTTCTCCTGGGCAGACACTGACGATACTCCGTTACGCTTTACAAAACACTCGTTGACACTGATGGATCAGTTCTGGACCGCGTAGCAGGCAACCTTCTGCCGCTTGAGCGACTCGCAGGCTCCCCACGCCGCAGACTTGTCGTCAAAGCCTGCGAAGCGCGCGCGATAATAGGTCTTGCCCTTCATCTCGAACACTTCCGTGAATGGCTTTGCTTGCGCCAGGATCGAAGAGGCGGCCGACTTGGTTTCCTCCAGCCGGCGCATGGCGCCTTCATGCGTCGGCATGGAAGCAATCTGGATTACCCATCCGCTGGCCTTGGTCGAAGCCGTGGAAACCGGATCGATCTCTGCCTTGTTGGCAACAGCCGAAGCAAATGCTGAAGCAGCGACCGGCTTCGGCTCCTGCGCATAGGCGATCACTGGAACCGCGTCCGGACGGTCGGAAGGAACAGGCACAGCAGAACCCGGCAGCATGGCTGAGGCCACAACCTGTGTTGCGGGACCTTTGGCGATAAGGTCACGGTCACGACCACGCGATGCCTTTGGCAGATAGCGGGCAATAAGGTCGCGCATGTGAGCATCACGGGTCCGCGCGGTGCGGCCACCCATTACGACGGCGACAATGCTGCGACCATCCGTATTGACCGAAGACACGAGATTGAACCCGGAAGCGCGGATATAACCGGTCTTGATGCCGTCCACACCGCGAACGCTGCCAAGAAGGTTGTTGTGATTGCCGTAGCGGCGACCGTTATAGGTGAAGCTGCGCGTGGAGAAGTAATCGTAATATTGTGGGAAATGCTCGCGCAGCGCGATACCCAGGCGCGCCATGTCTCGCGCTGTGGTGCGCTGACCGGAATTCGGCAATCCGTGGGCATTCTTGAATGTCGTCGACTTCATGCCGAGCTGACGGGCCTTGGCCGTCATCATACGGGCAAACCCGTCTTCCGAACCGCCAAGGAACTCGCCAAGCGCCGTCGCCGCGTCATTTGCGGAGCGCGTGACGAGAGCCCTGATGGCCTGGTCCACGGTTATGGCCGAACCAGCGCGCAGGCCGATATTCGTCTGCGGCTCTGCAGCAGCATTTTTCGATACCGGAACGCGGCTGTTCTTGTTGATGCGACCGGACTTCATGGCCTCGAAAGCCATGTAGATCGTCATCATCTTGGTCAGTGACGCGGGGTAACGAAGCTCGTCCGCGCTGTCCTGATAGAGGGTCTCACCCGTCTTCGCATCAATGACAAGACCGGCATATTTCGGATTGGCACTGGCCTGACCGGCCGCAGCGACCACCAAAGTACCTGCCATCGCCGCGATCAAGGCTGACCTTGTGAGAGAACGCACCTTCTCGGTGAAATTTGCAATTGCTCGACGCACTACCGCACCCATTTACATTGGCCCGATCCCGACGCCTCCCTCTCTGACGCCGGAACCCATTTCTCCTGACGGTAGGGCACGGCTTCTTACCAATCCGTTTATGGTTATCTAATTCTTCAAAGGGAGAACGGGATTCGCCAAAAATTTTGTCCGCTTTGGATCATTATTTGACGCAACAGGCTCACATCAGAATATTCGGGCGGTTTGTGGGCGGAGCAGGTGAATTCCCACGGATGTAATTGGCCAATATGCGATGGCCTCCTTCAAAAAATTGAGCAGGAGGTGAGGCGAATGCATATTGTCAGCGCGCAGGAAGGCCTTAAAATCTGATGATGACTACTTACATGTCACTGCCGGTATCAGCAGTGGCGGGAATTATGGGAAGAGTTACGATCGGCGAGAAGAACATGCCAGGCGACGCTGTGCGGATGAGCGGTAGCGACGACGAAGGCGACAAAGCCGGCCGCGGTACGGCGGTAATCACCCGGACTCGGTCGAAAACGAAAAAGCCGAGCCTATATAGAGTTTTGCTGCTGAATGATGACTACACGCCGATGGAGTTCGTCATTCATGTTCTGGAGCGTTTTTTCCAAAAGGACCGGGAAGCAGCCACGCGCATTATGCTGCATGTCCACAATCACGGTGTAGGCGAGTGCGGCGTCTTCACATTCGAAGTGGCCGAAACCAAAGTGGCTCAGGTCATGGATTTTGCCCGTCAGCATCAGCATCCGCTGCAATGCGTGATGGAGAAGAAATGAGGTTAGAATGCCGGCATTCTCGCAAGGGCTAGAACGAGCGCTTCATCAGGCATTGACCTATGCCAATGAGCGTCATCACGAATATGCAACGCTGGAGCACCTGCTTCTGGCGTTGATCGAGGACGCTGACGCGGCGGCCGTCATGCGCGCCTGCAACGTGGACCTTGATGAGTTGCGCCGAACCGTTCTCGAATACATAGACAGCGAACTCGACAATCTCGTTACCGGCTATGATGAGGACTCAAAGCCGACCGCGGGCTTCCAGCGCGTCATCCAGCGCGCGGTCATTCATGTCCAGTCGTCCGGGCGCGAGGAAGTTTCGGGAGCCAATGTGCTCGTGGCAATTTTTGCTGAGCGCGAAAGCCACGCAGCCTACTTCCTGCAGGAACAGCAGATGACCCGCTACGATGCGGTCAACTACATTAGCCACGGCATCGCCAAGCGGCCCGGCAGCGCCGAAACCCGCGCACCGCGCGGTGCGGAGGAAGAAGGCACAGGAGCTCCGGGCACGGAAGGCGAAGAGACGGGCAAGAAAAAGCAGCAGGATGCGCTGACAGCCTATTGCGTCAATCTGAACGACAAGGCGCGGTCGGGCCGCATCGACCCGCTGATCGGCCGCGAAAGCGAGATCAACCGCACGATCCAGGTGCTTTGCCGCCGCTCCAAGAACAATCCGCTTTATGTGGGTGATCCTGGCGTGGGCAAGACCGCGATCGCGGAAGGGCTTGCCAAACGCATCGTCGAAGGCGACGTCCCCGATGTATTGGCCGACGCCACCATATTTGCGCTCGACATGGGCACGCTTTTGGCCGGAACCCGCTATCGCGGCGATTTCGAGGAGCGGTTGAAGCAGGTTGTCAAGGAACTGGAAGACTATCCGGGCGCGGTACTCTTCATCGACGAGATCCATACTGTCATCGGCGCTGGCGCGACATCCGGCGGCGCGATGGATGCCTCCAACCTGTTGAAGCCCGCACTATCCTCCGGTGCGATCCGCTGCATCGGCTCGACGACCTACAAGGAGTTCCGCCAGTTCTTCGAGAAAGACCGTGCGCTGGTGCGCCGCTTCCAGAAAATCGACGTGAACGAGCCGACGGTTGAAGATGCGGTGGAGATCATGAAGGGGCTGAAGCCTTACTTCGAGGATTTCCACAAGGTGAAATACACCAATGAGGCAGTGAAGGCCGCAGTCGAGCTCTCTGCACGCTATATCAGCGACCGCAAATTGCCCGACAAGGCAATCGACGTGATCGACGAGACCGGTGCTTCGCAGAAGCTTCTGCCTGAAGCCAAGCGTCGCAAGACGATCAGCGTGAAGGAGATCGAGAACACCATCGCCACCATGGCTCGCATCCCGCCGAAAACCGTATCGGCGGACGACGAGAAGGTTCTGGCCGGGCTTGAGGAAGAGCTCAAGCGCGTCGTCTACGGACAGGACAATGCGATCTCTGCTCTCGCTTCCTCGATCAAGCTGGCGCGGGCTGGCCTGCGCGAGCCGGACAAGCCGATTGGCTCCTATCTGTTTTCCGGCCCCACTGGCGTCGGCAAGACGGAAGTTGCCAAACAGCTTGCCGCCTCGCTCGGAGTCGAACTCCTGCGTTTCGACATGTCGGAATATATGGAGCGCCACACGGTCAGCCGGCTCATCGGCGCGCCTCCCGGCTATGTCGGTTTCGACCAGGGTGGACTTCTGACCGATGGCGTGGACCAGCACCCTCATTGCGTGTTGCTGCTCGACGAGATCGAGAAGGCGCACCCGGACCTGTTCAACATCCTGTTGCAGGTCATGGATCACGGCAAGCTGACGGATCACAACGGCAAGAGCATCGATTTCCGCAATGTCATCCTGATCATGACGACCAATGCGGGTGCTGCCGACATGGCGAAGCCTGCAATCGGCTTCGGTTCGTCGAAGCGGGAAGGGGACGACATGGAGGCGATCAACCGCCTCTTCACGCCCGAGTTCCGCAATCGTCTGGATGCCGTCATACCCTTCGGTGCGCTTCCGATCCCGGTCGTTCATCAGGTCGTGCACAAATTCGTCATGCAGCTTGAAGCGCAACTGGCCGAGCGCCGCGTGACCTTCGAGCTTACCGACGAGGCCGTCAAATGGCTTGCCGACAAGGGCTATGACGAGCAGATGGGCGCCCGTCCGCTCGGTCGTGTCATTCAGGAGCACATCAAGAAGCCGCTGGCGGAAGAAGTGCTATTCGGCAAGCTGAAGCAGGGCGGCACGGTGCGCGTGGCGCTCGGAGAGGATGACGCCGGCCTGCCTGCCTTGAAGCTGGAGACGATCCCGGACGATGCACCGGTCAAGCCGAAGCGGGAAACCGGTGCCGCCAAGCCGAAACGCAAGCCGCAGGCCAAGAAAGCGAAGGCCTCCAAGGCTTCCGCCAAGCCTGCACCGAAGGATCCGCCGAAAAGAAGCCTTGTCCCGCAGCTTCCCCGAAAGGGCTAGACCGGCGCGTTGAGCGATATGGAAACCAGAATGGCGCGGGATATTTCTCCTGCGCCATTTTCTTTGCGGATTGGCTCATGGGGTTTGCCCGATTGAGCTAACGCGCTGTGACATATGCAGGTCGCATCCACCCGCGTGACGTGATATTTGCCGTGGCAATGGACTCGCCAAACACTGCAAATCTCGATCAATCCCGTTCTGCTGCCTTCTGGATGATGCGTGGCGCGCGCGCTGCCATTTCGATTCCCGCTTTGATCCTTGCAAGCGCATTCGTAGGCTTCGCAGGCCTGGCGCGCGATGCCGGGCTCACGCTTGCGCAGACGGTGTTCATGACCGGAGTGGTCTGGGCCCTTCCGGCAAAAGTGGTCTTGGTCGGCGCGGTGATCGCCAACAACAGCCTGCCCGCCGCCGCCTTCGCCGTGGCGCTCTCCTCGGTGCGCCTGGCGCCGATGGTCGTTGCGATCATTCCGGAGATGCGCGCGCCGCGAACGCGAAAATGGGTGCTTT
The DNA here is from genome assembly GCF_000733725.1 of Nitratireductor basaltis. NCBI lineage: Bacteria > Pseudomonadati > Pseudomonadota > Alphaproteobacteria > Hyphomicrobiales > Phyllobacteriaceae > Nitratireductor > Nitratireductor basaltis. The sequence goes on along the minus strand of NZ_JMQM01000001.1, from coordinate 1,266,195 downwards.
ATCTCTTGTCGCATTTCGTGGCCGTCACCTCCTGGGTGCTGGCGATGGAAAAGTTCCGCTATGTGCCACGCGAGCGACGCACCGCATTCTACGGCGGTCTGGGCGGAAGTCTCGTATTGACGAACATGGTGGTCGTCGGTGTGGTGTTCGTGCTTGCGGGCAGGCTGCCGCCTGCAGTTTCCGCAGCACTGTTTTTCCTTACGCCGATGTATTTCCTGACATCACTGTGGGGATCGGCACGTGAAGCGGCCTCGAAATATGCGATGATCCTCGGATTGGCGGTGGGGCCGGTCTTCCATATCTGGGTTCCCGGGTTTGACCTGCTCGCTTCCGGCCTGGTGGCGGGACTTGCGGCTTTCGCCATCCACCTTCTCTTGGGAAGGAAGGGCAGGAGCACATGACATTCCACTCATACGAGACCTGGTGGTGGCCTTTCCTTTTCATCCTCATCGGCGGCTGGCTGGCCACCGATGCCTGGCGCTACCTTGGCGTGTTCCTGGGCGGAAAGCTTTCCGAAGATTCCCAGATGCTCGTCATGGTCCGCTGCATCGCCACCGCGCTCGTGGCAGCGGTCATCGCCAATCTGGTTGTTTTCCCGACAGGAGCACTGGCCAACACACCGCTGTTCTTGCGCATAGGGGCCGGTGTGGCGGGATTCCTGAGTTATATCCTCGCGGGCAAACGCGTGATCGTGGGGATCTTGGTGGCTGAAGCGGTTCTGGTTGCGGGAATGATGGCCGTGACCTCATGATTTTGATGCGTCGGGGACAGATTTGGGTTCGGGAAAAGCAAGAATACACCCGGAAATCAGCATGATCATGAACATCGTGTCATAGAGGTCCTGTCCAAGGATCATGTTGAACGAGCCGCCCAAGGCGTAGATGCAGAACATGGAGACCAGGATCGCGCCGCCTAAAGCCCGTGGACCTTCACCATGAACCCACAGTGTTTTCATTCCTGCAATTCCAACGAAGAGAAGAAGCAGGAGCAAGGCGGTAGCGCCGAATGTACCCGCTTCAACGGCCGCCGTAAGAAATCCGTTGTGAAAGTGTGTGAATCCTCGATCGAGCTCGTATTGTGCCCACATCTCCGCAGCTATGATGTCGCGGGTATTCTGGATGCCGCTTCCAAGGAGCGGGGCCCCCGCAACTTTCTGCATCCCAATGTCAAAGAGCGCCACGCGCAAGCCTAGCGATGTATCGTAGTTTTCGTCCACTTCAAGCGCGTGAAAATTCTCAGCCAGTGCCCCAAATCGTTGCGATACAGGTTCTATCGAAAGGGTACCAAGTGCGGCGAGGAGTGCGATAGCGCCGATGGTGAACTTCAACGGAATGCGAGGCAGCAAACGAACGTAAGGTAAGACCAACCCCAAGATGGCTAGTAGACAGGCCACCCAGAGGGAGCGAGATTCAGAAAGGACGACCGCGCCAAATCCGCATGTCGCCGCGAATGCAATGATCGCGTTGACGACCCTGTTGTAACGCCGATGCAACGTCACGAGAGAGCCGAGGCACGCACAAGCGGCAGCACCAGTGACAACAGCAAACACCAACGAATTGCCAGCACCGCCTTCTGGCCGCGTCTGCCATACGAAAAACTCGACAATTGCGAGAGAAAACGCACCTAAACATGCAATGCATGAAGCAATGGATATTGCATGCGCAATGCGATCGCGATCGCAAATTGCCCAAATGCTGTATGAGAAGGGGAATAGCAACGGTGTTGCTGCTGGAAGAAGCCTTGGGGCTGTCTCCAAGCTTGGCGAATTTGCAAGAAACGAAACGACCAGCATCAGGCCGTAAAATAGAAGCAGTATGGATGTGATGCGGAAAGCGCGTGTTGTCGCAAACGATTTTCGCCCGGCAGCAATTTCCTTGACGCACCACAAAGCGCCGCCGTGCCAGACGAAACTGGCAACCGAGCCTAGCAGGGGCGGAGTAGACCACAGCGCGAAAGTGAAGAACCGGTTTATGGTGGGATAGCTGAATGCGCTGGCCATATTTTCACGCCAGCCAACTGGCTCACTCATGCCAAACACGCCCTGATCTTTTCGGCCTGCTCGGCGAGCAGTTCCTGGTCTGCCATCTCGCCCGTATGGGGCTTCAGCGGTACGCCTTCGAAACGGGGAATGATGTGGACATGGAGGTGAAAGACGACTTGTCCGCCGGCGGGTTCGTTGAACTGCTGGATCGTGAGACCGTCGGCCGAGAAGGCCTCCTTGGCAGCGCGTGCAACTTTCTGCGTGGTGCGCATTACTGCGGCAAGGCTGTCCGTCGACGCGTCAAGAAGGTTGCGGGCAGGGGCCTTCGGAATGACGAGGCAGTGGCCATCGCCGCGGGGCATGATGTCCATGAAGGCGAAGGTTTCGTCGTCCTCATAGATCTTGTGTGCCGGCATTTCGCCGCGCAGGATCTTTGCGAAGACATTGCTGTCGTCATAGGCGCTTGCAGACATGATCACCCCCAGTTTCGTGGTGCGGAATGTTTGGTTCGCGGATCGCGCGCGGTCAAGGGGCCGCGACGCTATTCCCGCGCGCCGCGGCGGAACGGGGTATGTGCCTTCAGCAGATCCCTGATCTCTTCCACTTCATCGCGCTCATGTTCCAGATAGCCCGCCACTGCCTGCCGCAGACCGGGATGCGCTATATGGTGGGCCGAATATGTCGTGACGGGCTCATACCCGCGCGCCAGCTTGTGCTGGCCCTGCGCGCCGGCCTCCACCCGTTTGAGGCCACGCTCCAGCGCGAAGTCGATCGCCTGATGGTAGCAGACCTCAAAATGCAGGAAGGGATGATCTTCGATGCAGCCCCAGTTTCGACCATAAAGGGCATCGGTCCCGATGAAATTGAGTGCGCCGGCAATGTAGCGATCTCCGCGTCTGGCCATGACCAGCAGGACGTCGTCCGCCATTCGCTGGCCGATCAGTGAAAAGAAGTCGCGGTTGAGATAGGGTCGTCCCCACTTCCGGCTTCCGGTATCCAGGTAGAAGGCAAAGAAGTCGTCCCATACCTTCTCGGTGAGATCGGATCCCGTCAGCCAGTGAATTGTGATTCCATTCTCGAGTGCCTGTCGGCGCTCCTTCCTCAATGCCTTGCGCTTTCGTGAAGCAAGACTGTCCAGGAAGTCTGCATAGTCGCGAAAGCCCTGGGAAAAGAAATGAAACTGCTGATCGTGGCGCAACAGGTAGCCATGCGCCTGCAGCAACTTCGCTTCTTCGGCGGTGATGAAGGTTGCATGCGTGGAGGACAGGCCGAGTCTGTCGGTGAAGCTCTTCAGTCCTTCCGCAAGAGCCGCCCGTGCAGCCTGCTCGCGCTCCCCAATCCTGACCAGCAGACGTGGCCCGGTTGCGGGTGTGAAGGGAATGCTCACCTGCAGCTTTGGGTAATACTGACCCCCGGCACGCTCGAATGCATCCGCCCAACCGTGGTCGAACACATATTCACCCTGGCTGTGAAACTTGATGTAGGAAGGCGTCGCGCCGAGAAGCTCGCCTGCGCCATCCTCGAGCCGAAGAAAACGTGGAATCCAGCCGGAAGTCTCACCGACACAGCCACTGTCTTCGAGGGCACTCAGGAAAGCATGGCTGACAAATGGATTGTATTGACCCCCGGTGCCTGCCTTCGCCGTTGAGAACAGTTTCGCCCAGTCAGCCGGAGCGAAACCCTTGATCCCCTCGGTGACCCGCAGCACCGGCTGGCCGGTTGCATCCGATTCGACATCTTTCATGTCTTCAAACGGCTCCAGCTTGAAGGGTTAGGGTCAGGGGCGAAATCCCTCGAAGGTGATCTGGTCCGCATGCGCATATGTCAGATCTGCTGCATCCTTGTCGCGTACGGTCCAGGTGATGACAGGCAGCCCAAGCCTGTCGCGTATATCCTGAACGAATTCGTTGGGCAGATGGTTCACATTGTACGAGACGAAGCTGATACCCGTCTCAAGCATCTGGCGATGTGCTGCGAACGCTTCTTCGCTCGTGCCTTCTGCGGTGAGGCCAAAGGGGATGTCACCGCAATAACGCTGCATGTCTCGGATGAGCCAGTGATCGAAGCTCATGAGAGCGGCAGGGCCGTCATAGTCGCTGAGCAGTTCGACCATTGCTTCAACAAGGCCGTTGTCGCTGCCGCGCTCGCCTTTGAGCTCGATGATCAGCGGCACGCGCCCGCAAACAAGGTCCAGGAGTTCGCGAACGCCGGGCACTTTCTCGTCCGTTTCGCCAAGGGTCAGCTCTTTCACCTCCTTGGCAGCGAGCGATGATAGCTTCCCCGAGGCCCCTGTAAGCCGCTTCAGATCACTGTCATGGAAAACGACAGGCACCTTGTCGGCACTCAGCCTGACATCGCATTCGATGGCGTAGTTGTTGGCGATGGCAGCCCGAAAGGCTGCAAGGCTGTTCTCCCAACATTCCCGGTTGCCATCATGAAGACCACGATGGGCAATGGGCAGTTCCGTCAACCATGACAATGAGTGGACCATCGGATCAGGCCGTTTCGATTATGGCTTCGATCTCTACCGGCGCGTTCAGCGGCAGTGAGGCAACGCCAACTGCCGAGCGCGCATGCCGTCCTTTTTCGCCAAGGGCGGCTGCGAAGAAATCCGACGCGCCATTTGCGATCAGGTGCTGTTCGGTGAAATCGGGGGTGGAGGCCACGAAGACGGTGATCTTGACGATCCGCTCAATCTTCTCGAGAGAGCCCAGTGCGGCCCGCGCCTGGGCGAGAATGTTCACTGCACACCATTTCGCCGCAAGCTTGCCGGCTTCGACCCCCAGTTCCTGGCCGATAAGGCCCATTGCCATCAGTTTTCCGTCCTTCATGGGAAGCTGGCCGGATGTGATGAGAAGCTTGCCTGACTGGCAAAAAGGCAGATAATTCGCGGCAGGAGCAGCTGGTTCTGGAAGTTCCACACCAAGTTCAAGCAGCCTCTTGTCGATTTCGTTGCCCATAAATTTTCCTTTCGCGGCATTTGCGGCTTCGCCTCTGTTTTGCCATGACAGGGGAAGAAGCGTGTGTCAGCGCGATAACATAAACTGGTTTGTTACGGGAGGCCGCTGATGCGCCGCATGCACCTTGAAGCTCTGACTGTTGGTGGCCTTGTGCTTGTGTTCGCAGGGACGGCCCCGGCCGCGAGCCAGGCGCTGCAGCCGCACCGCGCCGTCTACGATCTGAGGCTTTCCGAAAGCAACGACGATGCGGATATCGAATCATTGAAGGGGAGGTGGGTCTTCGAATTTTCGGGCTCCGAGTGTGTCGGTTACACCGTCAAATCGAGAATTGTCATGCATTTCGCCATGACCGACGGGCCCCGTATGATCGACCAGCGCATTACCAGCTTCGAGGATGCCAGGGGCGAGACTTTCCGTTTCGTGACGAAATCTTTCATCGACCAGGATGACGAGAATGTGGTTGAAGGCACCGCCAGGCTGAGCGAGGGCAAGACCGTCGTGGACTATACCGGCCCCCAGAAGGCGCAGCACGAATTCGCGCCCGCCCTTTTCCCGATCGCGCAATTGAAGGAGTTGCTGGCGAAAGCGGCTGAAGGAGAGAATTTCTATCAGACCCGGGTCTTTGACGGGACTGAATATGTTGAAGAGGCAGTCGATGTAACCGTCGTGCTTGGCAAGCCCCGCCCGGTAGGCGAAGACGACGACGAGCGCAAAGCGCTGGGGAAACTGGCTGAAGATGAGTTCTTCCCCGTCACCGCTGCCTATTTCGACAATGACAGCGTCGGCGAGCAGGTCAGCGATTACAATGTCAGCTTCAAGCTTCATGAGAACGGCATCCAGCGCGATCTTCTCATCCGCTACACCGATTATTCCATGAAAGCCGACCTCGTTGATATCGAGCTCTTCGATGAGGATCGGGAGTGCGAAGTCGAGGCGAAATAGCCTCAAAATGCCGGGCGTGCTTGCATCGGCGCCTTTATCGGTCTATATGCGCGCCCATTCCACACGCGGATTTTGGTAGCTGTCGGGAGAAATCCGGCAGACACCCCCGGTGGCGGTAATACCGCCTGATGATCCGCGGAGGCTAACCGGAAAGGAAAAAGAAAATGGCATTGCCTGATTTCAGCATGCGCCAGCTCCTCGAGGCCGGCGTTCACTTCGGCCACCAGACTCACCGCTGGAACCCGAAAATGGGCCCTTACATCTTTGGTGCCCGCAACAATATTCACATTCTCGATCTCAGCCAGACCGTTCCGCTGCTGCATCAGGCGCTGAAGGCTGTTTCCGACACCGTCGCCAAGGGTGGCCGCGTTCTGTTCGTCGGCACCAAGCGTCAGGCTTCCGAGATCGTTGCAGATTCCGCACGTCGTTCCGCCCAGTACTACGTCAACTCCCGCTGGCTTGGCGGCATGATGACGAACTGGAAGACGATTTCGCACTCCATCCAGCGCCTGCGTCGTCTTGACGAACTGCTGGCAGGCGATGCTTCCGGCTTCACCAAGAAAGAGCGTCTGAACCTCGAGCGCGAGCGCGACAAGCTCGAGCGTGCTCTCGGCGGTATCCGCGACATGGGCTCCACGCCCGACATGATGTTCGTGATCGACACCAACAAGGAAGCGATTGCCATTCAGGAAGCACGCCGCCTTGGTATCCCGGTTGTCGCCATCACCGACTCCAACTGCGATCCCGACATTGTCGACTACCCGATTCCGGGCAATGACGACGCATCGCGTGCAATTGCTCTGTATTGCGACCTCATCGCCAAGGCTGCCATCGATGGCATCGAGCGCCAGCAGGGCGCGCTCGGCATGGATATGGGCGCCATGGAAGAGGCTCCGGCCGAAGCTGCTCTTGAAGAAGCTCCGGCTGCCGAAGAGGCGAAAAACGGCTGATAGTGGGCCTCTCTTGAGGTTCACACAAATGGTAGTGCGGGGGCTCGATTGCCCCCGTTCATCAAGCGGCCGGTGCATCCAATGCCCGGCCGTTCACGCAATTTGATATTGAAGAGGCGACAATGAGCATTTCAGCGGCACAGGTCAAAGAACTGCGCGAGATGACTGGCGCAGGCATGATGGACTGCAAGACGGCACTGGCGGAAACGGGCGGCGACCTGGAAGCAGCTGTCGACTGGCTGCGCAAGAAGGGTATCTCCAAGGCTGACAAGAAGGCTGGCCGTACGGCAGCTGAAGGCCTGATCGGCGTTGCAGCCGATGACAACAGCGCCGTGGTCGTCGAGATCAACTCCGAGACCGACTTCGTTGCTCGCAACGACGCCTTCCAGGAACTGGTGAAGAACGTCGCACAGGTTGCGCTCTCTACCGATGGTTCGGTTGATGCGGTAGCCGCCGCCGACTATCCGGCTTCCGGCAAGTCCGTTTCGGATACCATCAAGGACGCAATCGCCACGATCGGTGAGAACATGTCCCTGCGCCGCTCGGCCAAGCTTTCCGTGGAGAAGGGTGCTGTTGCCAGCTACATCCACAACGCTGCTGCAGACGGCCTTGGCAAGATCGGCGTTCTCGTTGCCATCGAGACCGAAGGCAATGCGGATGCTGCTCGCGCATTCGGTCGTCAGGTTGCGATGCATGTAGCTGCAATCAACCCTCTGGCTCTTTCCGAGGCTGAAGTCGATCCGGCAGCCGTTGCTCGCGAGAAGGAGATCTTCTCCGACCAGGCACGCCAGTCCGGCAAGCCGGAAAACATCATCGAGAAGATGGTGGAAGGCCGCATGCGCAAGTTCTTCGAGGAAGTTGTGCTCATGAAGCAGGCTTTCGTCGTCAATCCTGACCAGACCGTCGAGCAGGCGCTTGCCGAAGCCGAGAAGGAGATCGGCGCTCCGGCAAAGATCGTCAGCTTCGTTCGCTTCGCTCTCGGTGAGGGTGTCGAGAAGGAAGAATCGGATTTCGCGGCAGAAGTGGCTGCGGCCGTAAAGAAGTAAGCAACTCATTGCTGAGTTAAACAAAGGGCATCGCGTGACAACGCGGTGCCCTTCGTGTAGGCGACAAGGAAATGATAGCCCGGTTCGCGCAATTCGTGCCGGGTCGTGCCGGACAGGGAGCAGATCGTGACCACACGCTATCGCCGCGTTGTACTGAAAGCCTCGGGCGAGGCGCTGATGGGAAGCCAGGGCTTCGGTATTGACGTTTCGGTCGTCGACCGCATCGCAAGAGACATCGCCGAAGCACGCTCGCTTGGCGTGGAAGTCGGTGTCGTCATCGGCGGCGGCAACATTTTCCGGGGTGTGGCAGTTGCCTCCAAGGGCGGCGATCGCGTGACCGGCGACCATATGGGTATGTTGGCAACGGTCATCAATTCGCTCGCACTGCGCACCTCCCTGGTGAAGATCGGCGTCGAGGCTGTGGTCTTGTCAGCCATTGCAATGCCAGAGCTTTGCGAAAGCTTTTCACAGCGCCAGGCAACCACCTATATGAACCAGGGCAAGGTCGTCATCTTCGCCGGCGGGACGGGCAACCCGTTCTTCACCACCGATTCGGCCGCCGCATTGCGCGCTGCAGAAATCGGTGCCGACGCCTTGTTCAAGGGCACGCAGGTGGATGGCGTCTATTCGGCTGATCCGAAAAAGGACCCGGCTGCAACCCGCTACGAGCGCATCAGCCACCAGCAGGTGATGGCCGATGGTCTTGCAGTCATGGACACCGCGGCAATCGCCCTTGCACGCGAGAACCACATTCCGATAATCGTTTTCTCGATTCACGAAGAAGGCGGGTTCGGAGCCATTCTGAAAGGCGGCGGGCACTGCACCGTGGTAGAAGATGCCGCGCAAGCTGACCCGCATTAAGGCCTAAGGGGAGAGTAACATGCCTGATGGTATAGATTTCAACGACTTGTCGCGCCGCATGGATGGCGCGGTGAATGCATTCAAGCATGATCTGGCATCGCTGCGCACGGGGCGCGCATCCGCCAATCTGCTCGACCCGATCCATGTCGAGGCCTATGGTTCCTCCATGCCGATCAGCCAGGTGGGAACCGTCTCCGTCCCGGAACCGCGGATGATTTCGGTGTCGATTTGGGATCAGTCCATGGTGCAGGCCGTGGACAAGGCAATCCGCGAGTCCAATCTGGGCTTCAACCCGATTGTCGATGGCAACACGCTGCGTATTCCTTTGCCGGAGCTCAACGAAGAGCGCCGCAAGGAACTGGTGAAGATTGCACATCAATATGCCGAGAATGCCCGCGTCGCAGCCCGCCATGTGCGCCGCGACGGAATGGAGCAGCTCAAGAAGGCCGAGAAGGATGGTGACATCAGTGAGGATGAACATCGCCAGCAGTCCGACCGCGTGCAGAAAATGGTCGATGACCGCATAAAGGAAATCGACAAGCTGCTGACGACCAAGGAAGCGGAAATCATGCAGGTGTAGTGCCGCAGGCGCGGCAACTCGCACCATACAGGGAGCATTCATGACGCCTGCGCATGTGGCAATCATAATGGACGGTAACGGACGCTGGGCGAAGGCGCGTGGTTTGCCCCGTTCCGCCGGCCATCGCGCGGGCGTCGAAGCGCTGCGCCGCACCGTTCGTGCGGCGGGTGATTTGGGCATCACCTATTTGACGGTCTACGCGTTTTCGTCTGAAAACTGGTCTCGTCCCAAGGCCGAGATCAATGACCTGATGGGACTCCTGAAGCATTTCATTCGCCGCGATCTGGCGGATCTCCACAGAAACGGTGTTCGCGTCCGCATTCTCGGGCGCCGCGAGGGGCTGGCACCGGATATCCTGCGCCTTCTTGAGGAGGCCGAAAGCCTGACGGTCGACAACACCAACATGACGCTGGTCGTCGCGTTCAATTACGGGTCCCGTGACGAACTGGCGCGCGCGGCCGAGAAGCTTGCCCGCCAGGTTGCCAGGGGCGAACTGGACCCGAGCGATATAACCCCCGAACGCATGGCGGGCGCGCTTGATACTGCAGATATTCCTGACCCGGACCTGATCTTGCGCACGAGCGGCGAGCAGCGTCTTTCAAACTTCCTGCTTTGGCAGGCGGCCTATTCGGAATTCGTGTTCCTGCCGGTGAACTGGCCGGATTTCGGCCACGACCATCTGGCAGATGCATTGGAGATCTATGCCGGCCGTGACCGCCGTTACGGCGGTGTCGGGGTACAGGAAGCAGCATTATGACCAGTGAGCCGGCCGCCCAACCTATGGCGAAACCGAAGAGCGATCTGCGCGTGAGAGCCCTTTCCGCGCTGGTCATGGCAGTGATTGTGCTGTTTGCAACCTTCCTGGGTGGTGTGACTTACCGGCTGTTCGCTGTGCTGTTGGCACTGCTTGTCTACTATGAATGGACGGGCATGAAGCCGACATTGCCACGTGACAACCGACTGATCGGCTGGGGTGCACTGGTGGCTTCCCTGGCACCACTGGTGATCGGCCTGCCTGACTGGGTGGTCGTGATCGGCATTGCACTTGCAAGCCTTCTGGTTGGGTTGCACGCCATGGGCAGCAATGTCCGGTTCTGGAACGCCTATGGGGTTGCCTATGCGGCCTTGCCTGCGCTGGCAATCGCGACACTGCGCAATGACACGATGGATGGCCTCATCATCGTGCTTTATCTTTACGCCGTGGTCTGGGCGACGGACATCGTGGCCTATTTCGTCGGGCGTGCGATTGGCGGACCGAAGCTTGCACCAAGCATCTCGCCCGGAAAGACCTGGAGCGGGGCGGTGGGTGGAACCGTTGGAGCTGCGGTGGCAGGCGTGGCGCTCATTCAGGTAATGGGCATATCCGGTTCCGCTCTGATATTCGCAGCAATACTGGCGGTGGCGCTTTCCATCATGTCACAGGCCGGCGACCTGTTCGAATCGGCTCTGAAGCGGCGCACCGGCGTCAAGGATTCAGGAAGGCTGATTCCCGGTCATGGTGGCGTGATGGATCGTGTTGATGGATTGATTGCTGCTGCCTTGCTGCTCTACGCGGCACTGGCGCTGGCAGGCTTCGCGGGTACGCTGCCCGACGGCCTGTTGGGTCAGTAGGTGGTACCCCTCCCGGCTCGACTCAGGAGCCGGTTCTGAAAATCGAGTTGGTGACAGGAAACTGGTTTGGCCGAAATTACCGCTTCACTCATGTGGTTGATGAACTTCATGCTTGGCACGATCCTGCCATTTCTTTTCGTGCTGACCATAGTCGTCTTCGTCCACGAGATGGGTCACTATCTTGTGGGGCGCTGGTGCGGTATCGGCGTGCGGGCTTTCTCCATTGGTTTCGGGCCGGAACTTTTCGGCTTCAATGATCGTCGCGGCACGCGATGGAAGCTCTCGGCTATCCCGCTGGGCGGATACGTGAAGTTTGCGGGCGACATGTCAGTGACAAGCCGTCCCGATGCGGCAGACGACAATCTGAGCGAGGAAGAGCGCAAGGTCGCCTTCCATACGCAACCTGTCTGGAAACGCGCGGCAACGGTTTTCGCCGGTCCTTTATTCAATTTCCTCCTGACGATTGCCGTCTTCACCGTGATGTTTGCCATGTTCGGGAAATTCGTTTCCGAACCCATGGTGGCCGAAGTGCGCCCCGACAGTCCTGCAGCTGAAGCCGGCATCCAGCCTGGCGATCGCTTCTTCGCAGTGGAGGGGACACGCGTCGAAACATTTTCCGATGTGCAGCGGCTCGTCTCGGGCAGGGCAGGTGATCCGTTGCGCATAACGCTGGTGCGTGAGGGCGAAGAGGTAGAGGTTACTGCAACGCCGGAAATCGTTGAGCAGAAGGACGCGCTTGGCAACACGGTCAAGATCGGCGTGATCGGCGTCGTCAACAATGAGGAGCTGGGACAGTTCCGCCGCGTGGAATTCGGCCCCCTCGAGGCGCTGAAGGAAGGCGTCGCGGAAACCGGTTTCATCATGTTGCGCACCGGTCAGTTCATGAAACGCCTTGTGACGGGGCGCGAGGACCGCTGCCAGCTGGGAGGGCCGGTCAAGATTGCTGACATGGCTGGCAAGGCTGCGACGCTCGGCTTCGAATGGCTGATACAGTTGGTCGCGCTGCTGTCCGTTGGTATCGGCATTCTCAATCTTTTGCCCATTCCACCGCTTGATGGCGGGCACCTGATGTTCTACGGCTTGGAGGCCGTGATGCGCCGACCGGTGTCGGAGCAGGTCATGGAGCAGTTTTATCGCGTTGGCATGCTGGTCGTGCTCGCATTTATGGGGTTTGTTTTCTGGAACGACCTCTTTGGTTGCTAGAGCCAAGCGAGTATGTTGCTGCGGGAATCAGGCAGGCCTAGCTTGCTCCAGGGTTGTGATTGTTGTGAGAGTGTTTACCAAGGCGGGAGATTAGCGTGGCTCTACGGTCACGAAGCTGAGTTTCGTAAACGCAAATTAACCAGATCCCTTGCGTGTATGGAAAATCCGGCTATTACCGTAGGCACATTGCCCGCTTGTCCGGATTTCTCGCCCGGGGATAACGAGAATAGAAGGTTTTAAGGCCCAATGAAGGCAGCTTCCAGTTTCATGTGCGCCGTATCGGCGGTAGCGCTCTCGGCCGGAATGGTCATGTCTGGCGCGGTTGCTGTGCAGCTTGCGGCGGTATCCGTTGCGGACGCCGCAACAGTAAGCCGGATCGAGGTGCGCGGGAATCGGCGCGTCGATGCCGAGACCATTCGCAACTACGTAGGCATCACGCCCGGACAGTCCTTCACCCAGGCTGATCTGAGCGAGGCTGTGAAGCAGCTTTTCAACACCGGCCTTTTTGCTGACGTCTCCGTGACGCAGCAGGGCTCCACGCTTGTCGTGACCGTTGATGAATACGCCATCGTCAACCAGGTGCTGTTCCAGGGCAACAAGAAGATCAAGGACCGCAACCTCGAGCAGGCCGTTCAGCTGCGTCCGCGCGCTGCCTTCTCGAACACGGCCATGGAAGCCGATGCCCAGGCGATCCGCGATGCCTACAGCAAGATTGGCCGCGATGAGGCGACTGTGACGCCGCGCGTCCAGGAACTGGCTGATGGCCGCGTCAATGTGGTCTATGAGGTTCAGGAAGGCGGCCGCACCAAGATCGGTTCGATCAGCTTTGTTGGCAACAATGCCTTCAGCGATCGCCGTCTGCGTGACGTGGTTTCGACCAAGCAGTCCAACTTCCTTTCGTTCCTGATGCGCGACGATATCTATGACGAGAACCGTCTGCGCGCGGATGAGGAAGCTCTGCGCCGCTTCTATTACAATCGCGGCTATGCGGATTTCCGCATCATCTCCTCCTCGGGCAATCTCGGTGCCGACAACGAGTACAACGTTACCTTCACGATCGAGGAAGGGCAGCGTTACACCTTCTCCGACGTCGCGATCGAGACGACGATTCCCGGTGTTGACACCCAGACCCTTCAGCGCGTGATCCAGACGCGTGCCGGCGGCACCTACAGTGCCGAGGATGTGGAGAACAGCATTATCGCACTTACCGAAGAAGTGGCCGGCCTTGGCTATGCCTTCGCGGAAGTGACGCCCCGCGGCAGCCGCGACTTCGAGAATCGGACGATCTCGGTTGTCTATTCCGTGGACGAAGGCACGCGCGCCTATATCGAGCGCATCGAGATCCGCGGCAACAACCGCACGCGCGACTACGTTATCCGCCGCGAGTTCGACCTGTCGGAAGGTGATGCCTTCAACCAGGTTCTCGTGCAGCGCGCCAAGAAGCGTCTCGAGCGCCTGAACTACTTCCAGGTTGTCAATATCGCGACCGTTCCGGGCTCCCAGCCTGACCAGGTTGTTCTGGTGGTCGATGTTGTCGAGAAGTCCACCGGTGAATTCTCAATCGGTGCAGGCTACACCACCGGTGATTCTTCCGGCGGCGGGTTCTCGCTGCAGGGTTCGGTCACCGAGCGCAACTTCCTAGGCCGCGGCCAGTTCATCAAGCTCTCGGCTTCGGGTGGCGAGGATTCTCGCGACTACAGCTTCTCCTTCACCGAGCCTTATTTCCTCGGTCGCCGGATTGCCGCTGGTTTCGATGTATTCCGCAACACGCGGACCTTCTCCAACTCGTCGGATCAGGACATCTATGATCGCGAGACCACCGGTGCGACGGTTCGCTTCGGCCTCCCGATCACCGAGGCGCTGACCGCACAGCTCGCATACAACTACTCTCAGGAAGAGTATACGCGTGGCGATGACTACGACAGCGCGGATGTTTCCACCGCCGTAGATCAAGCCATCGGGCAGGGTACCTGGAAGAAGTCTTCCGTCAGCGGTTCGCTCGTCTACAACACGATCGACAATCTGCAGAGCCCGCGTGAAGGCATTTATGCCAATATCACGACAGAAGTTGCGGGCCTTGGCGGTGACGCGAAATTTGTGAAGGTTACCGGTCGCGCCAACTACTACCAGATGCTCTCCGACGAGCTCGATCTGGTCGGTCTCGTTACCGTTGGTGGTGGTCACATCGCAGCGATCGGGGACGAGAAACTACGCATCTTCGACCAGTTCAACAGCAATGACCGCATGATCCGTGGCTTCAAATACAACGGTATCGGTCCATACGAGACGACATCCAGCGGCGGCCGTGACTATCTCGGCGGCACCACCTATTTCCACGGTACGGTGGAAGCGCAGTTCCCGATGCCGATCATTCCTGAAAGCTTCGGTCTGCGTGGTGCGGTATTTGCTGATGCGGCAACGCTTTACGGCAGCGACTACACCAGCGCGGATGTTGGTGGAACGGACATGGCATGGCGTGCTTCCGTCGGTGCCAGCTTGATCTGGGCTTCGCCATTCGGTCCGCTGCGCGTGGATTATGCCGAGCCGGTGGTCAAGGAAGACACCGACCGTATTCAGAACTGGAACTTCGGTATCTCCACCCGGTTCTAGTCGCGCGAAACAAGTCCAAGCCCGGGGGCGAGAAGCGCCCGGGCGAAAGGCATTTATGAACGATCCGGTGTTTTTCAGCCCCGCCCGCCACTATCAGGCGGGCGAAATTGCAGCGCTTACGGGCGCGCAACTCGCAGATGATCGCTCTGCGCCAAACGTGATCACGCATCTCGCACCTGTCGCTGAAGGCGGCGAGGGCGCGTTGGTTTTCATCGATCCGAAGCGCAAGAACCCCGACCTCCAGTCCCTGAATGCGGCAGCAATCCTGTGCAGCCAGCAGCATGTGGCGTCCGTACCCAGTGGCGTTGCCGTGCTCGTCACCGACAAGCCGCAGATGGTATTCGCCGCTGTTGGGCGTCTTCTCTATCCGCAAGCGGTCCGTCCGCATCCCATGACTGGTGAGATCGGCATCTCGCCCCGCGCCGTCATTGCCGATTCCGCGGTCGTGGAGCAGGGCGCAACGGTCGAAGCCGGCGCAGTCCTCGGTGCGAATGTGCAGATCGGTTCTGGCACGGTGGTTGCGCCGAACGCCGTCGTCGGTCCCGGCACACGCATCGGACGCGACTGTTTCATCGGACCCAATACGAGTGTGCAGCACGCACTTCTGGGGGATCGCGTCATACTCCATGGCGGCGTGCAGGTCGGCCAGGACGGGTTCGGCTTTTTGCCCGGACCGAAAGGCCTCGAGAAGAACCCGCAGATCGGGCGCGTTGTCATCCAGGATGATGTCGAGATCGGTGCCAATACGACGGTTGATCGCGGTGCCTTGTCCGATACGATCATCGGCGAGGGTACCAAGATCGATAATCTCGTGCAGGTCGCGCATAATGTGCGCATCGGTCGGGGATGCGTGATCGCCGGCCATTGCGGTCTGTCCGGCTCGGTCGTGATCGGCGATTATGTGATGCTGGGCGGCCGCGTCGGCATTGCTGATCACATCACGATTGGCGACCGCGTCCAGCTGGCCGCTTCCAGCGGTGTGATGAACGATATTCCAGCCGGCGAGCGCTGGGCAGGTTCGCCTGCACAGCCCATGCGCCAGGCATTCCGTGAGATCGCCGCGTTACGCGGTCTTGTTGAGGAAAAGAACAAGGGAAAGAAGCGCAATGACTGACGCGAGTGAAAAGCTTAACAGCCTCGATATCCTGGGACTTCTTGAGGCGCTTCCGCACCGCTATCCTTTCCTTCTGGTCGACCGGATCGAGAATATCGACGCCGACAACTCAGCCGTCGGCATCAAGAACGTTACTTTCAACGAGCCGCACTTCATG
Source organism: Nitratireductor basaltis (assembly GCF_000733725.1). Classification (NCBI taxonomy): domain Bacteria; kingdom Pseudomonadati; phylum Pseudomonadota; class Alphaproteobacteria; order Hyphomicrobiales; family Phyllobacteriaceae; genus Nitratireductor; species Nitratireductor basaltis. Next base: position 1,250,180 of record NZ_JMQM01000001.1, on the reverse strand, counting down.
GGACATTTTCCCGGACAGCCTGTCATGCCCGGCGTGTTGATTGTTGAAGCCATGGCTCAGACGGCTGGCGCGATTTGCATCAAGAGTGCAGGCGACGAACAGCCATCGGTGGTTTATTTCATGACCATCGACAACGCCAAGTTCCGCAAGCCGGTGGTGCCGGGTGATCGCCTGGAAATCCACGTGCAGAAGCAGAAGCAGCGGGGCAATATCTGGAAGTTCGCCTGCGAGGCCAAGGTTGACGGCACGAAGGTTGCCGAAGCGACCATTTCCGCGATGATGTCGGGCAAGGACTGAAGGCGCATTCCTTGATGTCAGCTCGCACACAGATCCATCCAAGCGCGGTCATAGAAGAAGGCGCGGAAATTGGCGCAGGCGTGCGTATCGGGCCCTTCTGCCATATCGGCTGCGATGTGGTGCTCAAGGATGATGTTGTCCTTGTCGGACATGTCAGCATCCAGGGGCATACCACCATTGGCGAAGGCTGCGAGATCCATCCTGGTGCCGCGCTCGGCGGGCCGCCGCAGGATCTGAAATATGACGGTGCACCGACCACCTTGTCGGTGGGGCGAAATTGCATCATCCGCGAAGGCATGACCATCCACCGGGGCACCGAAAAAGGGCGCGGTACGACCGTGGTCGGTGATGACTGCTACCTGATGGCCTATAGCCATGTGGCGCATGACTGTATCGTCGGCAACAAGGTCACCATGGCCAATTACGCCGGGCTGGGCGGGCATTCCGAAATCGGGGACGGCGTCATCCTGTCGGGCTATGCCGCCGTTCATCAGTTCGTGCGTGTGGGCCATCACGCCTTCCTCGGCGGTTTTGCAGCGGTGGTCGGCGATGTCATACCCTACGGCATGGCTGTCGGTGATCGCGCAAAGCTGCGGGGTCTAAATGTGGTCGGCATGAAGCGGTCCGGCATGGCGCGAAGCGAACTATCCGCGTTGCGCAAGGCTTACCGCATCCTGTTCGATCCATCAGCGCCGATGGCGGCAAATATTGCCCGCGTCGAGGAATCCTTCGCTGGTTCCGCGGTCGTGGATGACATGCTCTCATTCGTTCGTGGCCAGGAGAAACGGCATTTCACCGTACCGCCGCGCGGACGGTCCGGCGATGATGAAGATGCAGATGCGGCCGAGGGCTGAGGCGGCAAACAGGAAGCAAGAAGGCGGACGCGTCGCCGTGGTCGCCGGTAGCGGCATGCTGCCCCGCCAGGTGGTCGACGCGCTGCTTCGGCAAGGTGAAAAGCCATATATCGTCGCGATAGAAGGCGAGGCCAAACCATCAGACTATGCGGAGCTCGATATACGACCGGTTCCGCCGGCCCGGTTGGCATTGATGCTCCCGGAACTTTCCAGACTGGGGGTCGACCGGCTCGTCCTGGCCGGGGGTGTTGCCACGCGACCGCCATTGCGCCAATTGCGCTTTCCGCCAGCCTTCCTTCTGCAGCTTCCACGCCTGATAAAGGCCTATGCGCAAGGGGATGACGGGCTGCTGCGCGCGGTTATCGGATTTATCGAAAGCCGTGGCATCAAGGTTGTCGGTGCGCACGAGATCGCACCTGATCTGCTGGCACCTGCAGGCCCACTGGGTCGCGTCAGGCCAAACCGAAATGACCTGCGCGACATCAAGGCCGCGGCTGAAGCGGCAAGAGCAATCGGTTCCCTCGATATAGGGCAGGCTGCCATTGCGGTAGGCGGACGCGCTGTTGCGCTCGAAGGTATAGAAGGTACCGATGGTCTCCTTGAGCGCATGAAAGCATTGCGCGATCATGGGCGTCTTGCCGGTGCCAGAGGCGGCGTGCTGGCAAAATGTGCCAAACCGCAACAGGATGCCCGTGCTGACCTTCCCGCCATCGGCCCGCAAACCATAGTGGATGCAGCACAGGCCGGCCTGTCGGGCATAGCCGTGGATGCGGAGCGGGCAATGGTGCTCGACATGGCAGAAACGATAAAGCGTGCAGATGAACTGGGCCTGTTCGTGCTGGGGATGCGGGAGAGCGATAATTGAGCGATCAGCCCATGCGCATTGCAATTGTCGCCGGCGAGGAGTCGGGAGACATCCTCGGCGCGGATCTCGTCTCGGCGCTCGAACGCCAGTCCGGCAGAAAGGTAGAGCTTGTCGGTGTGGGTGGCCGCAATCTTCAGGCGCTCGGGCTGAAGAGCCTCTTCCGCTCCGAGGAAATCGCATTGATGGGGGTTTCGGCAATCATTCGGGATTTGCCGCGTCTGCTTCGTCGAATTCGCCAGACTGCTTCCGCAATCGTCGAGGCGAGACCCGAATGCCTCATCACGATCGATAGCCCCGAATTCGCGCTGCGTGTCGCACGCCGTGTTCATGAAGCCAGGCCGGATCTGCCCATTGTGCACTATGTGTGCCCCAGTGTCTGGGCATGGCGCCCGGGCCGTGCGGCCCAGATGAAGCCGTATGTGGATCATATCCTGTGCCTGCTACCATTCGAACCGAAGGTCCTGCGGGAACTGGACGGGCCGGCAGGAACATATGTCGGACACCGGCTTAATGCGGACAGCAATCTCCTGGCCGCAGCCCATGAGCAACTCGCACGTCCACCAAAGGTTCACTCAGCCAGGAAAAACCTGCTTGTCCTGCCCGGTTCCCGCCGCGGCGAAGTAACGAAGCTGCTCAAGCCCTTTGGCCAGACGGTGAAACAGCTCGCCGATCGCGGGCATGAATTCGAACTTCTCCTGCCAACCGTGCCCCATGTGGAAAAGCTGGTGGAGCAGGGGACCCGGGACTGGGTCGTTGCCCCGCGGATCATCTTGGATGAACAGGAAAAGTGGCGGGCTTTCGCACAAGCAGATGCGGCCCTTGCATGTTCGGGAACCGTTGCCCTTGAACTGGCGCTTGCCCGGATACCCTTCGCAAGCTGCTACAAGACAGACCCGCTCGCGCGCATGCTGATATCCATGATCACGGTCTGGTCGGCGTCTCTGCCCAATCTCATCGCGGGCTGGCCGGTCGTGCCGGAATTCTTCGACGACTTCGTGCGGCCGGAATATCTCGCGCGCCTTACCGAACAGTTGTGGGAGGATACGCCCACACGGCAGGCACAGCGCGAGGGATTTGCCCAGGTCGCAGCCGCATTGTCCACACCTGAGCCTTCGGGCGAACTGGCGGCAAAAGCGGTGCTGAACCTGTTGTCGCGCTGAAAGCGGCTGCCTATTCGGCAGCCTGCTTGGCCGGGCGGCGCTCCAGAAGTTCCTTCAGGAAATGACCGGTATAGCTGCGAGGCTCCGCGATCACTTCCTCGACCGAGCCGGCAGCAACCAGTTCACCACCACCGTCACCACCTTCCGGCCCAAGGTCCAGAATCCAGTCGGCTGTCTTGATCACCTCCAGATTGTGCTCGATCACGACAACCGTATTGCCCTGATCCACCAGTTCATGCAGCACTTCCAGAAGCTTGGCGACATCATGGAAATGCAGGCCGGTGGTGGGCTCGTCGAGGATGTAGAGCGTCTTGCCGGTCGCGCGTTTCGACAACTCCTTGGCAAGCTTGATGCGCTGCGCCTCGCCGCCTGAAAGTGTGGTGGCCTGCTGGCCGATGTGGATATAGCCAAGCCCCACGCGTGCAAGGGTGGCAAGCTTGTCGCGTACACCGGGGACCGCGGCGAAAAACTCGACGCCTTCCTCGACAGTCATCTCAAGAACATCTGCAATCGACTTGCCCTTGAAGGTAACTTCCAGCGTCTCGCGATTGTAGCGCTTGCCGTGACAGACATCGCAGGTGACGTAGACATCGGGCAGGAAGTGCATCTCGATCTTGATGACACCATCACCCTGACAGGCTTCACAGCGCCCGCCCTTCACGTTGAACGAGAACCGCCCTGGCTGGTATCCGCGCGCCTTGGCTTCCGGCAGGCCGGCAAACCAGTCGCGGATCGGTGTGAAGGCACCGGTATAGGTTGCCGGATTGGAGCGCGGTGTACGCCCGATGGGCGACTGGTCGATGTCGATGACCTTGTCGAGAAACTCCAGACCCTCGATCCGGTCATGCTCGGCAGGATGCTCCCGGCTGCCCATTATGCGGCGCGAAGCCGCCTTGAAGAGGGTTTCGATGAGGAATGTCGACTTGCCGCCACCTGAAACGCCGGTCACGCATGCAAAAGTGCCAAGCGGAATGTCCGCTGTGACGTCTTTCAGGTTGTTGCCGCGCGCACCGACCACGCGAACGCGCCGCTTCTTCGAGATTTCGCGGCGTTTCTCCGGTTTCGCAATGCCCATTGCACCGGTCAGATACTTGCCGGTGAGCGAATTGGGATTGGCCATGATTTCGGCAGGGGTTCCTTCCGCTATGATGCGCCCGCCATGAACACCGGCAGCAGGACCAATGTCCACCACATGGTCGGCCGTCAGAATGGCATCCTCGTCATGCTCGACCACGATCACGGTGTTGCCGAGGTCGCGCAGATGTCGAAGCGTCGACAATAGCCGGTCATTGTCGCGCTGGTGCAGGCCGATTGATGGCTCGTCGAGCACGTAGAGAACGCCGGTCAGACCGGACCCGATCTGTGAGGCAAGGCGGATGCGCTGGCTTTCACCACCCGACAAGGTGCCCGAATTGCGCGAAAGCGACAGATAGTCGAGGCCGACATCGTTCAGGAAGACCAGCCGCTCGCGAATCTCCTTGAGGATGCGGGCAGCGATCTCGTTCTGCTTGTCGTTCAGACGTGCAGGAAGTGCGTCGAACCATTCGCGCGCATTCTTGATGGATTTGGCGGTAACTTCGCCGATATGGAGTCCGTCGATCTTGACGGCCAGTGCCTCGGGCTTGAGGCGGTAGCCGCTACAGGCGGGACAGGGATGGGCGGACATGTAACGCTCGATTTCCTCGCGCATCCAAGCCGATTCCGTTTCCTTCCAGCGCCGCTGAAGATTGGTTATTACCCCTTCGAACGGTTTCGTCGTGCGATAGCTGCGCAAGCCGTCATTGTAATCGAATGCGATCTTCTTCGTGCCGGTACCATGCAGTACGGCCTTGCGCGCTTCCGGCGACAGTTCTTTCCAGCGGTTCGAAACCTTGAAACCGAATTGCTTGCCGAGCCCTTCCAGCGTCTGCAGGTAATAGGGTGACGTGCTTTTCGCCCAGGGCGCGATGGCTCCTTCACGCAGAATTGCGTTCTCATCGGGAATGACGAGATCCGTGTCGACGTCGCGCTGGCTGCCCAGCCCGTCGCAAGTGGGACAGGCACCGGCAGGGTTGTTGAACGAAAAGAGGCGTGGCTCGACCTCCGAGATCGTGAAGCCCGAAACCGGGCAGGCAAACTTTTCCGAGAAGACGACCCGCTCATGCGTTTCGTTCTTCGACTTGTTCGCAGAACCGCCGCTTGAAGTCTCGTCTTCGGGAAGCGGCTTGTCGGCAAATTCGGCGACCGCCAGGCCACCCGAAAGCGTGAGACAGGTTTCCATCGAATCCGCCAGCCGCGTCGCCATGTCGTCACGCACGACGATACGGTCCACGACCACGTCGATATCGTGCTTGTACTTCTTGTCGAGTGCTGGAACATCAGCGATCTCGTAAAACGTGCCGTCCACTTTCACCCGCTGGAAACCGCGCTTCTGCAGGTCCGCCAGTTCCTTGCGATACTCGCCCTTGCGGCCACGAACGATGGGCGCGAGGATGTAGAGCCGCGTGCCTTCCTCGAATTCGAGGACACGGTCGACCATCTGGCTGACGGTCTGGCTCTCGATCGGAAGCCCGGTCGCGGGCGAATAGGGAATGCCCACACGCGCAAACAGCAGGCGCATGTAATCGTAGATCTCGGTGACCGTCCCCACGGTTGAGCGCGGGTTTTTCGACGTCGTCTTCTGCTCGATGGAGATCGCCGGCGAAAGGCCATCGATCTGATCGACATCGGGCTTCTGCATCATTTCGAGGAATTGGCGCGCATAGGCCGACAGACTTTCGACATAGCGCCGCTGGCCTTCGGCATAGATCGTGTCGAATGCAAGCGAGGACTTGCCCGATCCAGAAAGGCCGGTCATGACGATCAGCTTTTCGCGCGGAAGATCAAGATCCACATTCTTGAGATTATGCTCGCGCGCGCCGCGTATGGTGATGTGCTTGTTCTCGGGCATGCCCCGTCGCTGCCTTGTAGATCTATTGCAATAAGCCTAAACTCAGCCTTGCCTCATGTAGGTAGGTGCTGAGCGATGTCGATGGTCACATGCGCATGGCTGCCATTCTTTTGCGTGTTTACATGCCCTGAGGCAAGTAAAAAGAACAAAGAAGGAACAGTCTCCTGACATTATCGATCACATTTTCAGGCGACTTCTTGACGCGAGGTGATGTTGGTAGCACTCTTCATCTTACAGCCTGCGTTGCCGGACAAGCCCGAGACGGTGACATGGCTGCCCGAAGGTAGTGGATCTGGGAGTGAGGCATGACTCCACCTGACTGTTGCTAAAGGCTCTGTCACTGAATAGAGCCACGCCGACCTGCCGCAAACCGGTTTCAGTCGCGACAATGCCAGGCATGGCAATGCGCAGACGGCGCTTCAAAACACATCGCTGGTTAAACATGAAGGCGGAGTTCCGCCAAGATTAGATCCGGCTAGAGGCCGGCATAGGTCAGAAGACCGAAAAAGCCCTGTCAGTCTTGATTGGCTACAGGGCTTTTTTGCGAGGTTCCTTATTGAAGCCATTCCATCTCCTCTTGTCTGATGAAGCGGGATGGCCTAGAACAAAATAAGAACGAAAGATTTGTGGACGAAGCGGGTGTCAGTCGCAGCATTTGCGGCTGCAGCGTTTGAATTCCTTTAGAGTATGTCGCAACGGAAGTGCCGCATGGAGCGGCGAAGGCTGAATTTGAGTGGAGTTGGGCAATGGCAGGCAGCGTCAATAAAGTCATACTGGTCGGCAATCTTGGTGCCGATCCCGAGATCCGCCGCCTCAATTCTGGCGATCCGGTTGTCAATCTGCGCATCGCCACCTCTGAAACCTGGCGCGACCGCGGTACGGGCGAACGCCGGGAACGCACCGAGTGGCACAATGTCGTGATCTTCAACGACAATCTTGCAAAGGTCGCCGAGCAGTATCTGAAGAAGGGCGCCAAGGTTTATCTGGAAGGTCAGCTGCAGACACGCAAGTGGCAGGACCAGCAGGGCCAGGACCGTTACACGACGGAAGTCGTGCTGCAGAAATTCCGCGGCGAGCTGCAGATGCTCGATACGCGCGGGCAGGGCGGCGACAACCAGATCGGCTATGGCGGCGGCGGTGGCGGTGGCCAGCGCTCCGATTTCGGCCAGTCCAGCCCCGCTGAACCCTCCGGTGGCGGCGGGGGCGGTGGCTACTCCCGCGATCTGGACGACGAAATCCCGTTCTGATCCTCAAAGTCGCCCACGGGGAGTCTGCCAATGAATTTCGAACTGACTGAGCGTGACGCACAGACCCTGTTCGGGATGATCTGGCAGGGTTCCCATGAGGAGGCTGCGCGAGGCGAGGTGAAGAAGGTCATCTCGCTGATGGAGGCGTTGAGGCAGAAGGCCGTGGCTGCTGTCGGTGAAGATGGTGGCGAATACGAGCATAGCGGTCTCATCGGCATCTCCCGGAACGACCGTCCGTACGGCTTTCGATATCTGGTCGCGCTGCCTGCCGCCTTGGCTGCCCATGTCAGCCATGAGGACATGCGCGGGCACGACTTTCCCCGCATGTCATTCGCCACCGCCTGGCACGGCGCGGAAGACGGCGACGTCTTTTCCCATTACCAGTCCATGTCTGATTGGATAGAGGCGCAGGGCCTGCAATGGGCGAGACGTGTGCTGCATCACCGTGAGGAATATACCGCGCCTGCCATCCTCCAGGGCGCGCCCGTTTTGCGTCTCATGATGCCGGTGGAAAAGTCTTAATCAGATATTTTCCGACAAGCCGCTGAACGCCTTTCTCGGCTTCGCGCGGTGGCAGCTATCGATTGTCCTGGGCTTGCTATCCGCCAGCTGCCGTCGCACCCGCGAGCTGGAAAAGATCCTTTATGCCGTCGGAGACAAACTGCACCGCAAGTGCTGCCAGAAGGACGCCAAGCAGCCGTGTAAGGATTGAGCGGCCGGTCTCTCCCAGAAAGGCATCAACGCGCTCGGCCAGTACGAATACCGAATAGGTGATCAGGAGGACCAGCGCGATGATGCCGAAGAGAGCTGCTTTCCCCAGTGGGTCGGAAAACTCGCCCGACAGCAGCACCGAGGCGGAGATCGCGCCTGGGCCCGCAATCAGCGGTATGGCCAGCGGGAAAGCAGCAATATTGTGGATCTCGTCGCGGGTGATGGCGCGTTTGGCGCTCTTCTCATGGCGCTCCTGCCGACGCTCGAAAATCATCTCGAACGCAATCCAGAACAAAAGCACTCCGCCGGCGACGCGAAAGGCCGGCAGCGTGATGCCGAGAACGGACAGGATCACGCTTCCTGCCAATGCGAACACGGTCAGCACGAGAAGTCCGATCAGGCAGGCACGCACCGCCACCTGACCGCGCTCTGCCCGGTTCATGCCGGCGGTTACGCCCAGAAAGAGCGGTGCAAGGCCGGGTGGGTCCACCGTCACGAGCAAGGTTACAAGCGCGTTCAGCATGGCTTCAAAACCCGGCATGAAAAGCTCCAATCCCGACCGGCTTTCAGCCGGCAATTCCTGATTTGCTGACTGCTTGGCAGCGCGTGTTTGAGCGATTTTTGACCGCTTGCGCGCAAGCTTTGCCTCATTTCTTCGCTTTCGTCCACAGGCCAACCCATATCTACCTGATATCGTTGGCAAAATAAGCTGTGGTTGAAGGCCGGCAAAATTGGAGTCCCCCGTCAGCTTCCTATATAAGAAGCGTATGATTCTTTAACCGGAATGTGAAACCGCTTTGACAGACCAGACGACGCCGAACGGGCCGATCGAGCCTGACGACATCGAGCCAATTTCCATCATCGAGGAGATGCAGCGCTCCTATCTCGATTACGCGATGAGCGTGATCGTCTCGCGCGCGCTGCCGGATGTGCGCGACGGCTTGAAGCCGGTTCATCGCCGCATCCTCTATGCTTCCTATGAGAGCGGCTATCACTGGAACCGCAAATATGTGAAATCGGCGCGGCCCGTTGCCGACGTGATGGGTAAATACCACCCGCATGGCGACGCGGCGATCTACGACGCCTTGGTGCGCATGGCTCAGCCTTGGTCCATGCGACTGCCGCTGATCGACGGGCAGGGCAATTTTGGCTCGATCGACGGCGATCCTCCGGCAGCGATGCGTTACACGGAATCGCGCCTGACCAAGGTGGCCGAAGATCTCCTCAACGACATCGACAAGGATACGGTCGAGTTCCAGGATACCTATGACGGCTCCGCCAGCGAGCCCAAGGTTCTGCCAGCGCGTTATCCGAATCTGCTGGTCAATGGTTCCGGCGGCATCGCCGTCGGCATGGCGACGAATATTCCGCCCCACAACCTGTCGGAAGTCATCGATGGTTGCGTGGCGCTGATCGAAAATCCGGCAATGTCTGTCAATCAGATGATGGAAATCATCCCCGGTCCGGATTTCCCGACCGGCGGCATCATCCTGGGACGCGCGGGTATCCGCAGCGCCTATGAGACAGGCCGTGGTTCCGTGGTCATGCGCGGGCGCGTGGATATCGAAAACATCCGCAATGACCGCGAAGCCATCATCATCAGCGAAGTTCCCTACCAGGTGAACAAGGCGGCCATGATCGAGAAGATGGCCGAACTCGTGCGTGACAAGCGCATTGAGGGTGTCTCCGACATTCGGGACGAGAGTGACCGCCAGGGCTATCGCGTGGTCATCGAGCTGAAGCGCGAGGCCATGGCCGATGTCGTGCTGAACCAGCTCTACCGCTATACGCCGCTGCAGACATCCTTCGGCTGCAACATGGTGGCGCTCAATGGTGGCAAGCCGGAGGTCCTGAACCTCCTCGACATGTTGCGCGCCTTCGTTCACTTCCGCGAGGACGTGGTCAGCCGGCGCACGAAATATCTGCTGCGCAAGGCGCGTGAGCGCGCCCATGTGCTGGTCGGCTTGGCAATTGCTGTTGCCAATATCGACGAGGTCATCAAGCTTATCCGCCACGCGCCCGATCCGCAGACGGCGCGCGAACAGCTGATGACCCGCCGCTGGCCCGCGCAGGACGTCGAAGCGTTGATCCTTCTGATCGACGATCCGCGCCACCGAATAAACGAAGACGGCACCTACAACCTGTCCGAAGAGCAGGCGAGGGCGATCCTCGAGCTGCGTCTGCAGCGCCTGACTGCTCTTGGTCGCGACGAGATTGCCGACGAGTTGAACAAGATTGGTGCGGAGATCTCGGACTTCCTGGAAATCCTCTCGTCCCGCGCGCGCATTCAGCAGATCGTCAAGGACGAACTGATTGCGGTGAAGGATGAGTTCGGCACACCGCGTCGCACCGAGATTTCCGATGCCGGTGCGGATATGGATGACGAAGACCTCATCCCGCGCGAGGACATGGTCGTCACGGTCACTCACAAGGGCTACATCAAGCGCGTTCCGCTCTCTCTCTACCGAGCGCAGGCTCGCGGCGGCAAGGGCCGCTCGGGCATGTCCACCAAGGACGAGGATTTCGTCACGCGACTGTTCGTGGCCAACACGCACACGCCGATCCTGTTCTTCTCCTCACGCGGTATCGTCTACAAGGAGAAGGTCTGGCGCCTGCCGGTGGGCTCGCCCCAATCGATAGGCAAGTTCCTTCGCAACATGCTGCCGCTTCAGGAAGGCGAACGAATCACGACGATCATGCCGCTGCCCGAGGACGAGGACAGCTGGGACGATCTCTACGTAATGTTCGCCACCACGCGCGGAACCGTGCGTCGGAACAAGCTTTCCGACTTCGTGCAGGTAAACCGCAACGGCAAGATTGCCATGAAACTGGATGAGGATGGTGACGAGATCCTCGGCGTCTTTACCTGTACCAGTGACGACGACGTGTTGCTCACGACCGCAGCAGGCCAGTGCATCCGTTTCCCCGTGGATGATGTACGCGTCTTCGCCGGACGCAATTCAATCGGCGTGCGCGGTATCAATCTGGCGGAAGGTGACAAGGTCATCTCGATCGCCATTCTTTCCCATGTCGAAGCCACGCCCGCTGAACGTGCGGCCTACCTGAAGCAGGCAGCCAATGAGCGGCGCCTTGCCTCCGGTGAGGATGAGGATGTCGCTCTGACCAATGAGGATGTCGGGGAAGAAACCGAACTCGGCATGGATCGCTACATGCAATTGCGTGAAGCGGAGCAGTTTGTGCTCACAGTCAGCGAATTCGGCTACGGCAAGCGTTCATCGAGCTATGATTTCAGGGTAATCGGTCGCGGAGGCAAGGGCATTCGCGCCACCGACATCTCCAAGGCCGACGAGATCGGCCCGGTCGTGGCCGCGTTCCCGGTAGAGAAGGATGACCAGATCATGCTGGTCTCGAACTCCGGCCAGGTGATCCGCGTTCCCGTTGCCGGCATACGCATTGCCAGCCGCGCGACCAAGGGTGTTACCATCTTCAACACCGCAAAAGGTGAGCGGGTCGTGTCGGTGGAACGTATTTCCGAACCTCAGGATGAGGCGGAAGAAGTGTTGGCGGAAGCTGCGGAAGCCGAAGGCGTTGAGGGAGACACACCCCAGGCCACGCAAGCATCAGAGACGCCAGATGCCTCCGATACTTCTGACACGGAAGAATAAACTCGCAATCGGCGGTCGCCTACGGGCGACTGCTTCTTCCGCTTGGGCGCACGCAAAGCTTTAGCGGCGATATGGGTAAGTGTCGCGCGCTACACGGTTTTCCAGCTTCACGCGCTGGGTCTCTTCATTGAGGCTGATGGCTGTTGCGATCAGCATTGCAAAGGTCATTGCGGCGGCGAGTGTAAAGATCAGCATATCCATTCTCCTTGCCCGCTAAACGAAGTAAACGTCGATTTTGTTTCATTGCTTCCTGGAAACTGTCACATTGCGGGCAAACCAGCACTGAACGACAAGTTCATCCTCAGTTCATCTACACGGACAAGCCACGGCCTCGTGAGCAGCTGGAAAGGCGAGTTGAAGTCATGATCGAGCCCGGCATCCTGATCTCCTACACAATCGCCTGCGCGCTTCTCGTCATGGTACCCGGTCCCTCGGTCACGGTTATCGTGGCCAACTCGCTGCGCCACGGAGCGGGAGCCGGATTGCAGAACGTGTTCGGTACCCAGTTGGGACTTGCGTCCATGATCGCAGTCCTTGCGGCCGGGTTGTCCGCGGTCATCGCCTCGATGGGCTGGTTGTTCGAGATCTTGCGTCTGGTTGGCGCCGCCTATCTGATCTGGCTCGGCTACAAAATGTGGCGCTCTGACGGGCAATTGGCGGAAGACGCGCGCAGCCCTGCGCGCAATTCTTTCATTCTGCAGGGCTTCATAGTGATCTGGTCAAACCCGAAGGCCTTGTTGTTCTTCGGAGCCTTCATTCCGCAATTCGTCGATCCTGTTCACTCACCTGGCGCTCAGACTGTCATATTGGGCTCTGTCTTCATGGCTGTCGCGACCGTCGGGGATTCGCTTTACGCTTTCGCGGCCGCCGGGGCAGGCAGGTTTCTAACACGAACCCGCATAAGGATCGTGGAACGCGTTTCGGGCAGTTTCCTCATCTGCGGCGGTTTGTGGCTGGCGCTGACACGCCGTGCCTGATCCCGGTTGACTTGAAGCTGGTGAGAAGCACTAATCCCGCAACCAGACAGTCCCGAGCGGGAGAACCCGATGAGTGTAAGAACCGCTTTCTATGCAGGCTCCTTCGATCCTTTGACGAATGGCCACCTTGATGTCCTCAAGGGTGCGCTCACCGTTGCCGACCGGATCGTGCTCGGGATAGGGCTACATCCGGGCAAGAAACCGCTTTTCTCCTTCGAGGAGCGCGTGGAACTCATCGAGAAATCGGCGGCAGACGAGCTTGGATCCGACAAGAGCCGTATAGAAGTCGTCGCTTTCGATAATCTCGTCATTGATGCCGCGCGCGATCATGGTGCCTCGATCATCATACGCGGCCTTCGAGACGGTACGGATCTTGATTACGAGATGCAGATGGCGGGAATGAACGAAACAATGGCACCGGATCTGCAGACTGTCTTTCTGCCGGCCAGCCCATCCGTGCGTACGATTACGGCAACGCTCGTTCGCCAGATCGCAAGCATGGGCGGGGACATCGCGCCTTTCGTCCCGGTAGCCGTGCGCCGTGCGCTTGTGGCGAAATTCGCGTCCTGATGTCCATGTTCCAGTTGCCGCCACATTCGGCAGGCATCACGTCAGTCTTGTAACCAACGGAGATTTTTCATGCGTCTGGCACGTTTTGCCGCCTCCACGCTGCTTGCAGCAGCGCTGGCCTTCCCCTTCGCCGCCCATGCCGCAGATCCGGAAAACACGCTGGTCATCGAACTGAAGGATGGCACGGTCGAAATCGCGTTGCGCCCTGACCTGGCGCCGAAACATGTTGAGCGCATCAAGGAACTGGCCCGTTCCGGTGCCTATGACAATGTGGCTTTCCACCGTGTGATCGATGGCTTCATGGCCCAGACCGGTGACGTCCAGTTCGGCGATATGGAAGATGGCTTCAATCCCGCACGTGCGGGTACGGGAAGTTCCGAGCTGCCTGATCTTCCGGCCGAATTCTCCAAGGCCACCTTCGAGCGCGGTACGGTCGGTATGGCCCGCTCGCAGGATCCGAATTCGGCCAATTCGCAGTTCTTCATCAATTTCGCCCCGGCACCCTTCCTCAATGGTAGCTACACCATTGTCGGGGAGGTGGAATCGGGTATGGAACATGTCGACGCCATCAAGCGTGGTGACAAGGACCGGAACGGCGTTGTTGAAGACCCGGACCGCATGATCGATGTCCGCGTGAAAGCGGACGAGTAGCAGAAGAGAAGGGGGCGTCCTCATGAGTGAAATCAAGGACCCGGAAAACACAATCATCCTCGAGACGACCAAGGGCAAGGCTGTTGTCCAGCTCTTCCCGGACGTCGCGCCGAACCATGTCGCGCGCATCAAGGAACTGGCCCGCGAGAAGTTCTATGACGGCATCGTGTTCCACCGCGTCATCGACGACTTCATGGCGCAGACGGGTGATCCGACTGGCACCGGCATGGGCGGCTCCGACAAGCCGGACCTGAAAGCCGAGTTCTCGAACATGTCGCACGAGCGCGGCACCTGCTCCATGGCCCGTTCGCAGAACCCGAACTCTGCCAATTCGCAGTTCTTCATCTGCTTCTCCAAGTCGCCCTGGCTCGACCGTCAGTATTCGGTCTGGGGCCAGGTTGTCGAAGGCATGGAAGCCATCGATGAACTGAAGCGCGGGGAGCCGGTTCAGGACCCCGACAAGATCGTCACAATGCGTGTGGCCGCAGATCTCGCCTGAGGGCGACATGATGAAGCGCCCGGATGGTGGTTCCGTCCGGGCGCGAAATGCTGTAGCAGCAGCGCATGCGCGTAGAACAATTCGACTTCGAACTCCCGGAAGAACTCATTGCCCTGCGTCCGGCAAGTCCCCGCGATTCCGCGCGGCTGCTGGAGGTCGAGGGCGCGCGTCTTGATAATCGCCACGTCCGTGATCTCACGCAGATCCTGCGCGCAGGCGACGCGCTCGTTTTCAATGATACGAAGGTTGTGCCCGCTCGGCTGAATGGCATCCGTCAGCGCGGCGAAGCCATTGCCCATATCGAGGCGACGCTTCACATGCGCACCGGCGCAGATCGCTGGAAGGCTTTCATCAAGCCTGCCAAGCGCGTGAAGGAGGGCGAGATCATTCGCTTCGGGGCTGATGGCGGCGCTTGTGAGGGCGCTACGCTTGATGCCACGGTCGCCGAGAAAGGCGAGGCGGGTGAGGTTCTTCTCGTCTTCGATATGTCCGGTCCTGTACTCGACGAGCGCATAGCGATGGTGGGGCAGATGCCCCTGCCGCCCTATATCGCCGCCAAACGTCCGGAAGACGAACGCGACGCCATCGATTACCAGACCGTCTATGCCAAGGAAGAAGGTGCGGTCGCAGCACCCACGGCCGGCCTGCATTTCACGCCGGAGCTTCTGGAAAACCTCGCCGCGATGGGCGTTGAAGAACATTATGTGACGCTGCATGTGGGTGCCGGCACTTTTCTGCCGGTGAAGGTGGAAGACACCAATGACCACAAGATGCACTCCGAATGGGGTGAAGTGGATGAAGCGACAGCCGACGCACTGAATGCGGTTAAAGCCAGGGGCGGCCGTATCGTCTCCGTTGGCACGACATCCCTGCGCCTCCTGGAAAGTGCTGTTGACGAAAAGGGCCGGATCATTCCGTGGAGCGGCGAGACGGATATCTTCATCACGCCGGGCTATCGCTTCCACACGGCAGACATGCTGATGACAAATTTTCATCTGCCAAAATCAACGCTCTTCATGCTGGTCAGCGCCTTTGCCGGTTTTGAAACGATGAAGCGCGCCTATGCCCATGCCATCGAGTATGGCTACCGTTTCTATTCCTACGGCGATTCAAGCCTTCTTTACCGGGAAGATCAGTGAGCGAGAATTTCACATTCAACCTGCTGGCACGTGACGGTGCTGCACGCCGCGGCGAAATCACCATGCCGCGCGGCACGGTACGAACGCCCGCTTTCATGCCGGTGGGTACCGCCGGAACCGTCAAGGCCATGTATCTCGATCAGGTGCGTGAACTTGGCAGCGACATCATACTGGGCAACACCTATCATCTGATGCTGCGCCCCGGCGCCGAACGCATGGCGCGGCTTGGTGGCCTGCATGAATTCGCACGCTGGCCACATCCGATCCTGACCGATTCCGGCGGATTCCAGGTCATGTCCCTGGCAGACCTGCGCAAGATCACCGAGAAGGGCGTCACCTTCCGCTCGCATGTGGATGGCCAGGTGTTCGAAATGTCGCCTGAGCGCTCGATCGAGATCCAGGGACTGCTCGATTCCGACATCCAGATGCAGCTCGATGAATGTATCGCACTTCCCGCAGAACGTTCCGAGATCGAGCGTGCGATGGAACTGTCGCTGCGCTGGGCCGAGCGCTGCAAGACCGCGTTCGGCGACCAGCCCGGCAAGGCGATGTTCGGCATCGTCCAGGGCGGCGATGACGTGAAGCTGCGCGAGCGTTCCGCACAGGCGCTGAAGGCGCTCGACCTGAAGGGCTATGCCGTCGGAGGGCTTGCGGTGGGTGAGCCGCAGGACGTCATGTTCGAGATGCTAGAGGCGACCTGTCCTCAACTTCCCGAAGAAAAGCCCCGTTATCTCATGGGCGTAGGGACGCCTGACGATATTCTCGGTGCGGTCGCCCGCGGCATCGACATGTTCGACTGCGTCATGCCGACGCGGGCCGGGCGTCATGGCCTTGCCTATACGCGCCACGGCAAGATCAACCTGAAGAACGCCCGTCACGCGGAAGATCCGCGCCCGCTGGATGAAGAGAGCAACTGTCCGGCAAGCCGCGACTATTCTCGTGCATATCTCCATCACCTGGTGCGTTCGAACGAGGCTCTGGGCGGGATGCTCCTGACCTGGAACAACCTTGCCTACTATCAGTCGCTGATGGCCGATATCCGCTCCGCGATCGAGCAAGGCAGGTTCACCGAACGCGCTGCGGAGATTCGCGCGGCATGGGCCCGGGGCGACATCCCGCCGCGTTAGCCTCGTGGCTTTGCCGACTTCTTATGCACGGCCTGCATGATCGGTAATCATTGGCAGTCGTCTGAGCCTGCTGCTTGTGCAATACGATGCAAGTGGCAGAAATGACTTGCCTTTTGTTCCGAGGCGATTTGAAATGCTTGCTGGAAAGGGAGCATTTCGTGTCGTTTTTTGATGAAATGCAGTCGGGGGCTGGCCCACGTTCGCCTTATGAGGCTTACCAGCAATGGCTGAACCAGCAGGATGCTGCACGGTTGGGCTCGAAGGCGCGAGACGCGGAGCGTGTCTTCCGCAAGACCGGCATCACATTTGCAGTCTACGGTGAGGAAGAAGCTGCCGAACGGCTGATACCCTTCGATATCGTGCCACGGATCATATCGGGCCGCGAATGGCGCCGGTTGGTGCAAGGCATCGAACAACGCGTGCAGGCGTTGAATGCATTTCTGGACGACATCTATCATCGACAGGAGATTTTGCGCGCGGGACGCATTCCACGCGAGATCATCGCCAACAACGATGCCTTCCTGCCCGAGATGATTGGCGTGCGTCCACCAGGCGGCGTCTACACTCACATTATCGGCGTTGACATCGTACGCACCGGCGAGGACGAGTTCTACGTGCTGGAAGACAATGCACGCACGCCATCCGGTGTTTCCTACATGCTGGAAAACCGCGAGACCATGATGCAGCTCTTTCCAGAACTGTTTCAGCAGGTCAGTGTGCGGCCGGTCGAGAATTACCCGCAATTGCTGCGCAATTCGCTGGGCAATGTGCGCCCACGCAATTGCGAGGGTGCGCCTCGCATAGCAATTCTTACTCCCGGCAGTTTCAATTCCGCCTATTTCGAGCATGCCTTCCTGGCCGACCAGATGGGAGTGGAACTGGTGGAAGGTCAGGACCTGCGCGTGGTGGATGGTCGCGTGGCGATGCGAACCACGCAAGGCTACAAGCCGATTGACGTGCTCTACAGGCGGGTCGACGACGATTTTCTGGACCCGCTCACATTCAGGCCGGACTCGGCCCTGGGTGTGCCCGGCATTATGGATGTCTATCGTGCCGGCAACATCACCATCGCCAATGCGCCGGGGACTGGTATTGCCGATGACAAGGCAATCTATTCCTATATGCCGGAGATCATCGAGTTCTATACGGGAAGGAAGGCGATCCTTCAGAATGTGCCGACATGGCGCTGTTCGGAGCCGGACAGTCTTGCCTATGTTCTCGAGCATCTGCAGGAACTTGTGGTCAAGGAAGTGCATGGCTCTGGTGGCTACGGCATGCTTGTCGGCCCTGCCGCTTCCCGAAAGGAACGCGAAGCCTTCGCGGAGAAGCTGAAGGCGAGACCCTCGAACTACATCGCGCAACCCACGCTTTCGCTATCCACCTGTCCGGTGCTGACCGACAAGGGCCTCGCGCCGCGGCATGTGGATCTTAGGCCTTTCGTGCTCGTGTCCGACACGATCCGCATAGTTCCCGGCGGATTGACACGTGTGGCAATGCGCGAAGGTTCTCTTGTGGTGAATTCTTCGCAGGGCGGTGGAACGAAAGACACCTGGGTGCTTAATGACTAGGTCACGCTCATGCTTGGGCGCGGGAAAGGAAACAGGCTGACGAGATGTTATTGGGGCGGGCGGCGAACGGACTGTTTTGGGTCAGCCGATATATTGAGCGAGCCGAGAATATGGCGCGCCTTGTCGATACGGGCCTGCGTCTTTCCCTGACGGAAATCAGCACCGCTTCGGACGAGTGGGGTTCGGTCTTGTCGAGTGCCGGTGTGCGCGGTGCTTTCGAGGCAACGCACAGCGAATATTCCACCTTGGCAGTGGCCGATTTCCTGCTTCGTGACCTGACCAATCCGTCGAGCGTTCTCTCCTCGATGGAAACAGCACGCATGAATGCGCGAATGGTGCGCACGACGCTGACACGTGAAGTCTGGGAAGCGATCAACGAAGCCTGGATGACCTTCCGCCGCCTTCTGACTTCGCCGGTTGACGAACGTGATCTGCCTGCCGTGCTTGACGCCATCAAGAGGGAGACCGCACTGATACGTGGCACCTTCCAGGGCACCATGCTGCGCAACGAGATATTCGAATTTGCACAGCTTGGCACATTGATCGAACGCGCCGACAACACCGCGCGCATTCTCGACGTCAAATATTTCGTCCTTCTGCCAAGTGCTGCCTGGGTCGGCTCGATGCTCGACACGAGCCAATGGCAGACGATCCTGCGCTCGGTCTCCGCGCATCGCTCCTATCGCTGGACCTATGAGGGCGAATACAGCCCCGCAAATGTGGCGGATCATCTGATCCTCAACCGGCGGATGCCGCGTTCGCTTGCCTTTTGCTATCACGGCATTGCCGGTGGGCTTGATGCGCTTGGCCAGGATTATGGCAGCCAACAGCCTTCCTATGACGTGGCGATAAACACGCTGGCAAATCTGCAGGACACTTCAATCGAGGATATCGTGGATCGCGGGCTTCATGAATTTCTCAGATCCTTCATACGCGACAACGCCCGGCTGGCCGATCAGATCGCCACCGATTATCGGTTCAACTGAGGCAGGTACATGCGGCTGAAGATATCTCACACTACCGAATACTCGTATGATCTGCCGGTCAGCTATGCCCTGCAGAGATTGCGCCTCTTCCCCAGGAGCGGCCCCACCCAGAAAGTGGTGGAGTGGAAGATGTCGATCGATGGCGGACGTGAAGAGGTGCGCTACGATGACAGCTATGGCAATGACACACGCCTGCTGAGCGCCGAAGGCAGCACCAACACGATCAGTGTCTCGGTATCGGGAGTGGTGGAAACACGCGAGAGCAACGGCATCAGCGGCCCGCATCGCGGTCTGGCGCCCCTCTGGCTGTTTCAGCGCACCAGCGCCCAATGTGAAGCGGGCGAGAGCATCAGGAGGCTCGCGGAAGAACATCCTGCTCATGACGAGGGAGACGCGGTCAGGCTGCACGGTCTCATGAAGGCGATTGGCGAGCGCGTTTCATATGTCACGCACGCGACCGATGTCATGACCACGGCTGAAGAAGCATTGCAGCGTGGCGAGGGTGTGTGCCAGGACCACAGTCACATCTTCATCGCTGCCGCACGCCTCATGGGCTATCCAGCCCGCTATGTCAGCGGCTATCTGCGCATGGATGGTGTGGACGAGCAGACGGCCAGCCATGCCTGGGCTGAAGCGCATGTGGACGGTCTGGGCTGGGTCGGATTTGACTGCTCCAACGGAATTTCGCCCGATGAGCGCTATGTGCGGATAGCCATCGGCCGCGATTACCGCGAGGCCAAGCCGATCGCGGGGATTAGACATGGATACTCTGAAGAAGCGCTTGCGGTTCACATTACTGTCGAGCAGTAATCATAGAAGGTGATTCCTGAAGGGCGCTAAAAGGCCATGACCTACTGCGTTGGGTTGAAGATCGATCGCGGACTGGTCTTCATGTCGGATACCCGCACGAATGCCGGCGTCGACAATGTCTCCGTTTTCCGGAAGATGCATAGCTGGGCAAAGCCCGGTGAGCGGGTTCTGGTTCTTCTGTCCGCAGGCAATCTGGCAACAACCCAGGCTGTAATCAGCCTGCTTGAAGAACGTTCTAAAGCCCCCGACGAGAGAAATCCGACAATCCTTGAAGCGCCATCAATGTATCAGGCGGCTCGGCTTGTCGGTGACACGGTCAAGGAGGTGATCCAGCAATCCGCGCCGACAGGCCAGAACGCGGATGCTTTCGGGGCTTCCTTCATCCTTGGTGGCCAGATCAACGGGATGGAACCGCGCCTCTTCCTGATCTATCCCGAAGGCAATTTCATCGAGTCCGGTGAAGACACGCCATTCTTCCAGATTGGCGAGACGAAATACGGCAAACCCATCCTGGTGCGCGCGCACGAGCCCACAATGAGTTTTGAGGAAACCGTGAAGCTATTGCTGGTTTCCTTCGACTCCACCCTGAAATCCAATCTGTCTGTCGGAATGCCGCTTGATCTGCTCTACTACGAGCGGGACAGTTTCAAGATCGCGATGCAGAAGCGGTTCGAGCAGGATGATAGCTATTACCGGGCAATTTCAGACGGTTGGTCTTCGGCCCTTAAAACAGCATTCGCAAGCCTGCCGGACTTCATGCGCTGAATCGAGCCGTTGACAAGCGAGGCTGTGCGACACCGGCCCACACAAACTGAAACGACAGGTTCAATTCTCATGACCCAAACCACGGCTGGATCCTGTTTGTGTGGCGCCGTCCGATATGAAGTGTCGGGTGGTTTCGAGAGCTTCTTCCTATGTCACTGCAAGCGCTGCCGAAAGGATACCGGCTCAGCACATGCAGCCAATCTGTTTTCGACAAGTGCGACGATAGCATGGGTATCGGGCCGTGAGAGCGTTCAGACCTACCGCGTGCCCGAGACCCGGCACGAAAGAAGTTTCTGCACCAAATGTGGCTCTGCAGTGCCCAGTGTTGTGATGGATGGCGCTTTGCTGGTTGTGCCTGCCGGAAGCGTTGATGGTGAAATCGACACACAACCAACCGCGCATATCTGTTTTACAAGCCGAGCGGACTGGTACACACGGCTGGAAGACACACCAAGACTGGATGGGCTTCCAGGCCAGGTCTGACGCCACCCACTGTCGGCGGTGGATCTAAACCATCAAGCAATGGCCGCGAAGCAAACCTGATCAACTTTCCGACCTGCAGGGCGCGAGAGTTGTAGACCCGCAGCATTGCGTCAGACTTTCATTTACTTTCGTTTTTGATAGTATCTCCAAAACGAAAGTGAGCCCATGGTCCTTTTACCCCGGCATGAAGAGATATTGCAGCTCGCACGTGAGCACGGGCGCGTTGCGGTGGACGATCTGGCGCAGCGCTTTGACGTCTCGCCACAGACCATACGCAAGGATCTGAACGATCTTTGCGAACAGCGGCTCCTGAGCCGTATCCATGGGGGAGCGGTATTGCCCTCCGGTATCGAGAATATGGAATATGAAGCGCGGCGCGACATGTCCGCGGGTGAAAAGCGCGCCATCGGACAGGCCGCAGCGCAGCTTGTTCCCAACAGTGCGTCTCTCTTCATCAATATCGGCACCACGACCGAAGCTGTCAGTGATGCGCTGCTCGATCACGAGGGTCTTCTGGTCATCACCAACAATATCAACGTGGCCAACCGGATGCGGGTCTATCCGCAAATCGAGGTCATTATCGCCAGTGGCGTGGTACGCGGTTCCGATGGCGGCATCGTCGGTGAGGCGGCGGTGGATTTTTTCCGCCAGTTCAAGGTGGATTATGCCGTTATCGGTGTTTCCGCCGTGGACGAAGATGGCTCGCTCTTCGATTTCGATTTCCGGGAAGTGAAGGTTGCGCAGGCCATCATCGCCAATGCAAGGCATGTGATACTTGTCACCGACTCGTCCAAGTTCGACCGCACGGCGCCTGTGAGGATCGGCCACGTCTCGCAGGTCGATACCTTCATCACCGATAGCTGCCCCAGTCACGCATTCCGGCGGATCTGCGCCGACGCGAATGTGTCATTGATCGAAACCAGCAGGGCCTGATCGGCGGAAAGCAAATTGCAGGAAAACGCGTTAACTGCGTTTGACATTCGTTTTGGTTTCGATTTACTTTCGTTTGGAAAGTGAGATGCCGCACCGGGAGGTCCTGTTGAACGCCAGCCTGAACGACGCAGGAGAGATCCGTGATCTCTTCATCATAGGCGGCGGCATCAATGGCTGCGGGATCGCACGCGATGCTGTAGGGCGTGGCTACACGGTCGCCTTGGCAGAGATGAACGACCTTGCCAGCGGAACATCCTCAGCATCGACGAAACTGATTCATGGCGGATTGCGCTATCTGGAACATTACGAGTTCCGCCTGGTGCGCGAAGCGCTCATGGAGCGTGAGGTCCTGTGGAAGAGTGCGCCTCACATCATTCGTCCGATGCGCTTCGTATTGCCCATCCACAAGGGGCTGCGTCCCAGTTGGCTGATCCGGCTCGGACTTTTCCTCTACGACCATATCGGCGGTCGCAAGCTTCTTCCGCCAACGCGTACGCTCGACATGCGCAGCGATCCCATGGGCGAGCCGCTGAAGGCGAACTACCGCCGAGCCTTCGAATATTCCGACTGTTGGGTGGAAGATGCGCGCCTTGTGGTGCTGAATGCACGTGATGCTGCTGATCGCGGTGCGCAGATTTTCACCCGCACAAAGGTGACCCATGTTCGCAGTGAGGGTGGCATCTGGGTCGTCGAACTCGAAGACCTGATGACCGGCGAGAGGAGTGAGATGCGTTCGCGTATGCTCATCAACGCAGCCGGCCCCTGGGTCGATGACGTGATTGCAGGCGCGCTTGGCCGCAACGATGCACAGAATGTGCGTCTCGTTCGCGGCAGCCACATCGTTGTACCCAAGATCTATGACGACGAACGCGCCTACTTCTTCCAGAACGCGGATGGGCGCATCTTCTTCGCCATTCCCTATGAGAACGACTACACGCTGATCGGAACCACCGACAAGGATCACGACGGTCAGCCGGGAAAGGTCGAGATCGATCAGGAAGAGATCGAGTATCTGTGCAACGCAGCGAGCGAATATTTCAAACAGCCCGTCAGGCCCGAAGATATCGTCTGGACCTATTCGGGCGTACGCTCCCTCTTTGACGATGGCGCCAGCAAGGCACAGGAAGCCACCCGCGACTATGTCCTTAAGGTGGAAGAGGGTGCCGGTGCTCCGGTGCTGCACATCTTCGGCGGCAAGATCACGACATTCCGTAAGCTGGCCGAATCCGCTCTTGAGGAAATCGAGAGCAGGCTTGGCGCCAAGGGCAAGGCCTGGACCGAGACCGGAAATCTTCCCGGCGGTGACTTTGCGACCGACGCATATGATTCCGAGGTTTCATCGCTGAAAGGGGACTATCCCTTCCTGGAGGATGTGCTGGCACGACGCCTTGTACGTCTCTACGGGACGCAAGCCCGTGCTATACTCTCGGATGCCACTGAAATCGGGCATCTGGGAGAACATTTCGGTGCCGATCTGTATGAGGCTGAATTGCGTCATCTCGCCTGTCGGGAGTGGGCGATGACTGGCGAAGACGTACTGTGGCGGCGCACGAAGCGTGGTTTGAAACTATCGAAAGATCAGGCGACGCGTGTCGACGCCTTTATGCGGGAGGAAGCTGCCAGGGTGCGGAAACGACATCCTGTGGCTGATAGATTGGGAGGAGAGGCAGGTGCTGGAACTTCGTGACGTTTCGAAGACGGTATCTGGCGAGAAACATATTCGCGATGTTTCACTGAAGCTGGAGCAGGGGAGCCTGAATGTCCTTCTGGGACCGACGCTCTCCGGCAAGACGACGCTGATGCGCCTGATGGCCGGGCTGGACAAGCCTACCTCCGGCTCTGTCTGGATGGACGGCGAAGACGTGACGGGCGTGGCCGTGCAGCGCCGCTCCGTTGCCATGGTCTATCAGCAGTTCATCAATTACCCCGCGATGACGGTCTATGAGAACATCGCATCACCGTTGCGTGTTGCTGGTGCGCCATCCGAGACCATCAAGAAGCGTGTCGGCGAAGCTGCGGAGCTTCTGCGTCTGACGCCCTATCTCGATCGCACGCCGCTTGAGCTTTCCGGCGGACAGCAGCAGCGCACGGCTTTGGCCCGTGCGATCGTCAAGGATGCACGGCTTGTTCTCCTCGATGAACCATTGGCCAATCTCGACTACAAGCTGCGCGAGGAGCTTCGCGCGGAACTGCCGAAAATCTTTTCCGCAACCGGCGCGATATTCGTCTATGCGACGACCGAGCCAAGCGAGGCGCTTTTGCTGGGTGGCAACACCGCAACACTGAGCGAAGGCCGGGTTACCCAGTTCGGTCCGACCGTGGATGTCTTCCGCAAACCCACCGATCTCCTCACCGCGCGTACATTCTCCGATCCGCCGCTCAACACGGTGGAGGTTGTCAAGAAGGCCGGGCATTTCAAGCTTGCGGAAGGCGACGAGCTTGCCGTGCCTGACGCATATGCCGGTCTAAAGGACGGTCGCTACATCATCGGCTTTCAGCCGCATCATTTGCGATTGAAGCAGGCCGGTGCGCCAAATTCGTTGCGTGCTCGCGTAACGGTAACCGAGATAACCGGCTCGGAAAGCTTCATCCATGTCGACTATGCGGGAAACCGCTGGGTGATGCTCGAGGAGGGCGTGCACCGACTTGAGCTGGACGACACCGTGGGCATCGAGATCGAAACGCGCCACCTGCTCGTTTTCGATACAGACGGCCGCAGCGCCGGCTCGCTCCAGACGGCTGCTTGAGGAGGGGCTTAAATGGCACGTATCGATCTCGACAATATCCGCCACGCCTACCGGCCCGACCCCCAGAGCGATGACGATTATGCGCTGAAGCGGGTTCATCACACTTTTGTGGACGGTGGGGCATATGCGCTGCTGGGCCCATCGGGCTGTGGCAAGACGACCTTGCTCAACATAATTTCTGGCCTGCTGCGGCCGAGTGAAGGGCAAATCCTCTTCAACGGCAATGATGTAACGGATCTTCCGACAGAAGCCCGCAATATCGCACAGGTTTTCCAGTTCCCCGTCGTCTACGACACGATGACCGTCTATGAGAATCTGGCCTTCCCACTGCGCAATCGCGGCGTGTCCGAGGACATCGTCGACAAGCGTGTGCGTGAAATCATCACCATGATCGGCCTTGAAGAGCGCGCAAAGCGCAAGGCGCAAGGGCTGACCGCCGACGAGAAGCAGAAGATTTCGCTCGGCCGTGGCTTGGCTCGCGCCGATGTGAACGCAATTCTCTTTGACGAGCCGCTCACGGTCATCGATCCGCACATGAAGTGGGAGCTGCGTACGCAGTTGAAGGAACTGCACCGCCGTTTCGGCTACACGATGGTCTATGTGACCCACGATCAGACCGAGGCGCTGACCTTCGCCGACAATGTCGTGGTGATGTATGAGGGCGAGATCGTGCAGATCGGCACCCCTGAAGAGCTCTTCGAGCGCCCCACGCACACATTCGTCGGTTATTTCATCGGCTCGCCCGGCATGAACCTCTTGCCCGTAGAGGTGAGCGGAAGCTCGGCCCGCATGGGGCAAACCGTAATCGAACTGCCGTCTGCACCAAGCCAGCAGTCCGGAAAGCTGGAACTGGGAATTCGTCCCGAATTCGTCAGCGTCGGCCGCTCAGGCTATCCGGTCAAGGTCGACAAGGTGGAAGACATCGGTCGCAGAAAGATCGTGCGTGCCCGCCTGGAAGGGCAGGAGATAGCTGCAATCGTGGATGAGGATGCGGAAATTCCTGCGGAAGCTCATGTGAGCTTCGATCAGACGCATCTCAATCTCTACTCGAATTCATGGCGAGTGGAAATGCATGGGGAGGCAGGTCATGGAGCGTAGCTGGAACAACAAGGCATGGTTCCTAGTACTGCCGGTTCTTGTGCTGGTGGCCTTCTCGGCAATCATCCCGCTGATGACGGTTGTGAACTACTCGGTTCAGGACACCTTCGGCAACAATGTCTTCTTCTGGGCCGGCACCGAATGGTTCGAGGAGATCCTCGATAGTGACCGGTTCTGGGCTGCGATGGGTCGGAATCTGGCATTTTCGGCCATTATTCTGGCGATTGAGGTGCCACTTGGTATTTTCATCGCGCTCAACATGCCGCGCAAGGGTTGGGGCGTTCCGGTCTGCCTCGTGCTGATGGCCTTGCCGCTCCTGATCCCCTTCAACGTGGTCGGCACGATCTGGCAGGTTTTCGGCCGCATTGATATCGGCCTCCTGGGCCGCGGGCTCTATCTGCTGGGCTTTGACTACAACTATGTCAGCGATCCGGTTGACGCATGGCTGACGCTCATCGTCATGGACGTCTGGCACTGGACGAGCCTTGTCGTGTTGCTCTGCTATGCCGGTCTGGTCTCCATACCCGATGCCTATTACCAGGCGGCGAAGATCGACGGCGCATCGCGCTGGGCGGTGTTCCGCTATATCCAGCTTCCGAAGATGCATCGGGTCCTGCTGATCGCGGTCCTGCTGCGCTTCATGGATTCCTTCATGATCTACACCGAACCCTTCGTGGTGACGGGAGGTGGCCCGGGCAACTCGACCACATTCCTCTCGATCGATCTGGTGAAGCTCGCGATCGGCGAATTCAATCTCGGCGAAGCGGCCGCGATGTCGCTGATCTACTTCCTGATCATCCTCCTGATGTCATGGGTGTTCTACACCGTCATGACGAACTACGGCACGGAGAAGCGGTGATGGCCATGAAGAACGAAGCCATGGCGGCGCGTGTCGCATCGGGTGAGGGCAGTGCCGCCGCATCCCAGGATGACAGGCAGATGGCGCAGATCATGATGAAACGGGGACGCGAGTCCCGTTTCTGGTGGCTGGTGCCGACCATCTACATCCTGTTTCTGATGCTGCCGATCTACTGGCTCATGAATATGAGCTTCAAGACGAATACCGAGATCCTCTCGACATTCTCGCTCTGGCCGCAGAACCCGACCATTCGCAACTACATGGTGATCTTCACCGATCCGTCCTGGTATTCGGGATATATCAATTCGATCATCTATGTTGTGATGAACACGGTCATCTCGGTAACGGTGGCACTGCCGGCAGCCTATGCCTTCTCGCGCTACCGCTTTCTGGGCGACAAGCATCTGTTCTTCTGGCTTTTGACGAACCGCATGGCGCCACCCGCCGTCTTCGCGTTGCCATTCTTCCAGCTCTATTCGGCTTTCGGATTGATCGATACGCACATCGCGGTCGCCATCGCCCACTGCCTGTTCAATGTGCCGCTGGCGGTCTGGATCCTTGAAGGCTTCATGTCGGGCGTCCCGAAGGAAATCGACGAGACGGCCTATATCGACGGCTATTCCTTCCCACGTTTCTTCGTGAAGATCTTCATGCCCCTGATAGCGAGCGGCATCGGCGTGGCTGCCTTCTTCTGCTTCATGTTCTCGTGGGTCGAACTGCTCATAGCACGCACCTTGACGACAACGGATGCCAAGCCGATCGCAGCCACCATGACACGTACGGTCTCCGCATCGGGGATGGACTGGGGCGTGCTGGCGGCAGCAGGCGTTCTGACGATCATCCCGGGCGCGCTCGTGATCTGGTTCGTCCGCAACTACATCGCCAAGGGCTTTGCCCTGGGCCGGGTCTGAAGGAGGAGAAAATGAACCTATCATGGATGGCCTGGACCTGGCCGACGGCGCTTTTCTTCATCACTATCGCCGCGCTTCTGACTTCAATGGCGGTCTGGGAATATTTCTCGCCGGGTGGAAATCCGCGGGTTGGCATTCTCCGCTTTGAGACAACGCGCGGCGACCGCCTTTTCGTGTCGCTGCTCGGCAGCGCATTCATTCATCTCGCATGGTTGGGCTGGGTAGGACCCAATCTGTGGTGGGCTCTTGGTCTTTCGCTGGTCTACGCGCTCGGCGTGTTCCGGTTCGTCTAAAGGCCTTTAGGGAGAAGGGCGGCGGCAAGAGCTGCTTCCCGGTCGTGTTTTTGCAAGGGAGGTAACAATGCAACGGCACTTGTTGATGACAACTTCGGCTCTGCTCCTTTTGATGGGAACAGGCGGAGCATTTGCAGGCATGGAGGAGGCCAAGGAGTTCCTCGACGCCGAAATCGGTGACATGTCCGTGCTCTCAAGGGAGGAGCAGGAAGCGGAGATGCAGTGGTTTGTCGACGCTGCAGAACCGTTCCAGGGGATGGATATCAAGGTGGTTTCGGAGACGATCACCACCCATGAATATGAATCGAAGGTGCTCGCCCCCGCCTTTACTGCAATCACCGGTATCAAGGTCACCCACGACCTGATCGGCGAGGGCGACGTCGTTGAAAAACTGCAGACGCAGATGCAGTCGGGCGAGAACATCTATGACGCCTATATCAACGACTCCGATCTGATCGGCACCCACTGGCGCTACCAGCAGGCGCGCAGCCTTTCCGACTGGATGGAAGGCACCGGCAAGGACGTGACAAACCCGAACCTCGATATCGAGGATTTCATCGGCATTTCCTTCACGACCGCACCTGACGGTGAGATCTACCAGCTTCCCGACCAGCAGTTCGCGAACCTCTACTGGTTCCGCTACGACTGGTTCAACGACGAGAAGAACAAGGCGGACTTCCAGGAGAAATACGGCTACGAGCTCGGCGTTCCAGTGAACTGGTCCGCATATGAGGACATTGCCGAGTTCTTCACTGGCCGGGAAATCGACGGTCAGAAAGTCTACGGTCATATGGACTACGGCAAGAAGGACCCGTCACTCGGCTGGCGCTTCACCGATGCCTGGCTGTCCATGGCCGGCAATGGCGACAAGGGCATTCCGAACGGCAACCCCGTCGATGAATGGGGCATCAAGGTGGACGAGAATTCCCGCCCGGTCGGCTCCTGCGTAGCCCGCGGTGGCGACACCAACGGACCGGCAGCCGTCTATTCCATCGAGAAATATCTCGAGTGGATGGCGAATTACGCTCCGCCTGAAGCCCAGGGCATGACCTTCTCCGAATCCGGCCCGGTTCCGGCTCAGGGGCAGATCGCCCAGCAGATGTTCTGGTACACCGCCTTCACGGCCGACATGGTCAAGGAAGGTCTGCCGGTCATGAACGAGGACGGCACGCCGAAATGGCGCATGGCGCCCAGTCCGCATGGCGTCTACTGGAAGGACGGCATGAAGCTTGGCTATCAGGACGCCGGTTCCTGGACGCTCATGAAGTCGACTCCGGATGATCGTGCCAAGGCAGCCTGGCTCTATGCCCAGTTCGTCACCTCCAAGACGGTCGACGTGAAGAAGAGCCATGTCGGTCTCACCTTCATTCGCCAGTCGACGCTGGATCACGAGAGCTTCACGGAACGTGCTCCGAAGCTTGGCGGTCTGGTCGAGTTCTATCGCTCTCCGGCACGTCTCCAGTGGTCGCCGACCGGAACGAACGTTCCCGACTATCCGAAGCTGGCTCAGCTCTGGTGGCAGGCGATCGGTGATGCATCTTCGGGTGCCAAGACCGCTCAGGAAGCCATGGATTCGCTGTGCGAGGAACAGGAGAAGGTTCTGTCCCGCCTTGAGCGCGCAGGTATCCAGGGCGATATCGGTCCGAAGCTCGCTGAGGAGCACGATATCGAATACTGGAACAAGCAGGCACAGGAAGCGGGAAATCTGGCGCCACAGCTGAAGATCGAGAACGAGAAAGAAGAGCCCAAGACGGTCAATTACGACGAGCTCGTGAAGAGCTGGAGCGAGAACTAGTCTTACGGCAGAATATGTGAAAGCGAAGGAGGCGGGTCACCCGCCTCCTTCTGTCTGTTGAACAAGAAGGATGAACAATGGCTGGCTACATTCTGGCGATCGATCAGGGCACAACCTCAAGCCGCGCAATCCTCTTCGACAAGAAGATGAAGGTGTGCGGAGTCGGCCAGCAGGAGTTCAAACAGCATTTTCCCCAGTCCGGCTGGGTGGAACACGATCCCGAAGACATCTGGCGCACGGTGCTTGATACCGCGCGCGAGGCACTGAAAGCCGCGAAGGTGGACGCTTCCGATATTTCCGGAATCGGGATCACCAATCAACGCGAGACGATACTTGTCTGGGATCGGGAGACCGGCAAGCCTATTCACAATGCCATCGTCTGGCAGGACCGGCGCACCTCTGAACTCTGCGACAGGCTGAAAAATGACGGCCATGAGCAGCTCTTTACCGAGCGCACGGGGCTGGTCATCGATCCCTATTTTTCAGGGACGAAAATCGCCTGGCTTCTGGACAATGTCGAAGGTGCACGCAAGCGCGCTGAAAACGGAGCATTGCTGGCCGGCACGATTGACAGCTTTCTCATCTGGCGCCTGACGGGTGGGAAAAGGCATGTGACCGACGCGACAAATGCATCGCGCACGCTCATCTTCAATATCGAAAACAACACCTGGGACGACGATCTTCTCCAGATCCTGGATATCCCGAAGAAATTGCTGCCCGAGGTGTTGGACAGCGCAGACGAGTTCGGTGTCGCCGAGGCAGAACATCTGGGTGCCGAAATACCGGTCCTGGGCGTAGCCGGCGACCAGCATGCGGCCACCATCGGACAGGCCTGCTTCAAGCCGGGCATGATGAAATCGACCTATGGGACAGGTTGCTTCGCGGTCCTGAATACGGGCGAGGACCTCGTCCGTTCGAAAAACCGCCTCCTGACTACAATCGCGTATCGCCTCGACGGCAAGACGACTTACGCGCTGGAGGGTTCGATCTTCGTCGCCGGCGCTGCGGTGCAGTGGCTGCGCGATGGACTTGAAATTATCGAGCAGGCCTCCGATTCCGGCGATCTGGCCGAGAAGGCCGATCCGACCCAGCAGGTCTATCTGGTTCCCGCATTCGTTGGCCTTGGCGCGCCACATTGGGATGCAGACGCGCGCGGTGCCATATTTGGCCTGACACGCAATACGGGTCCCGCGGAACTGGCCCGGGCCACCCTGGAATCCATCGCCTATCAGACCCGTGATCTGCTCGATGCTATGCACAAGGATTGGTCTGGCAGTTCGGACGATACCATTCTGCGTGTTGATGGAGGCATGGTCGCGAGTGACTGGACGATGCAGTTCCTCGCCGACATCCTTGATGCACCTGTCGACCGTCCGACCATTCTGGAAACCACCGCACTCGGTGCGGCATGGTTGGCGGGATACAAGGCTGGCGTATGGCCGACAGCGGAAGAATTCGCGAATAGCTGGAAGCTTGACCAGCAGTTTGAGCCCCATATGGACGATGATCTGCGCAAGCAGAAACTGGCGGGATGGCACGACGCCGTTCGCCGTACGCTATCGACCAATTGACAGGCGGCTGATCAGGGATCGATCTGCTTCATCTGGATCGCGCGTGCGACGGCTTGGGAGAGGGTCCTGCACCCGAGTTTCTCGCGCGCGGCCCTCAGATACCCTCTGACCGTATAGCTGGACAAAGCGAGTTTCCGGGCGATGGCTTCTGCGTCCAGGCCGTTCGCGACCCAGGCCAGACATTCCCGCTCGCGCTTTGCCAGCACGCGCGGAGAAGCGTCACCGGCGTCGTCGCTCTGGCACAACAGGCGGTGGATGCGATGCGCCATTTCCCCAAGCTCGTCACGCAATTCGTCAACTGCCGCAATCCATTCCTTGCGCGGCAGGTTGGTGGTGACAGCAAGCATTCCGCGGCGGCCAAATTCCATGACCGGTATAACGAAACCATCCTGCCCGATGCCGTGAGCAACGGCATCTGCCATGAATTCCAGCTGCCTCGGCTCCAACTCCATTTCGTGCCAGTAGAACGGCGTGGGACTGGAGAAGCCGTATGCGACCACCGGGTCAAGCATCAGGAAATCACGGATCACGTAGCGGGTGATCCATTCGGGCGGAAAGGTAGTACGGGTGAGCGGAGCAGCCAGGGGCAGCGGATTGATCGGGTTTAGCTGGTAACTCGCATGCAGTATGGCCGGGGAAGCCGTTAGGCTTTCCAGAGCCGTCTGCGCATCCTGCCCACCGGCGCTGACAATTGGCATTTTCTTCTCTCAGTACAATCCGATGCAACGCCGAGTTTAAAGTCTTTTGCCAGAAGAGCATTGTTCCAGCCAACAAAAAACCCCGCCTCACGACGGGGTTTCTCGCAGTCTTGTAATAACAACTTACCTCAAACGCCCGCTGGCATGAGCAAGCATCGTGTAGACCTTGCCGGTGTCGGACGTCAGGTAGGTCTGGGTCATGATGTTGTCGCGGTCGGTGCGCGCAACATCGGCCAGGAGCTTCTCGAAATCCTTGCAATACTGTTCTACCGCTTTGCGGAAATCTCCATCATTGCGGTATTTGCGCTGGATCTCGTCGAAGGTCTGCTGGCCCTTCAGCGTATAGAGGCGCCGTGTGAAGACATTTCGCTCGCCCCGGCGGTAACGCTCCCAAAGTTCAATCGACGCCTCATGGTCGATCG
This sequence comes from Nitratireductor basaltis, assembly GCF_000733725.1. Lineage (NCBI taxonomy): Bacteria > Pseudomonadati > Pseudomonadota > Alphaproteobacteria > Hyphomicrobiales > Phyllobacteriaceae > Nitratireductor > Nitratireductor basaltis. Next base: position 1,217,589 of record NZ_JMQM01000001.1, on the reverse strand, counting down.
CCCTTGCAATATCGACCGAGAGCGAGTTGAGGGATTCGACCACGTGCAGTGCGGTGCGGTCACCTTCACCCTGGCCTGGCTGTGCCTTGCGCTCCTGTGCTTCCTCTTCGCGGGAGGCGCTGCGCAGCAGATCACGGATCCAGCCGCCACCGCTGGGAGCGGTCTGTTGTGGCTGTGCCTGTGGTGCCGCCGGGCGCGGCTGCGCTTGTGGCTGAGCCGCCTGCTGCTGCGCGCGTGGCTTTTCGGCAACGGGTGAGGCGGCCGAAGCTTGCACGGCAGGGCGCGGCAGATTGGGCGTGGGGGTTGCGGGAATCTCGTAGCCATTGTCCTGCATCCGACCGGATTTGGACACGATGTCGGAGAGTTCCTTCAACGCGTTGATCTGCTCGGTTATCGCGTGGCGCATCGCCGAAGTCGACTGCTTTGCCTCCTGCGGGAGTTCGGTCATGCCGCGCTTGAGGTCATTGCGTGTGGCTTCGAGTTCGGTATGGATCTCTGCCGCTGTGTTGCGGATTTCGGCGGTAGCGCCCGCAAATCGGTTGGTCGCAGCCTCGACCGCTTCGGAGATCGCCTTGCGGATCTGCTCGACCGATCCCTTGGTGCGTCCCTCGGTGGTCTCAAGTGCCCGCTCAAGGAAGCCTTCAAAGGAGCGCATGCTCTTTTCGATGTTCTCGGACTTCTCGACAAGCCCCTTCGCCAGCGCTTCCAGTTCCTGACCACGGGCCTCCATGGTGGAGCTCAGGCCGCCCTGTGCCTTGTTGAGGAGTTCGGAAGCATTTTCCAGAAGGCGGCTGTGGTCCTCGAAGCGGCTCGCAATGGTGGAGATCTCCTTGAGCGTGTTCTCGGAGAAATTCGCCAGACGGCCGGAATTGGCATTGATGAGATTTGCCGAATTGGCAAATGTCTCGGCGGCCTTCTCCGCGTTCTGCGCAAATTGTTGCGTCGTGCCGACGAGGCGCTCGTCAACCTGCGTGAGGTTCTGCGCGGCAGTCTCTATCACCGTGCTGAGACGGTTGCCGGAGCTGTCGAGCTGGCCCAACAGTTCCTGAACATTGCTCGCAAGACGATTGCGCGTCTGCTCAAAGGCGTTGAGCGTATCGGCCGTGCGGCTGGCAAGCGCGTTGACGAGGGCGGTATTCTCCTCCTGAAGACGCGATGCGGTGCGCTCGGTGATGGCTTCGATATTCTGCTGCAACTCGCCACCGCTGGCTTCGAAACGTTCCACGAGGGGACGTGCCGTCTCGTCGAGAATGCGCGAGATCTCGGAAGTGCGCCCTGCAAGCATGGCGTTGAGTGCCGCGGTCCGGTCCTCCAGCGTCTTCACGGTTTCGCCGGTGCGGCGCGCGATATGCTCGTTCACAGTGGCAAAGGTCTGGCCGATCGTGTCGGCGGTGGAGACCAGATCCGCCTGTGTGCGTGAAAGCTGCTGGCTTACGTGCTGTGCAGCCTGTTCTGCGGTGTCTCTCAAGCGACCTTCCACATCGCCGATCCCCTCGACGAGAGCGAAACGGCTGCGCTCCGTGCTTTCGCTGAGGCGCTTCTCCACTTCCACCATGCCGCTGACAAAGGCGGAAGCGGTATTGCCGGCAGTGGACTTCAGGCGGCTTTCGATCTGTTCCAGCGACTGCCCGATGGCCTGCGCGCGCGCCTCCAGCTCGGCAGAGGTCTGGTGGGTGCGTGCCACGAGCTTCTGGTCGATCTCTTCGAAAGCGTGGGTGAAGTCGGCTGCACGACCTGCAAGGGCATTGGAAGCCTCGTGCACCTGTGCGGCAATGCGACGATTCCCGTCTTCGAAGGTGCGCGCGACATTGTCGACGCTGCCATTGAGGGTCTGTGAGGCCTCTTCTATGCGGGACGCAATACGCGTATCCACATCGTCGAAGCGGCGCGCAACCTCTTCTGCACGCCCTTCAAGGCTCTGGGAGGCCTCGCTGACGCGGGTGAAGATGTTGTTGCCGACCTCGTCGAAACGACGTGCTGCAAGATCGGCCTGACCCGTGAGGGTTTTTGAGGCTTCATCCACACGGGCGAAAATGTGATCGCCGACTTCGTCGAACCGCCGCGCGACGATATCTGCCTGGCCGGACAATGTCTGTGCTGCTTCGCCAACACGCGCGACGATGCGTCCCTCGACGTCTTCAAACTGGCGGGAGACGTTCTCTGCGCTGCTGTTGAGCGTTTGCGAGGCCTGATCGATGCGCGCGGCGATGCGGTTGTCCGTATCTTCGAAGGTGCGTGCAAGGACTTCGGCACGCTCGGACAGAATGCTCGAGGTCTGCTCAACGCGAGCGGCAACACGCTGGTCGATGTCCTCGAAGCTGCTGCTGAAGGCTTGAGCGCGAGCGCCGATGCGTTCGGCTGCTGCATCGAAGGTACGATCAATATCGCTTACGCTGCCCGACAATGTCTCTGCCGATGCGCGAACGCGTTCTGCGATCCGAGCGTCGATGCTGCCAAAGACTTCATCGGTCTGGCTGCCCAGTGCCGATGTGGCTTCGATGACCTTTTCGCGAAGCGAACCGGCAACGACCACCGCGCTGTTCTCCAGCGTCTTGCGAACATTCTCCACGCCGAGCGCAAGTGCCTGTTCCATCGTCTGCGTTCGTTCGGCAATGACATCGGTATGCCTGGAGAACATGTCGTTGACGCGATCGATATCCGTGCCGATCGCTGCCGTGAGCGCATCGCGGTGCTGTGCAATGCGTGCAATGTCTTCCTCAAGCGCGGCTGCAAAGCCGGAGCGGGATTCGCTGAAGCGCTCGATCTGGCCCTCAATGCCGGATTCGAATGCCTGACGTGCCTCGTTCAGCTTCTGAAGATCGGCTTCGAGCAGTCCCGTCAGACGCTGCTGGTTCTCACCGAGATTGGAAAGCTGACGTTCGACGGCCTCGTCCATCCGAGCCTGGACGGCATCGAATTTGCCGAGTTCCTCGTCCAGACGCGCGCTGACAAGGCCGTGGCCATCTTCCAGACGCCTGGAGAACTCTTCTGCCTTGCCTTCCAGCATGAGGGAGGTCGAGGCGACGAGATCGGCAAGATCCGTATCGATGGCGCTTTTGCCGCTCTCGATGGCCGAGGCCACTTCGTTCCGGCCCTTGGCAAGCGTATCGGCAATCTCGCGTGTGCGTTCGACAAGCGACTCGTTGATCGTCCGTGCCCGTGCCTCAAGAGCAGCGTTCAGCTTCTCCATGCCCGTATCGAGCGCTTCTGCGCGCGTGGAGAATTCGGCGATGAGCGATTGGCCGCGCTCGGCCAGCGTGCTTTCAATCTGAAGCAGACGGTTGTCGAATTCCTCGTTGATGCGACCCGACGTCTCGCCAACCGAGCTCAAAAGTCCGCTGACGCGGCTGTCGAACATCTCGCCCAGTGTACGTGTGGCCTCGTCCGTCTGCTGGGTGAGGGTTGCGATCCTGCCGTCCAGCAGACCCGACAATGTTTCACCCGACGAATTGAGCTTGGCGGAGATTTCCTCGCTGCGCTGTTCAAGCGCCTGGTTGAGCGCCGATGTGCTCTCGGTCACGCGGGCAAGGAGCGTCTCGCCGGATTCGGAGAAGCTGGCGATGCGCGTATCGAGCAGATTGGCGATCGCATCGCCGGAAAGCGAGATTTTTTCCGAAAGCGTGCTGACCCGCTCGTCTACCGCGCTGTGGATGGTGTCACCCGTTGCAGTCAGGCGTTCGACAAGACTGTTGCCGGATTCACTCAGGGACTCGGTGAGACGGCGGGAAGCGCCGTCCACGCTGAGACGAATCTGCTCACCGGCAGAATCCAGTTCTTCCTTGAGGATCTCATGGGCGCCCGTAATGGACGCGCGAACACGTTCAGCGTGGCTAACGATGCCTTCGCGCTCGCTGCCGAGGCTGTCGACCAGAAGGCGGATACGGCTTTCATTTTCGGAGTAGGCGCGTTCAAGCTCATTGACTTCGGTGTGCACAAGCGTCTCGAGCTCGACTGCACGGGCAAGTGTTCGCTCGATGCCTTCGCCCATTGCCTGGACTTCCCGGCGGACGGCCTGACCGACCATCATTACACGGTCTTGCGCGAGATTCTCGGGCTCGGCGAGGCGGAACGCCATTTCGGCCATCTGGTTGGCCGCGATGCGCATTTCCTGCGCGCGCCGCATCATGATTGCAAAGGCCCAGAAGAGGAGGATCGGCAACACCGTGCCAACGGCCATGCCAAGTGCATAGGGTGCCTGCACCAGTGCATCCAGGCTGCCGATCTGCCAGATTTCGGGAGCGTAGAGTAGATGCGCGAGAAGCACGCCGCCCGTCAGCCACACGACAGAAAGAAGTGCCGTCAACCAGTAGATGGAAGACGAGCCCTTCAGATCCGGTCGCGACAGATAGGGTGAGCCGGACGCGCGCTGCAGGTCATCATTGGCGGCGGCAAAGGATGTGGCGGGAGCGGGCGTGACGGGTTCCGCATTGGTCTTGGAGTAGGTGCTGGATGAAGGCGGAGCGATATCCTCGCTCTCGAACTCGTCTTCGAAATCCGGCGCAGCGCCTTGTGAAAGTTCGGCTTTTTTCTCCGGCGCCTTCAATTCGGCCTTGGCGGGAGAGGGCGCAACGGCGGCCTTGCTGGCTGGAGCTGTGCCATTTTCACGGGCAAGCTCTTCGGCAGCTTGTGATATCTGCGCTTCGAGGTCTTCCATCGAGGCAGCTATATCGAGATCTCCCTCATCGGAGAGCGCGAACTCCATGTCGTCAAGTTCAAGCGCTTCTTCAAGTTCACGTGCGAAGTCGTCCTTCGCAGCCGCTGTTGTCGATTTACGAACCATACCGCCGTCACCCTGTTACTCGAATGGGTTCCCGTTGCCGGGCCTCGTAACCCATTATAAATACCCACAACTCTCCAGCCCGCACCGTACGCGGGCAATCCTATATTGGGAATACGAATTTGTGCGAATGCCCAGAAGTTTAAACATAAGGTTAACGGAAAGAAGGGCAAAAATAGGATTTTGAACGTAATGATTTACGCCTTGTGCACAGATTGGAGATTGGCATTCCTGCCTCATTCTGGCACCAAACCAATCCCGTTTTTGCACAGGAGATGACGGTTGAGCGAGCAGCCTATGTTCGATCTGGAGCAGATGGATCGTCAAACCCTGAATGACCCTGCGCTTCGCGACGAGGTTTTGAGGCTGTTTGTCGACCAGCTCGGCCAAGCCCTTGAAATATTGCGCGACCCGATGAAAGGGAAAGACGAGCTTCAGTCTCTGGCGCATCAGATCCTTGGCACCGCGCGCGCCTTGGGCGCGCGCCCGCTCGCTGAAGTGGCGCACGGGATCGAGCAGGAAATGCCCAATGCAGATCCCGCGAAATTCCAACAACTGTTATCAATCACCAGAGCGGAGGCGATGGCCTTGCTTGAGAGACCGCGATCCGGTTGACACAAGGGCAGGTTGGCCTATCTCCGGCGCAGCTCGTTTTCCCGCAGGACCATTAAATGCCCCAGATCAATTTCATCGCACCCGATGGCACACGATTCGAAATAGAGGCGCCGTCCGGGCAGTCCGTGATGGAAAGCGCGGTTCAGAATGGCGTTCCCGGTATCGAGGCCGAATGTGGAGGTGCCTGTGCCTGTGCCACGTGCCACGTCTATGTGGACGAGGCGTGGGAAGCGAAGACCGGTGAGCCGGAAGTCATGGAAGAAGACATGCTGGATTTCGCCTATGATGTGCGGCCCAATTCGCGCCTCTCATGCCAGATCAGGATCAGCGATGAGCTGGACGGTCTCGTAGTGCGGGTGCCGGAGCGTCAGGCTTGAGCAGGAGGAAGCAGCAGGATCACTGCTTCAAGGCTTCACGCTCCATCTGCTCCAGCCGGTAATCGAGAAGGCGCAGCAAGCGGCTTTCAAAGTTCTTCGCTTCAATTCGGTCGAACTTGATCTGCGCCGCATCATGCTTGGCCAGTATCCGCTGTGTTGCCGTTTCGGCCAATTTCTGTACAGCGCCACACTCACGCTTTCTCGGCAGTCGGAGAAGTGTGTTTTCAAGTTCCCGGGCATGATTTTTTGCAATGATTATATGGCTTTCTTCATGCCTCTTGATGTCGCGCTCCAAAATGTTCCAGACAAGCCGGACATCCTGCTTCGCGGATTTGGTCGCCCGCCACCGCGGCAGCGTCACCGCAGCATTGAGTGCGACAGCAGCATTCTGGACGCGGCACCAGCCATCGGACTCGCCGTAGTCGATCTTGGTGGTGAACTCCATGTTGGTCGCACCGGGATGGCGTTGACCGGTCGCACCCAGCCGCGGCCCTCGAGCCTTGAGTTGCTCCTCGATCTGGGAAAGCGTGGAGCCACCAATGGTGAAATAGCTGTAGGTCTTCGACAGACTTGTCGCGCCAGCAACGACAGTGCTGAAGGCGAGAACGCCGACTATGATCAGTGACTTTTTCATGCACCCACCTTTCAACGCAGATTGAGGCAGGGCGGCGGCAATTGGCAATCAAAATCATCTTCTGCACAGGCCGCAATTGATTTTGTCGTCCACGGGCCCAATAAACGCCCGCAAGGCAGATTGCCGGAGGCGATATGAACACCGGAAAATGGGCGCTCGCGCATGGGCGTCACCTGGAACTTGGGCCCAAGGCTGTGGTCATGGGCATACTGAACGTAACCCCGGACAGCTTCTCGGATGGCGGACGCCACGAGCATGTCGATTTGGCCGTCAAGGCCGCGTTGCGCATGCGTGAGGCGGGTGCGAACATCATCGATGTGGGTGGTGAGTCCACCCGGCCGGGCGCTGCTCCCGTTTCGGCCGAAATCGAGCAGTCTCGCATTCTGCCCGTCATAGGAGCCTTGCGCGGGTTTGAAGACATCGTGATCTCCGTCGACACCTACCGGGCACAGACGGCGCTGCTGGCAGTGGAGCAGGGCGCTCACATCGTCAATGACGTCTGGGGCCTTCAAAAGGAGCCGGAGATTGCGCGTGTGGCAGCGCAGACCGGAGCTGGCCTGGTGATCATGCACAACGGTCGCGACCGCAGCCGGCACGAGGATGTGATAGAAGACCAGTTCCGCTTCCTTGACCGATCGCTTTCAATCGCAGGTCAGGCCGGTGTGAGCGATGATCAGATCGTTTTGGACCCGGGCTTCGGATTCGCCAAGGACGAAAGGGAGAATCTTCAACTCATGGCGCGGTTCGGCGAGTTGAAGCGCTATGATCATCCTTTCGCCGTGGGGCTGTCGCGCAAACGATTTATCGGATCGGTGACTGGACGTGACACCGCTGAGCGCGATATCGCCACGGCGGCAACCAGTGCATTGTTGCGGATGCAAGGTGCCGCCATATTTCGTGTCCACGATGTGGCGGCGAATATCGATGCCTTAAAAATGGCTGACGCAATGCTGGCGGCCGGCAAGAAGGAAAACGCATGTACAAGATCAGACTGAAGAACTGCGCCTTCTTCGCACGGCACGGCCTTCATGATGAAGAAGAGCGGCTTGGCCAGCGTTTCTATGTCGATGCCGAATTGACCGTGCGTCCCGCCGTTTCCCTTGAGGAAGACGCGATCAGCGGAACGGTGGACTATGGGGTGGCCTTTTCCGAGATCGAGCGAATAATCACCGGCAAGCGCCGCTTCCTGATCGAGGCGCTGGCCCTGGAAGTGGCGCGCGCGCTTTGCAAGCGCTTCCCCGAAATCGAGAAGGCAGAGATCACCGTGCGAAAACCCAATGCACCGGTGCCAGGCGTGCTTGATCATGTCGAGGTGACCGTTGCCTGGCCTCAGTGATGTCGAGACGGCGGTTGCATATCTCGGGCTAGGCGGCAATCTCGCAGATCCAGTCGCCAATATGGCCGCAGCGCTGCGCGCACTGGATGCGGATGCGAAGATTGCTGTCACCGCAGTGTCCTGCCTCTATCGCACACCGCCCTGGGGCGTGACAGACCAGCCGGACTTCGTGAACGCGGCTGCGATGGTGGAGACTTCCTTGTCGCCACGAAAGCTGCTGGCACGCTGTCTGGAGGTGGAGCGTCTTCTCAAGCGCGAACGCCGGGAAAGGTGGGGTCCGCGTCTGATCGATATCGACGTGCTGAATTACGAGGATGTGGAACTGATGGAGGATGGTCTGGTCCTGCCGCATCCGCGCATGCATGAACGCGCATTCGTCCTCGTGCCGCTTGCAGACATCGCGCCAAAACTGCAGATCGCAGGACGTACGGTGCGGGCATGGATGGAGAAGACCAATACCAGCGATATCAAGCGCTTGGGCGAGGATCGTGATTGGTGGCGTTAGGCGGTGTTTCGCAGCTTATTGCTTCGCGATCGCGCCAACACTCTTGGTATCGACGCGCTTGAGCTGCATGCCGATCACCGGCACAAGTTCCTTGTTCACATGAACGGAAATCGTAACAGTCATTGTGTCTTTGCCCGAAAGCTTCGCACGCATCGCGCCCGTCAGCTCGTTGCGGTGTATGGCGAAGACGACATTCTTGCCTTTCACTGTTCCGCCAACGACATCAAGGCCCTTGCCCTTGGCGCCGTCGAGAAACTGCCCGCGATAACCGGAAGCGGCCTTTTCGATCTTCGCCGACATATCCTGATTGAAGATGCCGACGCGGCAGCCTCCATCGAGTGCCATGCCCACCTTGTCCTGCGGTGAAGACCCGGCGAAATTGCACACGAATTTCGTGCCCTTGTACTTCCCGGCAACAATTTCACCGGGACCTGACCACTGACCACTCAGCGAGTCGAAGAAGCGCTTGTCGGATTCACTCGCGAGTGCCGGGGAAAGAGCCACGGATGCAAGCCCGGTCGCTGCGATGATCGAGGCGAGGGGGCGTTTGAACAGCTTCATGATATCCGACCGGCACTGGAATTGAGGTTGGGCGACAGGATGCGCGTTCTTGGTTAACGCTTTCTGACCAAGCGTACCCAAATCACCAAATCACGCCTAAGATGCTTGAGTTCTCACCAATGCGCAACGGCCTTAGCGTTTGACCGCGGCAGAACCTTCCGATTGCGCCTGCGAATAACTGGTAAGGGCCTTCAGGAACGCCGACATGCCCGGCCGTTTGAGTGCGTGAAACGGTAGGGGACGGACAGCCGCCATGGCCGCAAGACCGATGCGGGCCGTCATCATGCCGTTGATCATGCCCTCACCGAGACGCGTGGATAGACGTGCAGCGATGCCATGCCCGACAACCTGCTGCATGAGAGATTCTCCCATGGCCATGGAGCCGGTGACGGCCAGATGCGCGACAACGCTCCGGATGAGATGCATGAAGCCAAAAAAACCGGGCCGACCGGCATAGAGTTCGGAGAGGCGCCGGATGAGGCGTGCCGCTTCGAACAGAACATAAGCAACATCCATGATGGCTCGCGGGCTGACCGCGGTGACAACAGAGACACGCTTGGCGGCGTCGAGGATCAGCTTTTGTGCCTGCGCGTCGAGGGGCGCCATCAAGGCCTTTTCGGCCAGGTCGAGCATCTGGTCGCCGTCGATGACGTCGTCTTCGAGTTCCGATAGTCGCTGACGGCCGGAGGCCGTTTGTGGCATATCAGCGTAAAGCTGCACCAGTTCCTTCGTGATGTGCCGGGCGTCCTTTGGATCGGCGGTTTCATGCGCCTTCCGGGCGCGTTGACGCAATCGCTCGACGGAATTGATGCGCCACAATCCGGCTACTTCCCGCGCAATCAGCCCGAGAAAGGCAAGCCCGGCGGTCACCGCAAGTCCCAGGGCCCCCCATCCAAGCCAATCGGAACGTGCAAATAGATCGCGTACCAGGCCGTCGATCCACAATCCGATCCCCAGCGAGACGAGCAGTCCGAGCGCCCATAGGAGCACGGCTCCAAGACGCAGCCGCTTTCTTGGCGAAACGGCGGGTGCAGGCTGCTCCCGTGGTTCAAGACCGTCGAACCTGTCCTCGTCCTCGGGTGTGATGACGATATTCGCTGTCACAGCCTGGGGCTTGCGTGCTTCGCGGCTTGCAGCTTTGGGGTCTGTTTTTTCCTCTGGCTCGACCCTGAAGGCCTTCGGTCGGCGCGGTTCGCTCATGCCAATTGGTCTCCGACGAGAAATTCCAGTGCCTGGTCGAGCCTGATATGAGGCAGGGAAAGCTTTGCCCCTTCAGCCGTCTGTTCCAGGCGCGGCGGGCGGAAACGGATGAAGCGGATCTCAGGCGCAACCGCGGGCGGTCCGCTATCACTTTTGGCGAAAAGCGTGGAAGGACGCTCCGGCAGGTCACCGGGAAACACCGCTGTCTCGGTTTCGCCGTCGAATGTCTCGTCTCCGATGCTTTCGCCCGCGATCGGCGTTCCGATAATGACAGGCAACTGGTCCTTGCCGCTACCGGCGGTACCTTCGCGCGTCGCACGAACTGCGGCCATGGCGAGAACATCGACTTCTGCACCGGAAAAATTCGCGCGCGCAATGGCACGGTCGGCCAGTCGCCGAACAATCGCCTGCATGCGTTGATGACTTTCCCGATGCATGTGATCCGCCTTCGTCGCGGCGATCAGGATGCGGTCGATCCGGCGCTGCACCAGGTCGGTCAGCAAGCTGCCTTTGCCGGGCCTGAAGCAGTTCAGGATTTCCGTCAGTGCACGCTCCAGATCGCCTACCGCTTCCGCACCCGCATTGATTGCCTGCATGGCGTCCACCAGAACGATCTGCCGGTCGAGCCGCGCAATATGTTCGCGGAAGAATGGCTTCACCACATGCCGCTTGTAGGCTTCATAGCGCCGCTCCATCATGGCAGCAAAGCTGCCGGGCTTGATCTTGTGATCTTCAGCCAGGGGGATGGGGCCAAAGGTGAGGGCGGGAGAACCTTCGAGATCGCCCGGCATGAGGAAACGGCCGGGCGGCAGCGTGGACAGCGCACGACTGTCATGCTTGCACTGGCGCAAATAGTCGGAAAAGGCATCGAAAAGCTGGCGCGCCTGCATCTCATCTGCCGGACCATCCGGGTCTATCGACCGGGAGAGCCTCACCCATTCGCCCGATATGTCCGACCGCGAAGCTTCTGCCGCGCTATCCAAAGCCTCGCGGGCAAATTGCGCGTAATTCTTTCCCAGGAGCGGCAGATCAAGCAGCCATTCCCCCGGGTAATCCACGATATCGATGGACAGCCTTCCGCGCGAGAACATACGGCCCCAGGCCGACGCCGACTCGAACTCGATGGTCAGGCGCAGTTCGGAGATCGCGCGCGTGGAATCGGGCCATACACGTCGCTCCACAAGATCTGCGACGTGATCTTCATACTGGAACCGTGGCACCGCATCATCGGGCTGATGTTCAAGATAGGCCTTGGCAATCCGCCCCGATGCCTGGGCGTCGAAAAGCGGCAGGCGCCCGCCATGAATGAGATTGTGAACCAGCGAAGAGATGAAGACGGTCTTGCCGGCGCGGGACAATCCGGTCACGCCGAGCCGCAGGGATGGGGACCAAAGATTGCTGGTTCGATCTGAAAGCGTGTCGAGAGCAATGCGTGCTTCATCGGCAATGGAAGTGAGGCTCGGCAATGGCACATCCTCTGGAAATAGAACTCACGCCGCATATAGGTCGTCTGCAGGCTCAACCAAGCCGTCAGTGTTGACCGTCGGGTGTATTGAAGGCTGCGAGGTGACCTGTATCATTGGCGAAGGGCACGTAGTGGCCATCAAACTCCAGTACTGCGAGAGCGCATTGCGGCATGCCCGTTGCTTCCGCATGCCGGATCAGGTCAGGCTGACCGGAAGAGATACTTTCGAACAGCAGATCTTCAAGTGTCGGATTATGGCCGACGACCATCAAGGTCTCACAATCATCGCTTCTGGCGATCAGCAGGCGGCATCCCTGCGCATCGGTCCGGTAAAGCTGGTCTGAAAACTCAACGGGGATGTGACGCGCATATGGCTCGCCGAGTCCCTGCAGTGTCTGCCGCGCACGGGCTGCACTCGAACACAGGATCTTGCCGGGGGAAATACCCTCTTGCCGCAACCACGCGCCGAGTCGTTCTGCTTCTGCGATCCCGCGCTCGCTCAGGCATCGGTCGAAATCCGATATGCCCGGTGAGCCGAAGGTGGCACTCGCATGGCGCAACAAAAGCAGGCGATTCAACAGGCTACACTCCAAGGGGCGGCAGCAATTCCTGTTGTGCCCATTTTGCCGTGTTTTGCCAAGAGCCGCATCAGACACCGTTTATGCGCAGTTTTAGGTTGCAGTGACAAATACGTGAGTAATCAACCTTTCCGCTTGTTACGATCCCTTTCGCGGAATATATAGGCGCCGCTGGCCTATCTTTGGGGTGAATCGATGACCGATCTCGTTGATACTGAGTATATGCCCTCCGAGGACGAGCCCTTCATGAATGATAGGCAGCGGGCCTATTTCAAGAAGAAGCTCTTGCAGTGGAAGCAGGAAATCCTGCGTGAAGCGCGCGAAACGCTTGAGGCACTGCAGCAGGAGAACGCCAATCATCCTGATCTGGCGGATCGTGCGTCGTCAGAAACCGACCGGGCGATCGAGCTGCGCGCCCGTGATCGTCAGCGCAAGCTGATCGCGAAGATCGACGCAGCGCTTCAGCGGATCGATGACGGCACCTACGGTTACTGTGAAGAGACCGGTGAACCCATCTCGCTGAAACGTCTCGACGCCAGACCGATCGCGACACTTTCGATCGAGGCGCAGGAACGACATGAGCGCCGCGAAAAGGTCTATCGCGACGACTGAACGAACGCTCCCGATGGGGGCGTTTTTTATGTGCAGCTGGACAGGAGTGCTGCTGCAATGCCTGTCCAGGCCACGGCGAAGAGCGCCAGTACAAGGCCGAATTGGGCAACCGTGTCGTAAGCCTTCCGTCTGTCCATATGCTCGGAGAGGCCCAGCAGACGCGCGAAAGCGTTGATGCGCAGCAGGATCATACCGATCAGCAGCATGGTCACGGCTGTGGCGGCCAGCACAACCCAACGCGTCACTTCCTGCGAAAACCCCAGCCTGCACAGGAGCGTGTGCAGCGCGTAGACACCCATGAACTGCACACCCCAGATCAGCACGCCGGCTGCGACATATGCCAGGGTTCCAGTCGGTGAGGGACGCGGTTGGGGCTCCTTGGCCCAATCTCTCAGATCACCCATCATGCAATCCTTGGAAATCCGTGGATGAGAACCAGCCCCAGAAGCAGCTGCGCCACCGTGTAATAGAACAGGATTGCAGCATTCTCGATCGTCACGCGCCGTGCCCGGTCAAGCATCCCGCGATAATACCGCGCTACGCAGAAGCCGATCATGATCAGCGTCACGAACGCAACCTGAACGTTGATGACGCTGCCCATATAGACCATCGCACCATAGGAATTCTCGCCCGGTCGAAGCCCCGACTGATACTGGGCAAATATCTCAAGTGCGACGGCCGCTACGAGGACGACGACAGAGCTACCGATCAGCCAGATTGCGACATCGTTGCGCGCGCCAGGTGCCGGTAGTGAGCGGATACCGTTGCGAAGCATCAAGGCTGCCAGCAGAGCAAGAAACGCGGTCGCAAACGGCCAGGCAGCTTCCGGCAGGGCAGGAGAACCGACAGGCGCCCATACGTCCGGCGAGACAATCCAGAGATACAGATACGAGAATACGTATGAGATGTAGAGAGAGGATGCCACCACCACCAGGACGATCATCGCCCACCAGGAATGGGACTTCGGTCCCGACATGTAGGTCGGCAGCTTGATCCCGCCCCCGATCTCCACCGGTTCGTGCGACGGACCGTGGTCCAGACTCCATGTCCAGACGAGACATGCCCCGATTGCGATTACACCGCAGATCAGAGCAATCGTTACCGCCTTGATGGTCAGAAGCAGGAAGAAGGCGGCGGTGAAGACTGCCGCGATCAGATGCGTCCAACTCGGGCCCGGCATCCTGATGATATATTCAGGTTTGGCTTCAATCGGACTGGTGACGATCGTCTCGCGTCCGCCGGTTGGTGCATTGGGAAGGAAATGTCGGCCTTCCTCGACTTCGCGTTCCAGACCGGGTTGATCCCAAAGGGGCTCACGCGAGGTTACGAGCGGAATGCTGCGGGTGGAATAGGTGCCGCCGGGCAGCCATTCAAGTGTCCCGGCCTTCCAGGGATTGCCTTCACCCCCTGCAGCGGTCGGCCTGAAATTCAGGATCAGATCCACGACGAACAACACCACACCGGCAGCAAACATGTAGGCACCGATGGTGGAGATCATGTTCAAGCTGTCCCAGCCAAGGCCCTCAGGATAGGTCCAGACGCGCCGCGGCATACCCCGCAGCCCGGTTATGTGCATCGGGAAAAACGCCACGTTGAAGCCGACGAACATCAGCCCGAACACCCATTTCCCGATGCGCTCGGAAAGCTGGCGAACGCTCGCCATGGGCGCCCAGTAGTAGAAGGTTGCAAAGAGCGGGAAGACCATTCCGCCAATGAGGACATAGTGGAAATGGGCAACCACGAAGTAGGTGTCGTGGACCTGGAAGTCGAGCGGCACCAAGGCCACCATCACGCCGGTCAGGCCGCCCACGGTGAAGATGAAGAGGAAGCCGAGGATGAAGAGTGACGGCGTGTTGATCTGGAACCTGCCCTTGGCTGCTGCGATTGTCGCCAGCCAGGAGAACATCTGGATCCCCGAAGGTATCGCTACCGCCATGCTGGCTGCGGAGAAGAAGCCAAGCGACAGCGACGGTATGCCGGTGGTGAACATGTGATGCACCCACAGGCCGAAACTGAAAAAGCCGGTTCCGATCAGGGCCACGACGATGAGCCGGTAGCCGATGAGAGGGCGGCGGGCCATTGTGGCGACCATCATGGAGACCAGACCGGCGGCGGGCAGGAAGATGATATAGACCTCCGGGTGGCCGAAAAACCAGAAGAGGTGCTGCCAGAGCAGCGGGTCACCGCCTTTTGCGGCCGTAAAGAAAGGCCACCCGAAGGAGCGCTCGATCTCCAGAAGCATCGTGCCGAGAATGACCGCGGGAAAGGCAAGCATGATCATCGCGGCGAAGATCAGCATCGCCCAGGCGAAAATCGGCATCTTCATCAGTGACATGCCGGGCGGACGTGTCTTCAGAACGCCCACGATGATCTCGATCGCACCTGCGATGGCGGAGATTTCGATAAAACCGATGCCAAGCAGCCAGAAGTCGGCATTGTCGCCTGGAGAATACTCCTTCAACGTCAGCGGCGTATACATGAACCAGCCACCATCGGGCGCCATGTCGTAAAAGATAGTCGAGAAGAAGACGAGGCCGCCCACAATATAGGCCCAGATCGCAAAGGCGCTGAGCCGCGGGAACGGCAGGTCGCGTGCCGCCAGCATTTGCGGCAACAGCATTACGCCCAGCGCCTCCACGGCCGGAACGGCGAAGAGGAACATCATGGTGGTGCCGTGGACCGTGAATATCTGATTGTAGAGGCTCTGGCTCAGGAACTCATTGCCCGGCACGGCAAGTTGCGTGCGGATGAGAAGGCCCAGGATCCCTGCAAGGATGAAGAAGAGAAACGCAGCACCGATATAGAGGATGCCGATGACGGAGTTGTTGACAGCGGTCAGCAGCCGCAGGCCTTTCGGTGTCGCCCATACGCGCTCAAGCTCAGCCAACTCGCTGTCGGGCCTGTTGCCCTCATTGGGAAGAGGAAGAGTTTCCTGCGTGCTCACGATCACTGCCTCAACGTGTAGAGAAGAAGGACACCCACCGCATAGGAGATGATGACAGCTACGGAATCGTAGCCCATGCGAAAGAGCGACTTGTCACGACGCTCACTAAGTCCGGTCAGGAACAATGCGGTGAGAATAACGGCCAACAGCGCGCCGAAGATGGCGAAGTCGTCCATCTGGTTGATGACAGGGCCGCCCGTGTAGAGGATGTCCACGAGGAACACCATTGCGACATTGATCAGGTTGGTTCCCAATATGTCGGAGATTGCCATCGTGTAGAGGCCGCGCCTGGTGGCCGAGACCGCGGTCGAAAGCTCCGGCAGCGATGTCGCGAAGGCGATGAGCACGAAGCCAACGAAGCTTGAGCCCAGGCCACTCTGACTTGCTATTGCGTCGCCGGAGCGGGCCAGGATGAAGCCTGCGACGAGAATGATGAGCGCGATCCCCGCGGTCTTGATCAGGAGCGTGCGCAGCGCCTCGTGCGGTTCCTTCCCCACATTGGAGCGCTTCAGCTCATCCATCAATTCCTGCTCGACCTTGCCACCGCGCGCGGCGACCCATGGATGCTTGCCTTCCGCATTGGCCAGTATCCAGACGCAGAGCAGGTAACCGGTGAAGAAGGCGATGGGCCAGATACCTACGCCGAAGAAACCGATATCGCCCACCACCATCGCAGCCGCAGCAGAGGTGATGAGAATGATGTTCAGGCTGCCTTGAACCAGGACAGCCGGTTCGGGAACCACCGCCGTCAGCACACGACGGCCGACATAGAAATCCACCACCGCAAGGAGGGCCACCTGCAGCGCGATGCTGCCGAAAAGATTGTTGACGGCAAGCGCCGCGTCGCCAGCAAGTGAAGCGGTTGCAGTAACGCCGATCTCCGGCAGTGAGGTGACGCCCGCGAGAAGTACAATACCGACAACCGCGTGACCGGCCCCGGTGACATCGGCAATGGCGTCGGCATATTTGGTCAGCCTGACGCCTGCGAGCCAGACGGCCGAAGCAGCGATGGCGAAGATGATCATATTCAGCGGCAGGCTCAGTGAGGTGAAGTCGATCATCCGCTACTCCAAACCCGCCAGATAGGCGGATAGGGCTTCCAGATCGTCCTCCGCCAGCATCTCATATTCCGGCATTTTGTTATCCGGCTTGTAGTGCTGGTTGTCCGTGATCCAGGCTGCAATGGCATCCGGATTGTTGGGTAGAGTGGCTGCAGCAAGTGAGTGGCGACTTCCCATATGGGTCAGATCCGGACCGATTACGCCGCGCGCATCTGTCCCACGGATCGTGTGGCATGCGCCGCACCCGCTCTGCTGAAAGACTGTGTGACCGCGCTCTTCGAGTGGGCTGGCGGGTTCTTCGGCCGGCCCGGATTCCTTCTGCAGCCAGCTCTCATATTCATCCGCGGCCATCGCCACCACATGGAAGGACATCAGCGCATGGGCGCCGCCGCAATATTCGGCGCATTGGCCACGGCTGATACCTGCCTCGTTCGCCTGAAGCGTGATCACGTTCTCGCGCCCGGGAATCATGTCGAGCTTGCCAGCCAGTTGCGGCGCCCAGAAGCTGTGGATCACATTGTCTGAAACAAGCCTTATCGAGACCGGTCGCCCGACCGGAAGTCGCAATTCATTCGCACTGCGGATTTCGCCGTCAGGGCCGTTATAGATTACATCCCACCACCAAAGCTCACCTGCCATGGTGATGGTTGGTTCTCCATTTTCAACCGAACGGCTGCTGCCTGCCTCGAGAAGCAATGTGCTGTGAATGAAGAGATAGGTCAGCACGATGACGGGGAAGGCAATCCCGCCCAGTAGAATTGTTCGCTCATGGCTGATGATTCCCCGCCAGCGCTGGTTTCTTGACAAGGCAGTGAGGGTCAGTCCGACCATAAGCAGGGTCACGACCGCGCTTATCCCGGTTGCAATCCAGAAAAGCGCTTCGACTTCACCGGCTTCCCGTCCTGTTGCCTCCAGGACCGACTGCTGTCCGGCACAACCGGAAACAAGAAGGACCGAGACTACGATGAGGAGATGGAGCAGTCTCATTGCACCGCCTCCAGCTGCTCTGCAGGTCGGGTTGAGCTGTTGGAAGCGCGGCTGCCAGATTGCGCGGCATAATAGGCAGCAACTGCATTGATTTCTTCAACGCTCAGGCCGGCTGCAGCGCGCTGCATTATCTTGCCATAACCGCTCTGGCTGCGTTGACCGTCCGCCCACAGGAGCAACTGCTCGACCAGATAGGTTTTCGATAATCCGTTCAGCTTGGGAAACTGTGAGGAGGATTGTGCACCGTGACAGGCTGAGCAGGGGGCGATACCGCGCCCCGGATAGCCTTCCCGGACGATCTGGCGGCCTTGCTGGATCTCGGAGGGATCATGCTCTTCGGCGGATTGCAGGAGGTCAAAACTGCTATATTCCCGCGCCAGGCGGCGAATGTCTGAATCATCGAGTTCGGCTGCAATCGGCTCCATCATGCCGCTTTGACGCTGGTTTGACGCGTATTCGAAGAGTGCTCGTACCAAATAGGCATAGTTCTGCCCGTTCAGCGAGGGCGCGAGTCCGTTAATTGGTGAATCATCGGCATCACCATGGCAGCCCGAACAGAACTCCACGCTGCCTGTTTCTGGGCCATCTTCATCCACCTCCCGTCCCAGGATCGATGCGTAATCCTTGCGGGTCATGCCTGGAACATCCTGCAGGAACGAGACGAGCGCCCAGACTTCGCGTTGTCGGTCCCGCCCCGCCCAGGCCGGCATTCCGGTGAATTTGAGCCCGTGCTGAACGATCCAGTGCTGCTCGTTCACGTCCCATTCCAGAAGCGCCTCGTTCAGCGGAGGAGGGGCAGGATACATGTTGAGGGCAACAGGATTTGCCTCTTCTCCCGGCACACCATGGCAAGGGGAGCAACCGACATCGAAATATCTGGCGCCAAGTTCCGTCAGACCCGGCTCTTCCAAATCCGGTGGCTCATCACGTTCGACATGAGAGGAAACCGAACGGTGCAGCGTCAGCCGTATCAGATACTCGGTGATGCGAAAATGACGGACGTCCGCCCCGACATTGTAAAAGCCCGTGAACATGAAGAAAGCGCCACCTGCGCCGACTGCAACCACGGCAATGAGCGCCGCAACGAACCAGGTTCTTCGTTTTGGCCAATGAGAGAGAAACATGAGCTAGCGGCGCCCTCTATGGGGAAGCCAATTCGGCGCCTCTTCCAGCCTGCCGGTCCAGCGCGCCGCAATGATGACGGCTGCCAGAACATATGTCAGCGGGCAGGCAACCAGCATGAGCAGTCCAGCCAGCTGTTGATCGGCAAGTAGCGCGGGATAGGCTTCCGGCAGGCCGCCCATTGGAAGGTAAAGAGGTCGTGGTGCAAAGGTCAGAAGCACGCCCAGCAGGCAGAACAGCTTGCCCGTGATGAGGAGGGCGCTCAAGGATTGCCAGCCTGACCTGTCGGCCGTGTGAAAAACGACCGCCCAGAACCAGATCGCACATGCGAACAGGCTTGTGTGCATCAGACCCGTGAGCACCATCGAGTGGTGTGCAACGGCAAAAACGGATGGGATATGCCAGCCCCAGAGTAGGGCAAGTTGGCATGTCAGGGCTGGCCAGAGTCCGCGCTCAGCGCGCGTCAGGTGAAATTTTGGGAGGCGCAGGAGCAAGAGAGCCAATGCGGGTGCGACGAGATTCATCGCAATGATGTGCGTCGCCATGTGTTGGGTAAGAAAACCCTCTGCCATATCGCCACCCGTGTCCCCGAACATGAGCGAATTCGGCTTGTGAATACCGATCAATGGAGCAGCAACGTGCCAATGAGCAGCAGGTTCCATGGAACATTCGCGTGTGGGTTCCGTTGAGGCTCCAAACTGCACCTCACATCATGGAGCTTACCCATGGCCGCGCGTGACAAGAGCGACTTCCAGACCGACGACGTAAGGCTCGGTAACGATACCGGACCCGCCCTCGAGCAGGAAGACTGGGACGAAATGGAAGAAGGCGTACAACCGACAAGCATCCACGAAAACGGGGATGTGCGTTTTGAAGAGGAACCCGACGGTGAACTGCCGGAGGAGGATGACGACAACCCATATCAGGAAAGTGACGATGCGCTTCCCGATCGAGCCGAGGAGCGTGCGCTCAGGCGCGACCCTTCTAAGGAAGGGGAGCGTTTCGGCGAAGTCTGATCGCCATCGGAACTTCCTGTAGATTCATTTAAAAGGGGGCGCGCGATGAAGGCGAGCAAAGAAAGCGGGCATGATCTCGCGGATTTTGCTTACCGGCTCTTCATCGTCGCCCTCTTCATTGCAGGTTTTGCTGCACTCTGGTTTCTCAGAAACCTGGTGCTCCTCATCTTCTCCGCCATACTTGTCGCGATTGTCCTGACGAGCCTCACCTTACTGCTGAAACGGTGGGTGCCAGTCGGGCGGACCGCAGCATTTCTCAGCGTATCAATCTTCATCATCCTTCTTATCGCGGCATTCATCATGCTGGTGGGCGCTCAACTGGCTTCGCAGCTGAGCGAGCTATGGCAGCGGTTGCCGGATCTGATAAGGCCGCTGGAGACCTGGCTGGGGCTCGAGAATGTCGAAGAGTGGCTCTCAAGCCGAGTTGAGAGCATGGTGTCGCAGACATCCTTCATCAACAGGATCGCGGGTTTCTCATCGGCTGCGGCCGGTGTAATCGGCAACATCCTGCTTGTTCTGATTGCCGGCTTCTATTTCGGATTCCACCCCCAGCTCTATCTGGGTGGCGTTCTTTATCTCTTTCCCGAATACAAGCGCAATCACGTACACGAAACTCTTCGCGCGGCGGCAACTGCGCTGCAGCTTTGGCTGGCTGGACAATTGGTGGCAATGGTGGTGGTCGGCCTGCTCACCTTCGCCGGCCTGTGGGCACTGGGTCTGGAATCCGCTCTTGCACTCGGCTTCATCGCCGGCGTGCTCGAATTCATCCCCTTCGTGGGGCCGATCCTCGCAGCAGCGCCAGGTATTGCAATCGCCTTGTCGCAGAGCCCCGAGATGGCTTTATGGGTCACGGGCCTCTACATCCTGATCCAGCAGGTTGAGGGCAATGTTCTCAACCCGTTGATACAGCAACAGACGGTTACACTTCCCCCGGCTGTCACGCTTTTTGCGGTATTGGCATTCGGCATATTGTTCGGACCGCTCGGTATCCTGCTTGCCACACCATTGGCCGTTTTGTGCCTCGTGACCATCAAGCAGCTTTGGATGCGCGATACGCTGGATGAAGATGTGGCTCTGCCTGGCGAGGAAAGCGCACTTGCCGATGAAGAACGCAAATAAACAAGGATGATTTCCGATGCCTGAACTCGACAATTACGAACTTGAAGGCCGCTTGAACGCCCAACGGGAGGTGCTTACGCTCTTGTTGACACGTCTCGTCGAGGGGGGCGACACGGAATTGCTGGCAACCATTGAAGGCTGGGTCGATCCGGAAGATCATCAGGAGGATCCCGGTGCAGTTCCCAATGAAGCCTTCGCGGCGGAAGGAGCGGCCATGCTGGAGTATCGCCTCATCGCCGAACAGGTACGCGCACGCAGCCGTTCATAGCTACAGGATCTAACCGTCCAGGCGATCCTCCAGCCATCGCAATACCAGGGATTCATCCTGGTCCATGCCCTTGAAGGGCCTGCGGTAGCGCCGCCGGTAGTCGTCCAGCGCGGGTTGAAGGGAACCTTCTCCCCAGGCTGAGAGGACCAGCGGATGGATATAGCAGCGCCGACACACGGCGCGCGTGTTGTTCAGCTTCTTCGCCACGCTATCGATGACCTGGTTCTGCAATCGGTTCCGCTCCGTCTTGGTGTCCGGCAGCGGAAGTGTGCGCAGTCGCTCACATGCGATCGTTGTGGCACCCCAGGTCCGGAAGTGCTTGGAAGAATATTTTTCGCCAATAGTCTCGCGAATATACATGTTCACGTCGTGGGAATGAACATCACGACGGGCGTCCGTTTCGTCGAGATATTGGAAGAGTCTTTGCCCAGGCAGTTCCTGCATGCTGCGTATGATCCGCGCTATGCGGCGGTCCGCAAGTTTCAGGTTCCATTCCTGGCCGGATTTGCCGCGGAACGAAAAGCGCAACCTCGAGCCTTCGACTTCGACGTGGCGTTCCTTGAGGGTTGTCAGACCGTAGCTTCGATTGGTCTTTGCATAGATGTCATTGCCAATACGGATCAGCGCATTGTCGAGAAGCCACACGACCGAAGCGACGACACGCTCGCGGGAAAGCGAGCGCCGCCGCATATCATTATCCACGCGTTCGCGCAGTTCGGGAAGTCTCCGCGCGAAGTCGGTCAGGCTGCTGAATTTCGCCTCGTCGCGACAGGCCGTCCAGCCGGCATGATAGCGGTATTGCTTGCGGCCCTTTGCGTCCCGACCCGTGGCCTGAATGTGACCGGTGGCTTCCGGTGAAATCCAGACATCTTCCCAAGCGGGCGGAATGGCCAGGGCGCGTATGCGTCTGATCGTTGCCGGATCTTCGACCTTGCGGCCCTCACTGGTCAGGTAATAGAACCCTTTCCCGGCGCGCTTGCGCCTTATGCCCGGTTCCTGATCCGACACATAGACAAGATCGGCCCGTTGCGCCGCAAATTCGGGGTCGTGGAGTTCAGCGAGATTTTGTTCCAGCGGTCGCAGTGGAGGGAGCGCTCCTTCGCGCGTCAGCGTAAGGTCGCTTCATTGCGGCCTCAATCGCTTGAGAAAGCGTCGAAGCCATGGCTGGGTTCCGCAAGGAGTGTGAATTGCAGAACATATACCGATTTTGTGATCGTACAGCCCTCCGGGTCGCACCGGAACTGATCGGCGCATCTTTGAAGGTCCAGGGCGTTGGCGGAATTATTGTTGAAACAGAGGCCTACGCTCCTGATGATCCGGCCTCACACAGCTTCAACGGTTCGACGCCGCGTAATGCCGCAATGTTCGGACCACCGGGACATGTCTATATCTACCGTTCCTATGGCATTCACTGGTGCTTCAATATCGTCTGCGCGGTGGGTCATGCGGTATTGGTGCGAGCTATCGAGCCCCGGTGGGGAACGGACGCGATGCGTGTCAGGCGGGGGAGAAGCGACATCAGGCAGTTGTGCTCCGGCCCCGGCAAACTGTGTCAGGCGCTTGATATCGACAAGACACTGGACGGGAAACCGCTGGGCGAGGAACCGTTCGAACTTGTGCCGGCAGATGAAAACGTCGCGGTAATATCCGACAGACGAGTTGGGATCACCAAGGCGGCAGACTATCCTTGGCGTTTTGGATTGGCGGGTTCTGCAGTTCTCAGCAAGCCTTTCGCCCGCCGCTAGAGGGCTAGCTGGAATTTCACACGGCGAATTTACCCCATCATGACGGAAAAGCGGTTATGAAGGGGTAGGGCGACGATCAAGCAAGTGAGGGAGATGATGGACAAGCCCATTTCACCCCCGACAGATGCCAAGCTGGACAATGAAGTCCAGCTTCTCCTGCGCGACATCGAGAAAGAGGCCATACCTGAAAGGCTTATGGAACTGGCCTTGAAACTTCAGGAAGCCCTTGCCGCAGCGCGGTACTCAGACGACGGGGAAGCCACGCACGACCGCTGAAGCAGGATGCTGCCCGTTCAGTGCTTCACACCCGTCTGCGGACGCTCTTCACCCGATACTTCCTCCTCGTGCCACACGCCGTTTTCATCCTCATATTCGATATGTTCATCGGTGCCGGTCAGCTCATGTTCGGCCGCTGCCGTTTCCGCTGCCTGCTCAGCTTCATGCCGTGTGGCAAAGGTCTCTGAAAAAACGTCGTCTACCTTGTACGCCCAGCCGCCATCGTGCTCGACGACTTCATAGGTGATATTGCTCATAGCGATGCTCCATTGTTGGAGCACCAACGGCAGCACATCCGCTAAGTTCCCTGGATGTTGAACCAAACCGAGCCGCTCACGTTGCGTGACCAGTATCAGCAACAGGAGTGCACAGTGTGGGAATGGTTCCAGCACAATAGTGGCGCGATCAGTTCAATTGCCACTCTGGCAACGCTCGTGGTCTGGATCGGATACTTCCAGGTCCTGCTCAATGGCTATCGACACCGGATGCGTGCGCGGATCCTCATCAACAGAGGTGGCGGGCGCAATATCGATGCACGCTGCGTGCTTTCCAATATGAGTTCCGAACCGATCTACATCGAAGCGATCGTCATCTCGCTGGAAGGAGACGAAGATGACCAGATATGCTCGCTCAGCGACTTCGAAATACGGTCATCGAGCGAGGTCGATCCACGCGTGAAGATGCTCCAGGGACCGCTGGACAGCGCCGAAATGGTTGATATCGGCTCGTACAGGGAGATCCTTGACCAGATAATGGATTTCAATGGCCGGAGCGGGGCCGGCTATACAGGCAAATTCACGATCACCGTCATTGCCACCTATACCGCCGAGAATGCGCTTGTCGCAGCAGAGCGCACCTATGAGGCCTATGAGGACGGTGGCAAGGTTCGCCTCTACTCACCAACAGTTTCGGCACAGATGGTTCGCTCCAAGCGCGAAAGGCGCAGGTTGCAGCGGCTGCTGGAGCAGGATGATCTGCACAGGGCCCGGGGTGCGAACGCTTAGGACGTTCACATTTGTAAGTCACCGGAACCTTGTGGCTTTAGCTGACATTAAAGGTGCAACGTCTTCCACGCACGACATTCAGGAGATCGCCCGATGCCGACGGTGCGGGAATCACAATCTCAGGACAGTTTTGACCACCATGCTGAGATTGTTAGACTGCTACCGGCATTTCGCGCCTTTGCCCGCACCTTTTACCGCGACCCCAGTGACGCGGATGATCTGGTGCAGGAAGCGCTGATGAAGGGGCTGAAGAACATTCATCAGTTTCAGCCGGGGACGAGCATCAAATCCTGGCTCTTCACCATCATGCGCAACACCTTCTACACACGGGTGAAAATCGCGGCGCGTGAAGCGCCAGGTGACGCGGACTGCGTTTCTTCCAAGCCCGCTGCCGACCCCACACAGGAATGGTCAGCCAGAGGACGCGAGATCGCCGAAGCCATCCAACGCCTTCCACCCCAACAAAGGGAGGTGATGATGCTGATAGGCGTCCTGGGTTCCTCCTATGAGGAAACCGCTGAGATCTGCGGATGCGCAGTTGGAACCGTGAAAAGCCGCCTCAACCGCGCGCGCCTTCGCCTTCTGGAGGAACTGGGAGAGAAATCCGCAACCTCCTCGATCGAGCATGATACCGCTCACCCGGTTTCATCGCTGGAAGCAGGCGGGCACAGCCGATAGCTTGTCCTCCAAGTGGTGCATTTCATCTGCTCTTCCTATATGTGTGCCGGAAATCACGAAAGATCCGTTGACCGGCCCGACATGTACGAGACGACGCTAAAATCCGGAAAGAAGATCCTGTCCGTGGCGCCCATGATGGACTGGACCGATCGGCATTGTCGGTTCTTCCATCGGCAACTGACCCGTCATGCGCTACTATATACGGAGATGGTGGTGGCAGACGCAGCGATACATGGGGATCGCGAACGTCTTCTGGGTTTCAGCAAAGCAGAACATCCGGTTGCTTTGCAGCTTGGCGGGAGCGATCCCGACAAGTTGGCTCGTGCCGCTGTCATTGGGGCAGGCTTTAACTATGACGAGATCAACCTGAATGTCGGTTGCCCGTCCGATCGTGTGCAATCGGGCACCTTCGGGGCATGTCTGATGAAGGAGCCGGACCTTGTGGCGCGCTGTGTGAAAGCCATGAAGGCGGTGGTAGATGTTCCCGTAACTGTGAAATGCCGCATCGGCGTGGATGACCAGGATCCTGAAGAGGCGCTGAATGCTCTTGCCGAAAAAGTCTTCGCCAGCGGCGCGGACGCGCTTTGGGTGCATGCGCGCAAGGCATGGCTTCAGGGTTTGAGCCCCAAGGAGAACCGCGACATTCCACCTCTGGATTACGACCGGGTCTACCGGCTCAAGGAGCGTTATCCGGACCGGTTCATCGGCATCAATGGCGGCATCAGGGAGGAGTCGGAGATCGACCGGCATCTGGAATACACCGATGGCGTCATGCTGGGGCGCGTTGCCTATCAGAACCCCGACATTCTCACCAAGATGGACCGGTTGGTATACGGATCGTCCGAGCCGGAGCCTGATCCATTCGCGGTCATCAATGCAATGGTCGCTTATGCGTCAGATCACATAGCGAGGGGCGGGCGGCTTTCCCATGTTACCCGGCATATGATCGGACTTTTCCACGGCCGTCCCGGTGCGCGGGCCTACCGCCAGACACTGTCCGGCGAAGCAACCCGTCCAGGAGCTGGCCCCGAAGTGCTATTGCGTGCTGCCGCACAGGTCGCACCACGAGCGGATGTCGACGCCGCCTGAACGCGATACCAGGCTTCGACATCCCGGTGGATTTACAAATGCGCGCCCCGGCCTTAGCCAGATTGCTGGGTGTTTTTCGTGATTCCGCTGCAGCGATGGACAAACCATCCGTGGCGTAGCCTGCCGGGGGACGTATCGTGAATTTACCGATGGGTGAGATGCTCGCCTTTGCAGCAGCAATTGCGGGCGCGGGCGTGGTCGCCGGGCTCCTGGCCGGCATCTTCGGCATCGGCGGTGGCGCGGTGCTGGTCCCCGTCTTTTACCAGGTATTCGGACTTATCGGCGTGGATGAGGCCGTGCGCATGCATCTGGCGGTCGGCAGTTCACTGGCGATCATCGTGCCGACATCCTTCAGGTCGTGTCGTGCACATTTTCTTCGCGGTGCTGTCGATATGGCTTTGCTGAAGAGCTTCATCATCGCCGTTCCCGCGGGCGTGATTGCGGCAACATTGATTACCGCTTCGATCTCGGGTGCAGGTTTGCGCGCCATTTTTGCCGTCATCATATTCCTTATCGGAATAAAGCTGATCTTCAACCGGCGAGGCTGGCGCATCGGGGATGATCTTCCCGAAAACCCCCTCCGCTCGATTGTGGGCTTCGTGATCGGACTACTATCAACCTTGATGGGAATTGGCGGCGGCGTACTCAACAACACCTTCATGACGCTTTTCGGTCGGTCGATGCACCAGGCTGTTGCAACCTCGTCCGGAGTGGGCGTGCTGATCTCCATTCCTGGTTTCATCGGCTACATCTGGGCAGGCTGGGGCCTTCCCGGCCTGCCGGTCGGCTCCACAGGTTTCGTGAACTGGATCGCGGTTCTGCTGGTCATCCCCATCACGCTGCTGGTCGCACCACTGGGAGTGCGGATCGCCCACGCATTGGACAAGCGTCAGCTCGAGATTGGCTTTGGCATATTCTCGCTTTTCGTCGCGTTCCGCTTTTTCATCAGCCTGATCTAGTTTCCCTCATTCCCGCAGGATCAACCGGTCGCCCCTGACATCGTATCCGGCGAGGCTGGAGAGGAAATCCATTCCAAGCAGCGTCTGGCCAAGCGCCCCTTGAGGAGCCACATAGACCGCCCTGTCGGTTCGCTTGATCGGACCGACGGCTATTTCCTCGACACGCGCACGCGCGGCGCGGCCGATGCCATTGGCGGTCTGGATAGGGATGTTGAAAGAGAGTCGCTCGATCTCGATGCCGACACGCGCGGCATCCTGCGATGTCAGGACTGTGGACGATGCGCCTGTGTCGAGCAGCGCCGTAACAGGCTGGCCATTGACGGAAAGCCGCACTTCGAAATGACCGTTGCGCCCCTTTTCAAGCATCACAGCTGGTGCAGTCGCATTGCCGATCGTCACGGGACTGCCGGGAACGATCCCGGCCGTGAAACGATGGGCCAGGTCCTGCAATTCGTAGCGGTAGAGATAGCCCGTCATCAAAACCAGTGCGATCAGAAGCCAATAGGCCAGATCTCGCAGGGCTGGCCAGAAGCTGAAGCGAGATACGACCAGCCCGACAACCAGAACCGCACCCCATGTGCCGAGATAGAGCAGGCTGGCGAAATTGCTGTTCTCGATACCGAACACGCTGCCCGCATCGTGGTTCGCGACTAACAGGACGAGTCCGGCACCCAGGACGAGAAGGATGATCCAGAAGCTTCTCAATTCCTCTCCCTCCCGAGTTCATGGTCAGGTTCAGGTTTAAGGCCATCCAGCCGATGAAAACGCGCAGGCAGTTGCTCCATCACCGCCGCTCGCTCCGCATCACTGTAACTCGACCAAGCGACGATCTCCGCCAGGCTGCGTGCGCAGCCAACGCATAGGCCTGTCGCTGGATCGATGTCACAGACGGAGATGCAGGGAGACTGGATGCTGGGCATAAACGATAAGCCTTGCGTTGCCTTGAAGCATACAGACCGTTATGCCGCTCCCGACGAGTGGAGTGAAGCCAAGATGACCGCAACCGGACTGCCTTTCGACGATATCCGCAATCTTGCCCGGAATATGCCCGTGATGGATGAGGCTGCCGCGGCCAAGGTTCATTCTGCATTTGGTGCATATGGAGAGCGTGGCGGCAGATTTGAAGACATTGCGGCCTGGTTTGCTGCCTCGACGGGGAGGGGTACGCCGCTTGTTGCCAAGCCGCATTTGGCAATGTTCGCCGCAACCCACGGCATTGCGGGCCGACTGGGTGAAAGCCAGCCGGTCGCATCCGCACTGCATCGGATGGAAGAGATCGCATCCGGCGCCGCGGTTGTCAGCCAGTTGTGCGCCGCCAACAATGTCGGTTTGAACGTGTTCGACCTCGCACTGGAAGTGCCGGTCGGAAACATCCTGGCCGAAGATGCGCTCGACGAACGCGGTTGTGCGGCGACCATGGCCTTCGGGATGGAGGCTTTGGCGAACGGACCTGATCTCGTGTGCCTGTCCACGCTGGATGATGCGGCGCGCATATCCGCCGGCGCATTGATTTCATGCCTCCTCGATGAAAGTCCGGAAAACGATCTTGCCCGCGAGGCACTCGACCGGCATTCCGGGCACCTGGCAAATCCCCTCGAAGCACTGAGGCGCCTCGGTGGCCGGGAAATCTCCGCCATGGCAGGCGCTATAATTGCTGCAAGAACCCAGAACATCGCGATCATTCTCGATGGGAAGGCTGCCATTGCCGCTGCAGCAGTTGTGCACGCTCTCAACGACCATGGCCTGCAACATTGCCTGCTGGCAGACGATGCTGGCCTTAACGACGGCGTGTTGGTCAAACTAGGCCTGAGGCCACTCATCCGGATTGAGGCATCCGAGCCGGTGGCCGGCATTCTTGCCATAGACATTGTGCGTTCTGCAGGTGCGGTCGCCGCAGCCCAAGCCGATATGCGTAACCGCAGCGCTGCGGTGAGCTAGGCGATGCGCGCGTGTTTCTGGCGCTGATGCATCTCCGCCGGCATGGCGGGCAATTCTTCCATGACGCGCGATGACGGAAAGGTCACGACTGCTTCCGTCCCCTCACGCAGGCGCGACTTGAGATAAAGCTTGCCGCCATGAAGTTCGGCCAGCCCCTGAACAATGGGCAATCCGAGACCGGCACCTTCTTCCGCGCTTTTGATTGCAATCGTTCCCTGGCCAAATGCGGACAGAACGATTGGGATCTCATCCTCGGCAATGCCAGGACCGTTGTCACGTACCGAAAGATACTGACCACCCCCGGCCGTCCAGCCAACCGACAGACGGATCTGTCCCCCGCTTGGCGTGAACTTCACGGCATTTGACAGGAGGTTGAGCGTGATCTGTCTGATGGCACGCTCGTCTGCGAACAGACGGGGCAGGCTGTGCTCCATCTGCTCCAGAAGCCTGATATCCTTCGCTTTGAGTTTCAGGTTCATCATGCGCGCGGATTCGACCACCACGTCACTCAATATGACCGGCTCTTCATTGAGCTGGTAGCGTCCTGCCTCGATGCGTGAGAGATCGAGGATCTCGTTGATGAGCGCCAGGAGGTGCTTCCCGCTCTCATGCACATCGCTGGCATAATCGCGATAGGTATCGTTCTCGATGGGCCCGAGAACCTCCTTGGCCATGACCTCGGAGAAGCCCAGAATGGCATTGAGCGGCGTACGCAACTCGTGGCTCATCGATGCGAGAAAACGAGACTTTGCCAGATTTGCTTCTTCAGCGCGCCGACGAGCTTCATCGGACATGGCCTTGGCCGTCTCCAACTCGGCAATCAACCCGTCCTTTTCCGAACGGAAGGCCAGGAGCCGCAGCGTCGCCTCGTTTCGCTGATGCGCGACATAGGTGAAGAAGGGAAGGGAAGCGCCAAGAACGAGCGCCATGATGGTTTCAACCGTCAGGCTCGGTTGGGCGTGATAAAAGGCATAAGCCCCCACGGGAAACGCGAAGGTGGCCAAGATGGCCCCCCTGAGAGACGCGGCGATCAAGGCTGTTGCGGCCATCACAAGCAGGAGCATGATGGCCAGCAGTGTCGATACATCCGGAAGACCGCATTCCACGCAGCGCAGGGAAACGAAATAGGCCCACCCCACACCACCAACGAAATGCAGCATGAGAAACCGGCGGCGCAGCCGACGTACATCCATCGCATCCTGATCAAGCCGATCGAGGTGACGGGATAAAAGGTATAGGCCGAGATAGCTGCCGGCGGTGGGAACAAGCCAGATGGCCGCTTGCACCGGAAGGTCTATCAGCACACCAAATGCGGCCATGACAGCCAGGAGAAACAGGATTGCAGGAGCACTGCTGATGATCGCGCGCCCGTGAATCTTGAGCATGTCCCCATCGAATGCGGGGCTGCCGGCCTGGTGTGACAGGCGGTCGCGTGTCTTGCGAACCGCGCGCGCGACATCGCTGTTGCGGTGCGGCTTGCGCCGGTCCACAATGAACTTGTCAGCAGCACTATGTGGTTCACGCCCCATAAGCGACTACGCAATTCTCCCGCCAATCGCCTACAACCTAACCGCTAATGCTTAAGAGACCCTTCAGCACATGAACCGTTATCGCCGGTCCAGACCCGGGCAGGGCAGGACGCCACGCAGAGCGTTCCGCCGGATGGCCGATATAGTGGTGACGATACTCATCCTTGGAGGTGTCACGCTGGTGGCGGCGCGGTTTGACAGGTTAGCCATGTCGGAACTGGCCGGCATACCGCGCGTCGCGGACGGTGACAGCCTCGTGTTAGGGGGAGAGCGGCTGCGGCTGAAAGGTGTGGACGCACCGGAAATTGGACAGGGCTGCGAAATGGGCGGACAGACCTATGACTGTGGTCGCAAGGCCCGACAGGCACTGCAGAAGCTCGTCGGTTCGGCCGCACTTGCCTGCAAGGGCTGGGAGCGGGACCGTTACGACCGGTTGCTGGTCCGATGCACAGCGGATGGTCGCGACATAAATGCTCAGCTTGTGGAAGCCGGTTGGGCTGTCGCCTATGGTGATTATGAGCGCGAGGAGCGAAGGGCGCGCGCGGAAAGACGCGGGATCTGGGCCGGAGAATTCGATGAGCCCAGTGAATGGAGGCGCATGAAGGCCTCAAGGCCCGAGCCGCGCCATGGCACGATGACGAGCGGCTTGTACGTTTTGCGCAGGCTGTTTGGAGCAGGAGGAAACGAGCATTGAAACTCTATGATGGCGGCAAGGCACCCAATCCGCGACGCGTTCGCATTTTCCTGGCGGAGAAGGGCCTGGATGTACCGTTGAAACCCGTTGATATGGGCGCCATGGAGCATCGCGGAGAAGAAATCGGCTGTCGCAATCCGTTCAGGGAATTGCCTGTGCTCGAACTTGATGACGGCAAGGTTATCTGCGAATCCGTGGCGATCTGTCGGTATTTCGAGGAACTGCACCCTGAGCCTGCGCTCTTCGGGGAAGGGGCCTTCGGCAAGGCGGAAGTGGAGATGTGGCAACGTCGCGTGGAGCATCGCCTTTTCATGCCCGTGGCGGCCGTCTTCCGCCACCTCCACCCGGCAATGAAGGAGTGGGAAGTGCCACAGGTGCCCGAGTGGGGAAACGCGAACCGGCCCAAGGCCATTGCCTTTCTGGAATTCCTCGACACGGTTCTTGGCGAGCGTCCCTATATCGCAGGTGAAAACCACTCCATCGCCGACATTACAGCATTCGTCAGCATGCAGTTCATGAAACCCGCGCGCATCGAAATGCCTGAAGGCCTGAACAATCTGCAGCGCTGGTACGAGAAGCAGGCTGCCAGGCCAAGCGCCCAAGCCTGAGCTCAATGAATGCTCGCCAAAATTCGGTGGATCTGCTGGAGCGGCGTATCAAAGCCTGCCGCCTATGCCGGGATGCTCCGACATATCTGCCCCAGCTGCCACATGAACCGCGTCCGGTGGCGTGGTTGTCATCGCGCGCGAAGATCCTGATCGCAGGCCAGGCGCCCGGTACCAGGGTACATGCGTCGGGCAAGCCTTTCGACGATCGCTCGGGTGACCGGCTGCGTGACTGGCTGGGAGTTTCGCATGAACAGTTTTATGATCGGGACAATTTCGCGATCGTGCCCATGGGTTTCTGTTTCCCCGGTCAGGATGTAAAAGGCGGCGATCTTCCGCCGCGCCGGGAATGTGCGCCGACCTGGCGCAGCGCGGTGTTGGCGACAATGCCACAGATAGAACTTGTACTCGCTATCGGCCAATACGCCCATCACTGGCATCTGAAAGCGCTCAAGGAGCGGACGCTGACGGAAACCGTGATGAAATGGCGGTCAATTTACGAGCAGACGATGCCGAGGCCCGTGCTGGCCCTGCCGCATCCCTCATGGCGTACCATTGGCTGGGCGAAGAAGCATCCATGGTTCGAAGACGATCTCCTGCCGTTCGTGAAGGAGCAGGTCAGGCAGCTTTTGTCTTCGACGTAGAGGTGAAATGATATTCTTGCGAGCGGTGCGAGGCAGTGATAACTGAGAATAAAATTCTCAACAGGTGCATCATGGACCGTCTCGACAGAAAAATCCTCCGCCTCCTGCAGGAGAATGCCACATTGGCAGTAGCGGATATCGCCAAGAAGGTGGGCCTGTCGACGACCCCCTGCTGGAGACGTATCCAGAAACTCGAAGAAGAAGGCGTGATCCGGCGGCGGGTGGCTATCCTTGACCCCGTGAAGGTCAATGCCCGCGTGACGGTCTTTGTTTCCATCCGCACCAATGCGCATAGCCATGAGTGGCTCAAGCGCTTCTCCGAGGTAATCCGCGAATTCCCGGAAGTGGTGGAGTTCTACCGCATGAGCGGTGATGTCGATTACCTGCTTCGCGTTGTCGTGCCCGACATCGCCGCCTATGACCAGTTCTACAAGCGCCTGATCTCGAAGATTGAAATCCGCGATGTGTCCTCCACATTCGCCATGGAGCAGATCAAGTACACGACCGAACTGCCACTAGATTACCTGGTGCTCGACAAGGAGAGCCCATCGAGCGCTTCGGCCTGAGGAAGGGCAGGGGCGCTGGCCAGGCCAGCGCTCCTTCAGTGCTACTTTTTCTCGAGGCGTGCGAGAAGCGAGGACGTATCCCAGCGATTGCCGCCCATTTGTTGAACGTCCTTGTAGAATTGGTCCACCAGCGCTGTCACAGGCAACTTCGCGCCATTGTTGTCAGCCTCGGTGAGGCAGATGCCCAGATCCTTGCGCATCCAATCCACCGCAAAGCCGAAGTCGTATTTGCCCTGGGCCATTGTTTTGTGGCGGTTTTCCATCTGCCACGATCCAGCGGCACCCTTGGAGATGACTTCGACAACCTTCTCGATGTCGAGACCGGCCTTGCCTGCGAAATGAATGCCCTCTGACAGGCCCTGCACCAGACCGGCAATGCATATCTGATTGACCATCTTGGTCAGCTGCCCGGACCCGGCCGGACCCATGAGGCCGATCATGCGGGCATAGGACTCGATCACGGGCTTTGCCTGGTTGAAATGTTCCTCGGATCCGCCGCACATGACGGTCAATACGCCGTTTTCCGCGCCAGCCTGTCCACCCGACACAGGCGCGTCGATAAAGCCAAAGCCCTTCTCGTCAGCCAGGCCTGCCAGCTCGCGGGCCACCTCGGCGGAGGCGGTCGTGTTATCGATAAAGATGCTGCCCGCCTTCATGGTCTGGAACGCACCATCATCGCCAATCGTGACTTCGCGCAGGTCGTCATCGTTGCCAACACAGGCGAAGACAAAGTCTTGATCCTGAGCAGCCTCAGCCGGTGTGGCAGCATGTGAACCGCCAAACTCTTCGGCCCATTTGGCCGCCTTTTGAGACGTGCGATTGTAGACTGTCACATCGTGCCCGCCACGCTGCTTCAGGTGGCCTGCCATGGGATAGCCCATGACGCCCAGGCCGATAAAAGCCACTTTTGCCATTATTCCCTCCTCCAAACAGTGCTTGCCGCGCCTAGCGTTTCAGGTGGCGCGTCAGGTGCCTTTCAATACGGTCGATTATGACGCGCAGGGTTTCCACCAGCGACAGATAGATGAGTGCTGCCCAGATATAGGTTTGCAGGTCGAATGTGCGTGCAAAGGCGCGTCGTGTCTCGCCCATCAGGTCATAGACCGTGATGATGGCGACGATGGCGGAGCCCTTGATCATCAGGATGATCTCATTACCATACGAGCGCAGTGATACCAGCAGCGCTTGTGGAAGGATGATCTTGTGCAGCGTCTGCAGCCGTGTCAGCCCAAGAGCGGATGCGGCTTCCCATTGACCACGTCCAACACTTTCCACGGCTCCACGCAGTATCTCTGCCTGATAGGCAGCAGTGTTCAGCGTGAAGGCGAAAAGGGCACAGTTGAAGGCGTCACGGAAGAACCACCACAGGCCAACCGTTTGCAGTTCCGGGCGAAACGATCCCAAGCCGTAATAGACGAGGAATGCCTGCGCCAGTAGCGGGGTCCCGCGGAAGAAATAGACATAGCCGTAGCACAAGGCGGAAATGATACGGCTGGAAGAGCGGCGCCCGATCGCGATTGGCACGGACAGCATCGCGCCGAATATGACCGACATGCCGACGAGCTTGATCGTGATCCAAAGGCCTGAGGCGTAGCGCGGCGCATAGCGCCAGAAGATGTCCGGATCCCAGGCAGCAAACAGATAAAGTCCAATGCCGATGGCAGCAAGAATCCAGAAACCGACCAGGGCGATTCCCACAAGTCGCGCCTTGGAAAATCCTGCAGCAATCACTGGAGGTGGTGGGCTTGCCGGGATCAGGCCTGTGCGGGAAGTGGCATTGTCGTGCACACTCATCGGGCGGGTCCTCCCGCAGACACGCGCCGCTCGATCGCATTTAGCGCGATGGAGCTGAGCAGCGCGAGTATGAGGTATAGCAGACAGGCCACCGAGAAGAAGAGGAAGGCTTCCTTCGTCACGCGGGCGGCAATGCCCGTCTGGCGCAGAATGTCCGACAGGCCGATGACCGATACAAGGGCGGTTTCCTTCAACAGGATCAGCCAGAGATTGGACAGGCCGGGCAGCGCCAGGCGGATCAGCTGGGGGGCAATGACATTGCGCATGGTTTGCCAGCGCGAGAGGCCGACCGCATAGGCGCCTTCATATTGGCCTGCAGGGATCGCCTTGAATGCAGAAACGAACACTTCGCTTGCATAGGCAGAGAACACGGCCCCAAGCGCGACCATGCCTGCAGCGAATGCGCTGATTTCGATGGTGATTTCCGCGCCAAGCAGGCGCAGTATCTGCTGAACGCCGATCTGCGCGCCGTAATAGACCAGGAACAGGGTCAAAAGTTCGGGCAGGCCGCGAAATATGGTGGTGTAGATCCCGCAGGCAATCCGCAGCGAAGGTTCTTCAGACTTCTTGCCAAGCGCAACGACAAAGCCAAGCACCAGCCCAAGCGGCAGCGTGGCCAGCGCAAGCGACACGGTTACCAGCACACCGGCAGCGATATCATCGCCCCAGCCTTCAGGTCCGAAACTGAGGAGGGTCAGAAGACCATCCATGTGCGGATTTCCTTTTCCTGGCCGCTCGAAAATTCGTCAGCACCGGTAAGGCGGCTTTTCGAAGGATGCAAGTTTTCGGCCCCATGGGGAGCCACAAACAGCCAAAAGCGGCGGGAAAAACTCCCGCCGCTCATTGCAATCAAGCTCGATCAGCCACCGTAAACGTCAAAGGTGAAATAGCTGTCGTTGATTTCCTTGTAGGTACCGTTTTCACGGATCGCCTTGATCGCCGCGTTGAACTTCTCGCGCAGCTCGTCTTCACCCTGGCGGATAGCGATGCCGATGCCCGGTCCGTAGATTTCCTCTACCGGGTCCACGGTACCCACGATCTTGCAGCAGGAGCCGTCTTCGGTCTTCAGCCATTCGTCAATGACAATCACGTCGTCGATTGCGGCGTCGAGGCGGCCATTGACCAGATCGAGCTTGTATTCTTCCGCCGTCGGATAGCCTTTGACGTCGGCATCGCCATAAGTCGTTTCCGCATATTGCGCATGTGTGGTGGAGGCCTGTGCACCGATGGTCTTGCCCGAAAGATCTTCAGGCGTGACACCGGTGATCTCGGAATCCTTCGGCACCACGATCGCAGGCGGCGTATTGTAGTACTTGTCCGTGAAGTCGACCTGCTTGAGGCGCTCTTCGGTGATCGACATGGACGCGATGATCGCATCGAACTTGCCGCTCTGCAGCGCCGGGATCATCCCGTCCCATTCCTGCGTGACAAATTCGCACTCGGCCTCCATCTGTTCGCAGAGTGCCTTTGCGATATCGATATCGAAGCCTTCGAGCTCACCGCTCGCGCTGATCGAGTTGAAGGGAGGGTAGGCACCTTCGGTGCCGATCTTGATCTGGAGCTTGTCCTGAGCCTGTGCGGCACCGCTGACCAGTGCGATTGCCATAGCGGAAAGGCCAAGGGCGAGACGCCGTGATACCAACATGAATGTTCCTCTCTGTCGTGGCATTCCAATGCATTGTTGCTCTTCATTGGAACGGAAGCGCGAATACTCCCACTCTTCGCGCGGAAAATGCAACCATAAACAAGCGTTTGACGCGCCATAAGCGGTGAGTTTTTCACCGCGAAGCGCGTATCAGGGTCTGGCTTCCGCAGCGTAAATTCGCTCCGCCAGGGCAAGATCATCTCTTGTGTTGATGTTCAGGAAGGCATGTGCGGCGGCATCATCGAAATCGCAAATCCGCGCGCCAGCGGTCACCTGCGCAAAGCGCGTCATGCTCATCGCCTGTCTTGCTATCGCTTGGCGCAGGAAAGGCCGCAAGGCGACCGGCCACAAGCCGACGGATGGATGAAGCTGCCCGCCCTGACGGCAGATGACCGCTTCGTCCGCATTTGAGGCTTGAACAAGGCGCGCGACGAGATCTTCGGGAAAGAACGGGGTGTCGACCGATACCGAAACGAGACGGTCGATGTCGTTCTGGTAAAGCCAATCAAGTCCGGCGAGGATGCCCCCGAGTGGGCCGCGATCGGGAATTGGATCACTGAGGTACGCTGCATCGATCGACAGGCAACTGTTGCTTTCGCCGCTGACGACCAGCCTGTCCACCTGACTTTCCAACCGTTGGGCCACGACTTGAAGCAAGGGTCTTCCGCCCAACCGGGCAAGCGCCTTGTCGCTTCCAAAACGGGAAGAGCGCCCGCCCGCAAGGATGAGGCCGACCACTTTGCCCATCTCAGACGTCACCTGCTATTCGGGCAATGCGCATCACGTAAAGTGTGGCGAGGATGCCGCAGGCTGCCGAACCGAGCATGACGAGGACCAGCGGGAAAGGGCCGGACTCCACAGACAGAAGTGCGCCCGAGATGACCGAGAGCGCCGCACCGCCACCGATCTGCAGCGCGCCGCCGAGCCCCGATGCTGATCCCGCCAGATGTGGCCTGACGCTGACCACGCCTGCATTGGCGTTGGGCAGGGTTATTCCGTTTCCCAGTCCGACGAGGAAGCTGGGGCCGAAAAGCGCAAGTGCATGCATGAAGCCGGCTGCGAAGAGCAGAAGCGAGATGACCATGCCGCATATGGCTGCCAGATTTCCTGCAAGCATCATTCTGTTGATGCCTATTCGAGCCGAAAACCGGCCAGAGCAATAATTCCCGATCATGTACCCGAAAGTGATAAGCGCGAAATACATGCCATATTGCGACGGTGACAGCCCCAGAAGCTCGGTCGCCACAAACGGGCCTCCGCCGAGAAAGGCGAAAAATGCACCGGAAGTGAAGGCGGCTGTGGCCGAATAACCCCAGAAACGGCGTGACTTGAACAGCTCCGGATAGTTTCGGAACTGACCGCCCAGGCTTGCGCTTTGTGTGTGGTTGGTTTCGCCAAGGTCGAGATAGACAACCGTAAGCGCGAAAAGCCCGAAACCCAGCATGAGATAGAAGGGCGCCTGCCAACCATAGATCTCACCCAGTATGCCACCGATCAACGGCCCGACCATCGGCGCGGCTGTCATGCCCATCGTGACATAACCTATGCGGCTTGCAGCTTCATTGGCTTCAACCATGTCGCGGACTATGGCCCGAGAAAGCACCATGCCGGCAGCCGAAAACGCCTGGCAAATACGCAAGGCCAGCAGGATCTCGATGGTAGGCGCAAATATTGCAGCCAGGGTGCTTACCACGAAGACGCTGAAGCAGAACAGCATGACCGGACGGCGCCCGAAACGGTCTGATGCGGGGCCGATGAATAGCTGCAATATCGCTGTCGCTCCGAGATAGAGCGAAACGGCCAGCTGCACGACCGCATAGTCGGCAGCGAAAAAGGTCGCCATTTCCGGCAGTACCGGCAGAAACACGTTCATGGAGACGGCGGCAGTCGCAGCTGCAATCACCAGCGTCAGGATGTGTGGTGGTGTGGTGCGGTCAATCACCCGCGTAGACATTGCATTATTCCGTATGAGGCAGCCGCGGCTGGAGTGGACTGGCGTTGGATACTGCCGTTCAAGCTGCCCCAGCCTGGTTCAACCGCAAGGTCCAGTCTCGTAATACTGGCAGCGCCAGCCTATCCACCGGTCACGCTCATGTGACGCGACACGGCAGGCTGTCGGGTGTTGCGGTCGATGATGAAATCATGACCCTTGGGCTTGCGCGAAATCGCTTCATCGATCGCACGGGCAAGCAACTCATTGCCCTCAGACGCGCGCAAGGGCGCGCGCAGATCCGCTGCATCCTCCTGACCGAGGCACATGAACAGCGTTCCCGTACAGGTCACGCGCACACGATTGCAGCTTTCGCAGAAATTATGGGTAAGCGGCGTGATGAAGCCGAGCCGCCCGCCGGTTTCCGCCACCTTTACATAGCGTGCGGGACCGCCGGTCTTGTAGGCTATTTCCTCGAGGGTGAACTGTTCCTCCAGGCGTTGGCGCAATTCGCTCAAGGGCAGATACTGGTCTGTCCGGTCTCCGTCGATCTCACCCAGCGGCATGGTCTCGATCACTGTCATGTCCATCCCGCGTCCATGCGCCCAGCGCATCATCTCCGGCAGTTCGTCCTGGTTGAAGCCACGCAGCGCAACCGCGTTCAGTTTCACGGCCAGGCCTGCATCCAGCGCCGCATCTATGCCCCGCAATACCTGGTCCAGATGGCCCCAGCGGGTGATCTCGTGGAATTTCTCGGGATCTAGCGTATCCACTGATACATTCACACGCCGGACACCGCACTCGGCAAGTTCGCCGGCAAACCGCGCAAGCTGGGAGCCATTGGTGGTCAGCGTCAATTCATCAAGCGCGCCGCTCTTGATGTGACGCGACAGTCCGCGGATCAGTTGCATGATGTTCTTGCGCACGAGTGGTTCGCCGCCAGTCAGGCGAAGTCTGCGCACACCCTTGTCGATGAACACGGAACAGAGACGATCCAATTCCTCAAGGCTGAGCAGATCCTTCTTGGGAAGAAAGGTCATGTCCTCGGCCATGCAATAGACGCACCGAAAGTCACAGCGATCCGTTACGGACACGCGCAGATAATCAATCTTGCGGCCGAACGGGTCTACCATGTCACCAAACGCTGTCATGCTGTATATCCTGCTTCGCCAGAGCATTGGCGAGGTGTGGAGAGTTCTGAAACGAAGGCAAGCCTAACACTCGCCGCGCATATGCGGCAATTGCGTTCAAGAGGATATTGAAACTGCCCATGAAAGCGCCCCGAGAGATACGAGTTTCATCCGACCGCCGCAGCATCTCGCTTGTTTTTACTAACGGGGATGCGCGGCTGGACGCGGAATATCTGCGCGTCTTCTCGCCTTCAGCCGAAGTGCGTGGACACGGACCCGCCGACAAGGTTCTGCAGACTGGAAAGCGGCAGGTCGAGATCGCGAATGTGGAACCGGTGGGCAATTATGCAATCCGCATCACTTTCTCCGACGGCCATGACACCGGCATCTATAGCTGGAGCTACCTGAACGAGCTGGCAATCGAGCGGGAAGTCAGGTGGCAGGAATATCTGGACGAGCTTGAACGGGCAGGTGCCTCGCGCGACTAGCGTGCAAGGTCAGAAGGATGGGGCGACCTTGGTGGCGGCATCCGGGCCGGGGACGAAATGAACAATGCTGTAGCCTTCACGATCCAATGTCGCCAGCAAAGCCGGCAGCATGCGCGCGGTTCGCTTGTGTATGTCATGCAGCAGAATGATCCCCGAGCCCCGCTTGCGCAGTGCTTTCATGATCCTGTTTTTGATCTGATCCGGCGTCGATACCCAATAGTCCTTTGAATCGATGGTCGGGTCGATAACGACTATGCCCTGCCGCGCAAGACTGTCCCTGAGTTTCGGGGTGTCAGCCAGATAGGGAAAGCGGAAAAACGGCGCGACCGACCGGTCTAGCGGGATCAGGGCACGCTCCAGAGAGGCCTTGCCTGCTTCGATATCCTGTCGCGCGTCATTCGTGTTGATGCGTGCAAGATTGAGATGATTTTGCGTGTGCGAGCCGATGGTATGGCCAGCGCTCGCGACCTCACGAACCAGTGCGGGATAGGCATTTGCCATCTGCCCCACCATGAAAAAGGTGGCCTTCACATCATGTCGGGCCAGCGTGTCCAGGATGCTTCTCGTATTATGGCGGACAGGGCCGTCATCGAAGGTGAGAACAACCTCGCCCTTCGCCAGCTGCAAATCTTCGATGCTGTCCACTGCGATCGTGCGGCCTTTGAGGCCAGGATTCGGCCCGGGCCGGTTTAGTGGAAACGCCGTCGTCTTCAGCGTTCCACCATGCTCGACTTCCGCCGAAAATGCATTCGGCGGCGGTGCGCTGTGGGAACAGGCCTGCACGGACAGTGCCACAACCATTACCGACAGGAACTTAAGATTAGCCATGATGCAGGCTGCTCGCATAGGTGGAACCAGGCCACAGCGTGCGTTTTTATGGTTAACGGAGCGATAACGCGGCGGAACTTTGGTCCGTCGGTGAACTGTATGCGGATCGGGAGATGGCGAACTGTTAGTGATGCTTTAGCCACAGCTCGCCAAAAACCTGCTCCATCACCCGGATCCGTGGCTGGGAAAACGAACTGTATTCACAGAAGGTTAACCAGAGGGCGCTGATTTGTTGCGACTGCCTTCAGCATCTGTTTTCACTACCACCAGATGTAACTCGGCACGAAATGAGTGTAGCATCGAAACCTCGACGCACGGGGTATAAGAACGGGGAGCGCCATGAGGGCGAAACTAATCAAGTCGACCGCAATGATGGCAGTTGCGCTGGCAGTCGGAACGGCCGCGATGCCTACGCCCGTGCAGGCAGAACAGAAATATCTTTTCGACTACCTGTTCGGCGGTAACCAGAAGCGTCAGCAGGTTCAGAAGCCTGCAAATCAGGTGCGCCGCGCTGCCCCCCAGGCACGGCAACAAAAGCGTGTGGTCAAGCGTGCCGCTCCCAAGCCACTCCCCAAGATCACCGGCCCGCAATATTACGACTACAAGGTCGGCTCCTACGCCAGGATCGACCTGGCTTCCATCGCTCAATCTGCCGAAGCTGCCGATGGCCAGGCATCATTCGCCGCTGCAATCGCTTCGCTGAGCGGAGACGAATTGCGGGCGGAGAAGGAGATTGCTGCAGCGATCTCCCAATACTATTCGCAAAATCCTGAGTTTATCTGGATCGAGCAGGGCGAACTGAACGAGCGCGCTCGGCTTGTGCAGGAAGTGCTCGCACAGGCAGGCGAGCATGGTCTTGATGAAACCCACTACGCCGTTTCGCTCGCAGCGAACGGAGCAGGGGCGGAGGGGAGCGATACGAGTTCGCAGGAAAAGGCCTTGGCTCGCTTCGAAATCCAGATGAGCGCCAAGGCGCTTCGCTACGTGCTTGATGCGAAGCTTTCGCGCATCGATCCCAACAAGATTTCCGGCTATCACGACTTTGACCTGCCGGATGTCGATCTTGTCAAATCGCTCGACATTCTCGCACACACCTTCGACGCGCGCCGCTACCTGGAAAGCCAGCACCCGCAAAACGAGCTCTATACATATCTTCGCAAGGAACTCGCGGCGCTGCGGGAAAGCGCCGAGCGGGAAATCGTGGTCGAGCCCGACACATTCATTCGTCCGGGCAAGAGCAGCAGCGAATTCCCCAAGCTGATGACGCTGATCGAGCGCGATCAGGAGATCATCCTGGATGAAGAGCAGCGCGCAGTGCTGGCTGGCTATGATGGCAGCGAAACCTATGCTCCGGAATTCGTCCCGCTCGTCAAAGCAGCGCAGAAGGCAAAGGGGCTGACCACCGACGGGATCATCGGCAAGCGGACGGTTGCTGCAATTGCTGGCGAATCCAAGGCTGAACGCGTCGAGAAGGTGAAGCTTTCCATGGAGCGGCTGCGTTGGCATCCCTCCCGTCTTGGTGACACCCGCGTCATGATCAACGCCGCCTCCTATAAGGCTCAGTTCCAGGAAGATGGGGAGGAGAAGCTCTCCATGCGCGTCGTCGTGGGCAAGAAGGCGAACCAGACCAGTTTCTTTTATGATGAAATCGAATATGTCGAGTTCAATCCCTACTGGGGCGTTCCTCGCTCGATCATCATCAACGAGATGCTTCCGCGCCTGCGTCGCGACCCTGGCTATCTCGACCGTGCCGGCTATGAAGTCACTGATTCCAGCGGTCGGCGCATAGCCTCAAGCTCGATCAATTGGGGACGTTACGGAGCCAATATCCCTTACAATGTGCGCCAGACGCCAAGCGAACGGAATGCGCTGGGCGAGTTGAAGATCATGTTCCCCAACAAGCATGCAATCTACATGCATGACACACCCGCAAAGAACCTGTTTTCCAGGGACATGCGTGCCTACAGCCATGGTTGCGTGCGGCTTGAAGATCCCCGCGCAATGGCTGCTGCTGTCTTGCAGAGCACGCGTGAAGATGTGGGCGCGGCGATCGCGCGCGGGAAAAATGCGCGCAGAAACCTGCCCAGGAAAATCCCGGTCTATGTCGGCTACTTCACCGCTTTCCCCGATGCACAGGGCAAGGTCGGGTACCATGAGGACATTTACGACCGGGATGAAGCCCTGCTGAAAGCTCTGGCAAAAGTCCAAGAGCAGCGATCAGCTGGCAGCTAGGATTAACCGCCGCCTGCAAATCGAGCCGTCGCGTGTCGCACGCGGCGGCTTTTTGCATGAGTCATGTGATCTAGCGCCAGAAACTAGGTGTCAGAAGCACAAGGACCGCCAATATCTCCAAGCGTCCAAGCAGCATCGTCACCGTGAGCACCCATTTCGCGAAGTCACTCAGCGAGGAGAAGTTGCCCGCAGGTCCGACGACCGGGCCCAGACCGGGACCGACATTCGTGAGTGCGGTCAGACTTGCGGTGAGTGAAGTGACAAGATCCAGGCCATTTGCAGCAAGCGCTGTGGATGAGAAAGCCCATACAGCCAGAAATGACACCATGAACAGAACGACCGATCTTTGCATTTCCGCATCAACGACGCGATTGCCGTAGCTCAAACTTCTGACAGCGTCCGGATAGATCAGCATATGGAAGCCGTTCTGGAGCATGCGCCCCATGATCAGAAATCGATAGGCCTTTATCCCGCCAGCGGTTGAACCCGAACAACCACCCACGAAGGTCGCAAGGAAGGCCAGCATCACCGCAAGGGAACCCCATGTCGTGTAGTCCTCGCTGGCGAAGCCTGCGGTTGATATGATCGAAACGAAGTTGAACGCCGCTGCAGTCAATGCTTCGGGGAACGGTACATCCGCGCGGATGCTGCGTTCCAGTGCAATCACGAGCACGAAGGCCGTCACATAGCTGGCGAACAATCGGATTTGTGGGTCGCGCCCGGCGTCCAGCCGTCCGCGCAGCGTGATCACGATCAGGATCGAGAACGGCAGTGCTGCCAGGAGCATGAAAACCGTACCAACCCACCGCACCGCGTAACCGTCGTAATATCCGAAGGACGCATCATGGGTTGAAAATCCGCCTGTGGCGATTGTGGTCATCGCATGATTGACAGCATCGAAAAGACGCATGCCGGCGGCCGAATACGCGATGGCGCAGAGGATTGTCAGTCCGAGATAGATTGCCAGCAAGGCCTGCGACAGGCTGTTGAGCCTGCTGAATGGTTTGTCCTCGATGTCCGAGGATTCAATCCGCAGATACGAAAATCCACCCACCTTCAGGATCGGCAGGAGGAACAGGCCGAGCGCAATGACGCCGATGCCACCGATCCATTGAAGCACCGAGCGCCACATCAGGATGCCGGGGGGCGCATGATCCAGCCCGACGATGACGGTCGAGCCCGTTGTGGTGATTGCCGAAACCGATTCGAAGACAGCCGATGCGAAGTCGAGCTTCAGGGAAGCCGCATAAAAGGGAAGGGCGCCCACGACCCCCAAAGTGGCCCAAAGAACGGTGACGACCAGGAACGCGAAGCGTGTTGTAAGGACGGGTCTTTGACTGTGTGTGGCAATCGCGGTCGCGATAGCCAGGCCGCCGGTGGCGAGCGCGCTGATCGCGAACACGGCCCAGTCACTGTTGCCGTAATAGATATCTACTGCCGCCGGAACGAGCATCGCTCCGGCAACATAGAGCGCGAAAATCGAGGCGACGTAAGTTGCCGATCGGATTGCAGCCGCATGCAAAGGGTTTATCGCTTTCAATCAGGTTGATTGGATAACATTGCAGTGCATCGTCCCATCCGCTGGCAGCAGATGGTGGGCGCGACAGGGATTGAACCTGTGACCCCACCCGTGTGAAGGGTGTGCTCTCCCGCTGAGCTACGCGCCCGCCCGACGGCAATTTGCCGAGCGAGCGGCGATATAGATGACGAGCTGATGCTAAGTCAAGTGACCGTATGGCCCTGCGCAGCCAGCACCAGTCTCTCGGAGAGTTTTACGGTGAGCTCGTCGAAATGGGAGATGACGCAGCTGGGCTCGAACACATGCACCGGCTGGTCGGTATATCCGAAATCGACAGCGACCACCGGTATGCCCGCGGCTTTGGCGGTATCTATGTCGGTGCGCGAATCACCGATCATCACCGCCCGCTCCGGATCCC
Source organism: Nitratireductor basaltis (assembly GCF_000733725.1). Taxonomy (NCBI): domain Bacteria; kingdom Pseudomonadati; phylum Pseudomonadota; class Alphaproteobacteria; order Hyphomicrobiales; family Phyllobacteriaceae; genus Nitratireductor; species Nitratireductor basaltis. The sequence goes on along the minus strand of NZ_JMQM01000001.1, from coordinate 1,172,701 downwards.
CCTCAGCCATGCTGATCGTGTCCGTCAGATGGCGCGGGTCGGGTTTGCGGTGACCGAAGGTGTCGGAACCGCAGATGCATTCGAACAACTGCGTCATCTTCAACGCTTCCAGAAGCTGGCGGGACAGGCCCTCATATTTGTTCGTGCAGACGGCGGTCAGGTAACCGGCATCGTGAAAACGTTCGATGGCGGCGAGGACGCCGTCGAAGGGCTTTGATTTTCCGGGCATGTTGGCGGTGTAGTGGTCGAGGAAGATTGCCTGTAGCCGATCAAGCTCGCTTTCCGCCAAGCTGCGATTGTGCGCCGCAAATGCGCGTTCGATCATGACCCTGCTGCCGAAACCGACATAGCGGCGTATTTCGCTCGCATCGACGCGTCCAATGCCAACCCCGCTCAGACAATGGTTCAGACTGTCGAGAAGATCTGGAGCTGTATCGACCAGCGTGCCGTCGAGATCGAAGACGATGATGGGTTTGGGCATGAGCTTCCTCCTGAAGGCTGCTTCTGGTTACAGCCTGCCTTGATGCTGAGCAACCGTCACGGGGAGGCAAGGCATCTGCAGAATTGCCGAGGCTTGCGAAAAAGGGTAGGGAAGCGACCAAACAGGTGAGGGGCAGCATGGCAGATCAACAGGCTTTGAAGGTTGAAGCGGCGCGAGAGGCGCTGAAGTTCGTTGAAGACGGCATGCGTCTGGGGATCGGCACCGGTTCGACCGCGGCGGAATTCGTACGTCTCCTCGCAGAACGCGTTGCTGACGGACTATCGATCATCGGCGTGCCAACCTCCGAACGCACGGCCAAGCTGTGTCGCGAACTGGGTGTGCCCCTGACGTCGCTCGAGGAAACGCCCGAGCTTGATCTGGGAGTGGACGGTGCCGACGAGATCGGCCCTGGACTTTCGCTCATGAAGGGCGGCGGCGGGGCGTTGCTCCGCGAAAAGATCGTTGCTGCCGCCTGCCGGGATTTCATCGTCATTGCCGACGAAACAAAGCATGTGGAGACGCTGGGTAGGTTCCCGCTGCCCATCGAGATCAACGAATTTGGTCGCGGTGCGACCAGTGCCGCAATATCACGCGCCGCCAAGAAGTTGGGTCTGAGCGGAGAAATTCGCCTGCGCGAACGCGACGGGAAGCCATTCGAAACGGATGGTGGACATTTGATCCTCGACGCATCATTTGGCCGCATTCCCGAGCCAAGAGCGCTATCGGATGCACTTCATGCGATCCCGGGCGTCGTTGAGCATGGGCTTTTCCTGGATATGGCAGGCCGTGCGGTGCTTGCAGGCGCACAGGGTGTTCGCACGATCCAGGCGTGAAGAAGCAAAGCAAGAAGAAACGAGATACAACGGAGTTGTAACGAAATGAACATGGCCAAACGCGCTCGCCACGTCGCGCTAGCCGCAGCGATGGCCTTTTCTGTGCTGTCGATGAGTGCTGTCGCACAGGAAATTTCCGATTCGCATCTGAAGGCCGCCCGTCAGGCGGTCTCGGCAATCAATGCCACGTCCGACTATGATGTCGTACTCCCTCAGGCCGCCCAGAATCTCAAGGCGCAGCTCATCCAGCAGAGCCCGAACATGGTTGAGCTCATCAATCAGACCGTGGACGAGAAGGCGATCGAACTGGCTAGCCGCCGTGCGGATCTGGAGCAGGAAGCCGCGCTCGCTTACGCCCGAGTCTTCTCCGAGGAGCATCTGAATGCAATTGCCGAATTCTACAATTCGGAAGCAGGGAAGAAGCTTGTCGCTGACGGTCCGATTGTCATTCGTGAAGTTGCCAAGGCGGGTGAGATCTGGCGCCGCGGAATCGTTCGTGATTTGTCCAATGCGGTAGGCGAGACGCTTGATGCTGCGGCAAACAGCCAGGCGCCAGCCAATGGCGACAGCCAGTAAGCATCAACGCGATTTCCCGATTTTTTGAAGCCCGGCACCCGATGCCGGGCTTTCTTTTTGGGCTCCGTGCGCATAGCTGCAGGGGAATGAATTGAATGGATGGGGATTCAGCACATGGCTGATTATGATTTCGACCTGTTTGTCATCGGCGGCGGATCAGGCGGAGTGCGCGCCGGACGTCTGGCAGCGGGGCTTGGGAAGCGTGTTGCCATAGCTGAAGAATACCGCTTTGGCGGAACTTGCGTCATACGTGGTTGCGTACCCAAGAAGCTGTTTGTCTACGCTTCTCAATTTCCGGAGCATTTTGAGGATTCTGCGGGCTATGGCTGGAGCGTTGGCGAGGCCCGGTTCGATTGGCCGACACTGGTCGCCAACAAGGAGAAGGAAATCACAAGGCTGGAGGGGCTTTACCGTGCGGGCCTGGAAAAGGCTGGTGCCACGATCATCGAGGGCCGAGCCGTGCTCACGGGGCAGCATGAGATTGCCGTCGGAGAAAAGACCTACACCGCCGACAAGATCCTGATCGCAACTGGTGGGCGTCCCAATCCGCACGAGGCGTTGCCGGGCCACGAGCATTGCATTTTCTCCAACGAGGCATTCGACTTGAAGGAGTTGCCAAGGCGCATTGCCATCGAGGGCGGTGGGTATATTGCAGTCGAATTCGCCAATATTTTCCACGGCCTTGGCGTCGATACCACGCTGATCTATCGCGGCCAGGAGATCCTCGGACGCTTCGACCAGGACATGCGTCGCGGGCTTCATGAGGCCATGGAAGCGAAAGGCATCCGGATCCTTTGCCAGGAAGTGCTGAACAATATCGAGAAGAATCCGAATGGAAAGCTGGAAGCAACGATGAAGTCCGGCAAGGTCGAAAGTTTCGACCAGATCCTGCTGGCCATCGGTCGTATTCCAAATACCGAGGGCCTTGGCCTTGAAAAAGCGGGCGTTGAGACCGGCGTGAAAGGTGAGATTCTTGTCGATGATTATTCCCGCACGAATATCGAGAACATCTGGGCACTTGGTGACGTGACCGACCGCGTACAGCTTACCCCGGTCGCCATTCACGAGGCGATGTGTTTCATCGACACGGAATTTCGCGGTCAGCCCACGTCGATAGATCATGACACGATTGCAACGGCCGTGTTCTCGCAGCCCGAAATCGGCACCGTGGGTTTGAGCGAAGCGGATGCGGCGGAGAAATATGACGAGCTGGAGATCTACCGCGCCAGCTTCCGCCCGATGCGGCACACTTTGTCGGGCCGGCAGGAAAAGATGATCATGAAGCTCATCGTTGATGCGGCATCGCGCATTGTCGTTGGTGCCCATGTAATGGGGCCCGACGCGGGCGAAATGGCACAGCTTCTGGCGATTTCCCTCAAGGCGCGCCTGACAAAGGATGCCTTTGATCGTACCATGGCCGTACATCCTTCTGCGGCAGAGGAGCTGGTGACGATGTATCAACCAAGCTATCGCGTTAAGAAGGGCGAGCGGGTCGAGTAGGTCTCGCGGCAAAACTCGTACCAAAGCGTGGACGAATCGGCAGCTATCTGGGCTGGCGTCTCGGTGACGCATTGGTTAAAAGGCGGCCATGGCTGCCTTGGAGGGTTGGCCGGACAATTGTAATTGGGTGTTGAAATGAAAAACTGGTCGCCAAATTCCTGGAGAAGCAAGCCTATCCTTCAGGTGCCTTCCTATCCGGACCAGCAAGCGCTGGCCGATGTCGAGGCACGCATGGCGACCTATCCACCCCTGGTCTTTGCCGGTGAGGCCCGCAAGCTGAAAAGACAGCTTGCCGCGGTTGCCAATGGAGAAGGTTTCCTCCTCCAGGGCGGAGACTGCGCTGAAAGCTTTGCCGAGCATGGCGCAGACAATATCCGCGACTTCTTCCGCGTATTCCTGCAGATGGCCGTCGTGCTCACCTTTGCTGGCTCCCAGCCTGTCGTAAAGGTTGGCCGCATCGCAGGTCAGTTCGCCAAGCCACGTTCTTCCGATATCGAGAAGAAGGGTGACATCGAACTGCCAAGTTACCGCGGTGACATCATCAATGGCATCGAGTTCGACGAAGCCTCACGTCTGCCGGATCCGGCGCGACAGGAAATGGCGTACCGCCAGTCTGCAGCGACCCTGAACCTGCTGCGCGCCTTCGCCCAGGGTGGCTTCGCCAATCTGGAAAATGTGCATAAATGGATGCTCGGCTTCGTCTCCGACAGTCCGCAGGGCGAACGCTACCAGGCGCTTGCCGATCGCATCTCGGAGACGATCGACTTCATGCGGGCCGTGGGCATCAACGCCGAGGCGCATCCTTCATTGCGTGAGACCGACTTCTACACCAGCCATGAAGCACTGCTTCTGGGCTATGAGGAAGCCCTTACGCGCGTGGATTCGACTTCAGGCGACTGGTACGCCACCTCGGGCCACATGCTGTGGATTGGTGATCGCACGCGCCAGCCCGACCACGCCCATATCGAATATTGCCGTGGCGTGAAAAACCCGCTCGGCCTGAAATGTGGTCCATCGACCACACCGGACGGTCTGCTCGAGCTGATCGACATTCTCAATCCGGAGAACGAGCCGGGACGCCTGACGCTTATCGCCCGTTTCGGTGCGGAGAAGGCCGGCGAGCATCTGCCGCGCCTGGTTCAGGCAGTAGAGCGGGAAGGGCGCAAGGTTGTCTGGTCCTGCGATCCGATGCACGGCAACACCATCACCGCTGCGGGCTACAAGACCCGTCCGTTCGAGCGCATCATGAAGGAAGTGCAGACCTTCTTCGATGTCCACCGCGCCGAAGGGTCGCATCCGGGTGGCATTCACGTCGAGATGACCGGCAAGAACGTCACCGAATGCACCGGCGGCGCGCGTGCCATTCGTGACGAGGAACTGCAGGACCGTTACCACACGCATTGTGACCCGCGGCTCAATGCCGATCAGGCGATCGAATTGGCGTTCCTGGTGGCTGAGCTCCTGAAGAAGGACCGCGCGTCCCACGGTCTTGATCAGGCGGTTAACGCCTGACGCCCATGCAGCTGGTCATCAACCGGCCGCTGCCACATGTTTCGGATGCACCCCCGTCATGCTAATGCGCGGGGGTGTTTCTTTTTATGGCCACGCGTACTGCAGGTATCCGGGCACCTGGTCAGGCGCTTGATCGTTCAACAAGACCGCGAATGCGAGTTCCCATGTCCAACGTGCCAATCGAACTGACATTGAACGAGCGTACGGTACTGCCCTCGGATCTGCGGTACCTGATCGACAAATATCCGCGGGAAGTCTGGCAGGGACACGAGAATCTCGGGGAAATGGCGCGGTTCTGGCTGCAGCGCCACGACATGTTTCGAGAGCTGAGCGCCATGTTGCGCTCAAGCCTCGTCGACTTTCGGGAGGACAGGTTGGACGTCGAAGCCTTCGCAGGTTTCTTCGCACCACGACTGCGCTTCTTCCTCCAGCAGCTTCATGGTCATCATCAGATCGAAGACATGCATTATTTTCCCATCTTTATGGAGGCAGAAAAAGGACTCAAGAAGGGCTTTGATATTCTCGAAAACGACCATGAAGTGATCCATGACGCACTCGAGCGCAACCACGAGAAAGGGCGCGCGTTCTTGCAGGTGCTTCATGAAAACGGCTCCAGACGCCGCTTTGCTGCCGATGAATACGCCAAGGAGAATGATGACTTGATCCTCATGCTGACCCGCCATCTGGCTGATGAGGAAGATTTGATCGTGCCGGTGATCCTTGATCGTGGTGAAGCCGCTCTAGGTCTGGACCAAGGGTAATTCGCCAATCAAGCTTTCCTGCAATCATATCCGCGGATATCTGCCGCAAACCATTTCGAGGAACGAGACGGATAAATGACCGATATACTGCGCATCGCTCTCGCACAGCTGAACCCCACCGTCGGCGACATTGAGGGGAACCTCAAGAAGGCGCGTGAAGCGCGTGCAGACGCTGCAAGGCAGGGAGCGGATCTGGTTCTGTTCCCCGAACTCTTCATAGCCGGTTATCCGCCTGAGGACCTCGTGCTGAAACCCGCTTTCGTTGAAGCCTGTGAGCGTGCGGTACAGGAGTTCACGGCCGATACGGCAGATGGCGGTCCGGGCGTGGTCATGGGCTTGCCCCTGAGGCGCGAAAGCGGGCTGCACAACTCCGTTCAGGTGCTTGACGGGGGAAAGATGATCGGCGAGCGCTACAAGATGGACCTGCCGAATTACGGCGAGTTCGACGAAAAGCGCGTATTCCAGCCGGGTCCAGCCATGCCGGGCCCCGTGAACTTCCGCGGCGTGCGCCTGGGCATTCCCATCTGTGAAGACATATGGGGTGAGCTGCAGGTTTGCGAGACGCTGGCCGAGGCAGGTGCCGAACTTCTGCTCAGCCCGAACGGTTCTCCCTACTATCGTGGCAAGGTCGATGTTCGCCAACAAGTCGCCATCGTGCAGGTCATCGAGAGTGGGTTGCCGCTTATCTATGTCAACCAGTTGGGTGGACAGGACGAGCTTGTCTTCGACGGTGCATCCTTCGGCATCCAGGCGGACAAGTCGCTCGCCTTCCAGATGAGCCAGTTCGAAGAGGCGCTTATCGTCACCACGTGGAAACGCGATGGCGGCACATGGGTTTGCGCGCAAGGACCCATGTCGAAGATCCCGCAGAAGGAAGAGGCCGATTATCGCGCCTGCATGTTTGGTCTGCGCGACTACGTAAACAAGAACGGCTTCAAGAATGTCGTTCTTGGCCTGTCGGGAGGGATCGATTCCGCGATCTGTGCCGCATTAGCGGTCGATGCCTTGGGTGAAGAGCGTGTGCGTTGCGTGATGATGCCATACCGCTACACCTCGGATGAATCGCTGAAGGACGCGGAGGATTGCGCCAGGCTCCTTGGTTGCCGTTATGACACGGTTCCAATCATGGAGCCGGTCGAAGGTTTCGCCAGCGCCTTGTCCAATCTTTTCGAGGGCACGAAAGAGGGGGTAACGGAGGAAAATCTGCAGAGCCGCACACGCGGCACCATTCTGATGGCGCTGTCGAACAAGTTCGGCTCCATGGTCGTAACCACCGGCAACAAGTCGGAGATGTCGGTCGGATATGCCACGCTTTACGGTGACATGAATGGCGGTTTCAACCCGATCAAGGACCTCTACAAGATGCAGGTCTACGCCATTTCACGCTGGCGCAACGAGCATACGCCGCCTGGCGCGCTCGGCCCGACGGGTATGGTGATCCCGCAAAACATAATAGACAAGGAACCTTCCGCGGAGTTGCGGCCGGATCAGAAGGACCAGGACTCACTGCCGCCATATCCGGTGCTTGACGACATTCTCGAATGCCTCGTGGAAAACGAGATGAGCGTTGATGAGATCGTCGAGCGGGGGCATGACCGGGAGCTCGTGCACCGCATCGAGCATTTGCTCTACATCGCCGAATACAAGCGCCGTCAGGCTGCCCCCGGGGTCAAGATCACCCGGAAGAACTTTGGTCGGGACCGCCGATATCCCATCACGAACAAGTTCAGGGATCGCTCATAGCGATCTCGATGCCAGTGGAACTATGCCACCAGGTGCCGTTGGCTGCAGCTCTATTGCAGCCTGCTGCACATTCCCGCATAATTTGGCGATCAGTTAATCCGGCATCGTTCTGCTGCCGGTAATCCAAGGTTATCGATGTCGTTTCTTGTGTTCTTGCGGGAGAATGCGCGCTGGATTGCGGGCGGGTTTCTGCTGACCTTCTTCTCCTCTTTCGGGCAGACATTTTTCATATCGCTGTCTGCAGGCGACATTCGTCGTGAATATGAGCTGTCCCACGGCGATTTTGGCATGCTCTACATGGTCGCGACGCTTGCAAGCGCCTTTACTTTGCCGCGCTTTGGCCAGATCGTGGATCGCTACTCGCCGCGCAATGTGGCTCTGATCATCATTCCGATGCTCGCCGCGGCCACCATATCCATGGCGCTGTCCCATTCGCTCATCGTCCTGGTTATCACCATCTACATGCTGAGGCTCTTCGGCCAGGGGATGATGACCCACAACGCTCTGACGGCCATGGCACGATGGTTCTCCGCACAACGCGGCAGAGCCGTCTCTGTGGCGACCTTGGGCCACAATACGGGCGAGGCGGTTCTCCCGCTGATCTTTGTTGCCGTGGCGGGCTACCTGGGCTGGCGCAACGCGTGGTTCGTGGCTGCCGGAGTTCTGATCCTCGTTGCACTGCCGCTCATCAGCGGGTTGATCTGGCAGGAACGCGAACCGCGATCAACGGATCCTGAGCCGCGCAAGGCACCCGCTCGCGACTGGACACGTGCCGAAGTGATACGGGATCCCCTGTTCTATCTCCTGCTTCTCGGTGTCATGGCACCGGGTTTCATTGGCACCACCATTTTCTTCCATCAGGTTTATCTGGTGGAGTTGCGTGGCTGGTCATTGGAAGTCTTTGCCTCCTCCTTCACCTTCATGGCTTCCATGACGGTAATTTTCGCACTGGTAGCCGGACAGCTGGTAGATCGGTTCTCTGCGACGGCACTCCTTCCAAGCTTCCTGTTTCCTCTGGCGGCAGCCTGCCTCGCCCTGGCAAGTTTCGACGCCCAGTGGAGCGCCTTCGCCTTCATGGGGCTGCTTGGAATCTCCTACGGTTTTTCGTCGACCTTGTTCGGCGCGGTTTGGCCTGAGGTGTATGGTTTGCGCCATCTCGGTTCGATACGCGCTCTGACCGTTGCAATCATGGTCTTCGCAACAGCGATGGGACCGGGGCTCACCGGATATCTGATCGATGTCGGTATATCCTATCCGCTGCAGATCGCCTTCATGGGGCTTTATTGCCTCGGTGCATGCGGTCTCATGCTCTATGTCTCCCGCAAGCTCGCGCGGAGAAGCTTGCAAAGCGAGATGGCCTCGGCTACCTCGCAGCCATGACTGTTACCCTACGTTTCGCACCATCGCCCACGGGCCGGATCCATATCGGCAACGCGCGCACCGCTTTGTTCAACTGGCTCTTTGCCAGGAAGGCGGGCGGCCGGTTCATCCTGCGTTTTGACGACACGGACAGCGCGCGCTCCACGCGTGAATTTGCCGATGAGATCGAACGAGACCTGGAATGGCTTGGCATAGAGCCGGACGAAATCATTCGCCAGTCCGATCGAACTGACGCGCATGATCGTGCGGCCGCGTTTCTGCGTGAGAAAGGGCTGTTGTACCCCTGCTATGAAACGCCGGAAGAACTTGAACGTCGGCGCAAGATCCGCCTCTCGCGGCGATTGCCGCCAGTTTACGGACGTGAGGCGCTCAAGCTTTCCGAGGCGGACCGCAAGCGGCTGGAAGAGGAAGGCCGGAGTCCTCATTGGCGTTTTCTGCTGCCGAACTTCAAGGATGATCCGCATCAGCCCGAACGCACCGACGTGACATGGGACGATGTGGTGCGCGGTCCGCAAACGGTGGATCTTGCCTCCATGAGCGATCCCGTGCTCATCCGCGAGGACGGCACCTATCTCTACACCCTGCCTTCGGTGGTGGACGATATCGATACCAAGGTCACGCACATCATCCGTGGTGATGACCATGTGACCAATACCGGCGCGCAGATCGCACTCTTTGAAGCGCTCGGCGCGCAGGTTCCGGCTTTCGGTCACCACAATCTGTTGACCGCGACCTCTGGCGAAGGGTTGTCGAAACGAAAAGGGGCGCTTTCAATCGCTTCTCTTAGGGAAGATGGGTTGGAGCCGATGGCCGTGGCTTCACTGGCCGTGCTGATCGGTGCATCCGGATCCGTTGAAGCCTGCAGCAGCATGAAGGCACTGGAAGAACGCTTCGAACCTTCGGCCAGTTCACGTTCTGCTGCAAAGTTCGACCCGGAGGAACTGCGCATGCTGAGCCGTCAGCTGGTTCAGCAGAAACCTTTCGACGCTGTTGAACAGCGCCTCGCAGAGCTTGGCATCACCGGAGCGAAGGCAAAGCCGTTCTGGCAGGCCATATGCGGCAATATCGAGAAGATCGAAGATGCTGCTGAGTGGTGGGTAATCGTGGAGCAGGGGCCGTCGGAAGACACCCCGCTCGATAAAGCGGATCAGGACTTTGTCCGCCAGGCTTTCGATCTGCTGCCCGAAGAGCCATGGACGGAGAATGTCTGGAAGGAATGGACTTCTCGGGTGAAGACCGAGACGGGGCGCAAGGGCAAGCAACTCTTCAAGCCCTTGCGGATCGCTCTCACCGGTCGCGAGTGGGGACCGGAGCTTTCAGATCTATTGCCTCTTTTGGGTCGGGAAGGAACACTGGCCCGACGACCCTGATGGCTGGAACGCCGAAGGAAGAGACCGCCGTCTGGATCGGCGCGGAAGGTATTGGTGACTTCATGTCGAGCGCGCCGGCGCGGTTGGCAAGCGTCTCCGGGTCTGCAGCCGGATCGGGACGAAAGCGCGGTGCGGGCATGTCGAGCATGTCCTCGTTCTGCGCCAGGGCTGCGTCATCCGTTTTGGCGATGGAACTCACAGTCTCGCCGTTCTGCGGTTGATCATATTCGCCAGCCATGACTTCGAAGCTGGGGGATTGCACTTCGCAGCTACAACCTGCGCCCCCCAAACCCTTGCGGCGATATGCATAGGCAAATTCCGTTCGCTGGTAGGGCGTACCATCGGAGATCGATACCATCTGGGCGGTTTCTTCATCTGGTACGCTGTGAACGAAAAGTTCCACCGCCGCGCCCGGGCACCGTGCCTCGCAAGTCTGCTGATCCCGCTCGAACATGTCTTTCGGCACGGAAAAGGAAATGGGGAAATAGTAGCCGTCGCACATGCGCACACACATGGTGCGGAAAGTGGTCATGTTGCGCGGCTTGACGAAGGGTGCACTGGCCCTTGTTGCCGAGTTCTGCTTGCGGACGACCTTCTTGACGGCTGCCTTGCGGACTGCCTGCTTCTTTTGCGGTGCCTTTTGTACCACCCGCGCAGGCGCTGCATTTTTCTTGATGCGTGGAGCCGCAGCCTTTTGCACCTTTTTCTTCGTCTTGGTTTTCGCCTTTACGGAGGTCGCCGGCTTGTTTCGGCAGCCATATTTGCGGATATCGCGCAACAGGCGGGCCTTGATCTGCTTTGTGTTGCCTGCGCCACCCATTGAGGCACGCTTGCGCTTCAACTGCGCCAGGTTGTTGCTCATCTTCTGGATGGTGGAACCGATGGAGCGGCACTGGGCACTGTTATTGCCAAAAAGTCCGCCCGTACAGCCGGCATTTCGCGCGCTGGCACGGGCGCGATTCAGCTCGCTGCCCTGACGGGAGATGGCCCTGTCATACTTGGCGATCGAAGTGCTTGAGCCCCCACGTGAGGCCTTTGCAAGCTGCGCTTCGAGATTTCGGCACGTGCGGGAAAGAGCATCTGCCTGAACGGTGAGAAATAGACATGAAATGAATCCAAGTATGGCGATGCGCACAAAGCCGTACATGTAGCCTCCGTTCCGCTGTCGGTCAGCGGTATGAGTTCGAAACGAAAAAACAGTAATGGTCACAACTTCATCTCGCGCCTGCAGTCACAATAATAGAAGCAGGCACGGTACGCCTACAAGTTGCGTTGAGATAAAATTGTTAGCAAAGGTAGATTAAGTGCAAATTATCTGCACCCCACGAATTTTAGCCATTTCTATTTTGGCTCGCTTCCACGACTGCAAGCGCTGTCATGTTGACCACGCCGCGTGAGGTAACTGATGGCGTCAGGATATGAGCCGGCATGGCCGGACCGAGTAAGATCGGTCCCACATGAAGGGCATCGGTCATGGCGCTGACCGTGGTCAGGGTGATATTGGCCGCGTCGAGATTGGGGAAGACGAGAAGATTGGCTTCCCCCTCGAGGTTGGAATGCGGGAACACCCTGCGACGCAGCGTCTCCGACAGTGCGGAATCACCATGCATCTCGCCATCCACGACAAGATCTGGTGCCTGTTCATGAAGCAGTGCCGTTGCCTTGCGCATCTTTGCAGCGCTAGCGGATTCCCGCGAACCGAAATCGGAATGCGAAAGGAGGGCAGCACGTGGTTCGATGCCGAAGCGTCGTATTTCTTCCGCTGCCAGACGCGTCATCTCCGCGATCTCTTCTGCTGAAGGGTCGATGCTCACATAGGTGTCGGTGAAGAACATCACCCCTTGCTTCGTGATCAGCATTGACAGTGCCGATAGCTCATCCACGCCGGGACGACGACCCAGGATGATGTCCACATAGCGAAGGTGACGCTCGAACCTGCCTTCAAGACCACAGATCATCGCATCAGCTTCATCACGAAGCATGGCAAGGGCCGCGATGACGGTATTGTTCGTTCGCACAAGTGTGCGGGCACCTTCAGGCGTGATGCCACGGCGCCCCGTGCGCTTCTGCAGCAGGTCGACATATTCGCGGTATCGCGGATCATCCTCGGGATTGATGATGTCGAAATCCTTGCCCGGCCGGATTTTCAGACCATAGCGGCTTAGCCGTGTCTCGATGACAGCAGGTCTTCCAATCAGCGTTGGACGCGCAATGCCTTCTTCAAGAACGACCTGGGCAGCGCGCAAGACACGTTCGTCTTCGCCATCGGCATAGATCACGCGCTTGTGCTGCGCCGCCTTCGCGGAGGAGAAGACCGGCTTCATGACAAGGCCCGAGCGGAACACGAAGCGGTTCAGCCGGTCGTAATAGGCCTGCATGTCCTCGATCGGTCTGCTCGCCACGCCGCTTTCCATGGCCGCTTCCGCCACTGCCGGAGCAATCCGCAGGATCAGGCGCGGGTCGAAGGGCGAGGGGATCAGGAAGTCGGGGCCGAAGATGGGTGTTTCGCCGCTATAGGCGCGCGCGGCCACATCGGAAGGTTCTTCGCGTGCAAGCGCTGCAATGGCACGCACCGCAGCAAGCTTCATCGTTTCGTTGATGGCCGTGGCGCCTACATCAAGCGCACCGCGGAAGATGTAGGGAAAGCACAGAACATTGTTGACCTGATTGGGGAAGTCGGAGCGTCCTGTGCAGATCATGGCATCGGGCCGCGCCTCACGGGCCACTTGCGGCATGATCTCCGGAACCGGATTGGCCAGAGCCAGGATCAGCGGCTTGTCCGCCATGTCCGCCAGCATTTCCGGCTTCAATACGCCTGCCGCCGAGAGCCCCAGAAACACGTCCGCTCCGGGGATGACCTCGGCAAGGCTGCGCTTGTCTGTGTCCTTGAGGTAGGGCTCTTTCCAGCGGTCCATCTCCTCCACGCGGCCTTTATAGGCAACGCCGTGGCGGTCGGTGATCCAGATGTTCTCCAGATTTGCACCCAGTTCGACCAGCAGGTTGAGACAGGCAAGCGCTGCAGCACCCGCGCCCGAGGTCACGATCTTGGCCTCGGAAATCTTCTTTCCCGCAAGTTCCAGACCGTTGATGATCGCGGCGGCGACGATGATTGCAGTGCCATGCTGGTCATCATGGAAGACGGGAATCTTCATGCGCTGTTTCAGACGCTCTTCAACGTCGAAACATTCCGGAGCCTTGATGTCTTCAAGGTTTATGCCGCCAAAAGTCGGCTCCAGCGCTGAAACGGTTTCGACCATCCGGTCGATTTCCGGTGCATCGATCTCGATATCGAAGACATCGATATTGGCAAATTTCTTGAAAAGGACCGCCTTGCCTTCCATAACGGGTTTGGAAGCAAGGGGCCCGATATTGCCCAGGCCCAGCACGGCCGAGCCGTTGGAGACCACGGCGACAAGATTCGCGCGCGCGGTGTAGTCCGCAGCCGTGGTCGGGTCTTCCTTGATGGCCAGGCAGGGTGCAGCAACACCCGGCGAGTAGGCCAGGGCCAGATCGCGCTGGTTGCCGAGCGGCTTAGTCGCCTGGATTTCCAGCTTGCCCGGCACGGGATAGCGGTGAAAGAAGAGTGCCGCTTCGTCGAGTTCCGACGTTTTGCTGTTCTTGTTCTCGTTATCAGCCATAGTCGCAATTTCCCGCGTATCAGTCCCAAGCCGGACGATGCCTTAGAAGGCGCTGTTGTAGAGGCCGCCGTCGAGTTTCAGGTTCTGGCCCGTGATGTACCCGGCATGAGCCGAACACAGGAAGGCGCAGGCCTGCCCAAATTCCTCGGCCGTGCCAAAGCGGGCCGCCGGTATCTCGGCTGCCTGTTTCGCGGCCTGTTCCTCATAGGAAACACCGGCCTTTTCTGCGCCTGCGCGAATGCCGCTCGCAAGCCGTTCTGTATCCATCTTGCCGGGGAGAATATTGTTGATGGTCACATTCTTGTTGGCAACGGAACGCGACACGCCGGCGAGGAAGGCCGTGAGACCCGCGCGTGCGCCGGAAGACAGATCCAAGCCTTCTATCGGCATGTAGACGGACAGGGAAGTGATGTTGACGATGCGACCGAAATTGCGCTCTGCCATGCCGTCGATCACCCGCTGGATCAGTTCGAGTGGAACGACCATGTTCTGCGTCGCGCCCCTCAGCATGTCCTCGCGGGTAAGGTCGCGAAAATCGCGGCGAGGCGGGCCACCATTGTTGTTCACGAGAATATCCGGCTGCGGGCACGCGCTGAGCAATGCATCCTGAACCGAAGGTTCAGAAACGTCGCCCGCGACCTCGGTCACCACGACCGGATATGCGCGACGAATCTCTTCCGCAGTCTGATGCAGGGAGTTGGGCTCACGGCCATTGACGACCACATCACAGCCGGCTTCAGCAAGCGCCATGGCGCAGCCGCGGCCAAGTCCTCTGCTTGATGCGCATATGATTGCCTTGCGGCCCTTGATTCCCAGATCCATCTGCTTCTCCCAGGCTTCTGCTTCGTTGGATGATCTACAGATGGCCTGCCTGCATGACAACCGTCACATGGCTGTGACATGAATCTGTCCATAGAAGCTGCGTCTCGAACGAAACGGTCGCCAGCCATGCCAGAGCCCAGATCCCGCCACTACCGCAGCATCTTCATTTCCGATGTGCATCTTGGCTCAAGGCCTGCAAAGGCGGAGTATCTGATCGACTTCCTGCGCTACAATGACGCCGACACGGTTTATCTGGTGGGTGACATCGTTGATGGTTGGCGCTTGCGCCGTTCCTGGCATTGGCCTCAGGCTCACAATGATGTCGTGCAAAAGCTGTTGCGCAAGGCCCGCAAGGGTACCGAGATCTACTATGTCGCCGGCAATCACGACGAGTTTCTGCGCTCTTTCCAGGGAACGCATTTCGGCGGCATCGTGGTTTGCGATCGACTCATCCACAAAGGTGCCGATGGCAGGGATTATCTTGTCATCCATGGCGATCAGTTTGACCAGCTCGTGCACAATGTGCGCTGGCTCGCCTATCTCGGCGATAAGGCCTATGATCTGGCCATCGTGATCAACCGTGCGGTTGCCGCGCTCCGCAGGCTGCTTGGGCGGCCTTACTGGTCATTCTCTTCTTGGGCCAAGGTCAAGGTGAAGAAGGCCGTCAACTTCATCAGCTCGTTTCAGGAAGTCCTGGCGCAGGAAGCCCGACGCAGCGATGTCGACGGAGTCATTTGCGGCCATATCCACCATGCCGCGATCGAAGAGATCCGGGGTGTTCGCTACATGAATACCGGCGACTGGGTGGAAAGCTGCACCGCCCTTGTCGAGGATTTCGAAGGAAATTTCGAGATAATCACCTGGACCGGCATAGCCGCGCCCGCAACAGCCGAATCCAAGCTCCGCGTCGCAGAGGCAGCAGGAGTGAAAGCTGCGTAAAGCGCGACGAACTAGCCCCAAAGCTCGGGGAGTGGGGGTGATACGACAGAGCCGGTATATTTCAATCCGGGCTCACGGTCCTGCTTCAGGAGCAGTGGACCATCCAGATCGACGAAATCCGCGTCCTGGGCAAGCAACATTGCCGGTGCCATGGCCAGTGATGAGCCGACCATGCAACCTATCATGATGGAGAAACCCTGCGCACGTGCCTCGCGGTGAAGCGTGATTGCCGCTGTCAGGCCGCCAGTCTTGTCCAGCTTTATGTTTACCGCGTCATAGCGTCCCTTGAGATCAGGCAGGTCTTCGGCAGTATGAAGGCTCTCGTCGGCACATACGGGGACAGGATGAGGTATCTGGGCCAGAATGGCGTCTCCGCCAGCCGGTAGTGGCTGTTCCACGAGCGCCACCTTGTGCTCTGCGCAGGCGAGGAGGTTTTCCCTTATATTGTCTTCGGTCCAGCCTTCATTGGCATCGATGATCAGGCGGCTGTTGGGGGCCGAGGCCGCAACCGCGTGAATGCGGGCTGCGTCATTCTCCGCGCCCACCTTCACCTTCAGAAGGGGGCGCATCGCCTGACCGCGCGCTGCTTCGGCCATCTCGTCGACCGTGCCAAGGGAAATGGTTGCTGCCGTGGTGACCGGTCGCAACGGCGTGTCGCAGACATGTTCGTAGACGCGCTTGCCGCTGATCTTGGCTTCCACGTCCCACAAGGCACAGTCAACGGCATTGCGCGCAGCGCCCGCAGGCATGGCTTCGAGCAGTTCCTTGCGAGACAATCCGCCTTCGATGAGAGTTCGTGCCTTTTCGATCTGCGCGATGACGCTATCTACGGTCTCATCGTAGCGGGGATAGGGAACACATTCGCCGTGACCAACCGCATCACCACATGAAATCGTGCAGGTCACGACCTGGGCTTCCGTACGCGCACCGCGCGCGATTCGGAAAACACCGGCGATAGGAAACCGTTCGATCTCGACTTTCATGCTGTAGGACATCTTTCACCCTCCAACGGTGCGAAAAAGCAGCGCGCTTGGCCGGAATGGAGTTTCCAATGCGCGTATGGCGAACTATGGATTGGATATGGTTTCACAAGCTCAGGCACAAGACGCGGCATCAAGGGAAACGGCTGGTCCAGCCGGTGCCGGCCTGGATGTCGAGTGGCAGGAACATGCATTGCTGTGCCGGTTGAGCGGCAAATGGATCTCGCGCACTGTGGGCAGCGTGGATGAGGCCCTGCGCAAGCTGGAGGCAAATGCCGAAGGCGTTTCTGCCCGATTGGATATCTCTGCGATAGAGACGCTCGACACAGCGGGCGCATGGCTGATTTCCCGCTTCATCAACGCCCATCGCGCCGGCGGAGGTGAAGTGGAGGTGCTCGGCGCCTCGAAATCGGCCCTCATATTGTTGGAGGAAGTACAGCCGATTGCCCGCAATCCGACGATACCTGAAAAGCCCAAAAGCGATTCCTGGTTCGTGGCGGTGCCGGCGGCGATCGGACGCGCGATGTACAATATGCGCGACGACATGATGCAGGGACTGTTCATCCTGGGTGCGACCATCAGCGGCGCGCAGATGAAACTCGGCCGCAAGCACACCTTGAACCCTGCCGCAATTGCAAACCAGATCGACCGCATGGGCGTGGGTGCCATACCGATCATAATGCTGATGTCGGCGATCGTGGGCGCAATCATTGCACAGCAAGGTGCATTTCAGCTGCGTTATTTCGGTGCCGAGATCTTCGTCGTTGATCTTGTCGGGATCCTTATATGGCGTGAACTCGGCGTGCTCATGACCGCCATCATGGTATCGGGTCGCTCTGGCAGCGCCATTACTGCCGAAATCGGCTCGATGAAGATGCGTGAGGAAGTCGACGCACTGACCGTTATGGGGCTCAATCCCGTAGGGGTTCTGGTTTTTCCACGCCTTCTTGCCCTGGTGATCGCCTTGCCCTGCCTGACGATTGTCGCGAATTTTGCGGCTGTCGGTGGAGCGATGGCAACGGCCTGGCTCTATTCAGGGATCCCACCAACGGCATTTATCGACCGCATGCATGAAGCGATCGATCTCACCACCATCTTCGCCGGGCTCATCAAGGCCCCGTTCATGGCGCTGATCATCGGTGTCATTGCGTCTGTTGAAGGCATGAAGGTCGGCGGCAGTGCCGAATCGCTTGGAAGCCACGTCACGGCTTCAGTGGTGAAGGCGATTTTCGTGGTGATTGTCGTCGATGGCCTCTTTGCCATGTTCTATGCTGCGATCGATTTCTGATGGCCGGTCTGGAGAGCAACAGCGACGTGATGACGCCGGTTCAGCCAGAATGGCAGGGCGACAAGGTCGTACTGTCGGCACGTGACATTACGGTCTCCTTCGGGGAAACCACGGTTCTGGAGAACCTGTCGCTGGACGTTCATCACGGCGAGATCCTGGGATTTGTGGGAGCGTCGGGTGCAGGCAAGTCCGTGCTTTTGCGCACGGTTCTGGGACTGATCCCGCGTAGCAGCGGCACGATTGAGCTTTTCGGAAAGGATCTCGCAACGGCATCAACCCGCGAGAAGATTGCGCTGGATATGCGGTTGGGGGTGCTGTTTCAGCATGGTGCCTTGTTCTCATCCCTCACTGTCTTGGAGAACATCCAGGTTCCGATGCGCGAGTATCTGGACCTGCCGCACAAACTGATGGACGAACTGGCTCTGCTGAAAGTGGAACTGGTGGGGCTGCCGCGCGAAGCGGCGAACAAGCTGCCATCGGAGCTTTCAGGCGGCATGATCAAACGTGCTGCCCTGGCGCGAGCGCTCGCGCTGGATCCGGATATCCTGTTTCTGGATGAGCCGACATCCGGCCTCGATCCGATCGGTGCCGCGGAGTTCGACGAACTGGTCGCCAAGATGCGCGACACGATGGGCCTTACCGTCTATATGGTAACCCACGACCTGGACAGCCTGCTTACGGTGTGTGATCGCATCGCGGTGCTGGGGAAGAAACGGGTGCTGGTCGCTGGCACCGTGGAAGAAATGATGCGAAGCGAAGAGCCTTGGGTAAAGTCTTACTTCCGAGGCAAGCGCGCCCGTCAGATCGTGACGGACAATCGACCTTGATGCAGATAGTGTACTGATGGAAACAAAAGCAAATTACGTCGCGGTCGGTGCATTCGCCATTCTCGCGCTGTTGGCAGCCTTCGGGTTCGTCTACTGGACCGCTGCGATAGGCGAGCGCGGCGAGACGTCTCTGCTGCGTATTCGCATACCCGGTTCCGCATCAGGGCTTGGGCGCGGCAGTGCTGTGTTGTTCAACGGCGTAAAGGTTGGCGACGTGCGCCGGGTCTATCTCGACTTGACCAATCCGCAAGTGGCTGTCGCCGATGCCGAGGTCGACCGTCTCACCCCCATTACCCGCTCTACCCAGGCCGATGTCGGCCTCGCGGGCCTGACCGGGCAGGCGAATATCGAGCTGAAGGGTGGCGATCCGACCGAACAGAACATTCTTCACCTGGCAGAGCAATCCAACGAGATCGCCGAAATCACGGCCAGTCCATCAGCTGTTACGAATTTGCTGCAGACGGCACAAAGCCTGCTTACGCGGGCCGATAGTGTTATCGGAGAGCTCGAAGGCTTCGTGAAGGAAGCGCGCGGGCCGCTTTCCCAGACCGTGCAGAACATCGAGCAATTTTCCCAGGCTCTTTCCCAGAACGCCTCGGGGATCGACGATTTCCTGGCCAATGTCGGGGAACTTTCGAAGACCATAGGCACCGTAACCGGCCAGTTGGAGAACACGCTCAAGGCTGCAGAAGACCTGATCGTATCCGTCGATCGCGAGAAGGTCACCGAAATCGTCACCAATGTGGAGCAGTTTACGGATGATCTGGCGAAAGCCAGCGATCAGTTCGAGACTGTGGTCACGCGTGTGGATCAGGCTGTCGCATCCATCTCGACTTTTTCGACCAGTGCGAACCAGACCCTTTCGAAGGTCGACAACGTGTTGGAAGGAATTGATGGCGATGCCGTCTCCTCCGCCGTCAGGAACTTCGAAGAGGCCAGCGGGGCGGTGAACCGCGCCTCGTCCGAGATTGCGAAAGTCACGGAAAAGATCGGCGGCCGCAGCGAGGAGATCGACCAGATAATCGTAGACGCCTCCCAGCTTGCCAGCAGGCTCAACGAGGCATCTGTACGGGTTGATGGTGTCTTGGCGAAGGTCGACAAGATGCTGGAATCCGGTGACGGCGAGGGGCTCGTTGCAGAGGCGCGCGCAACCCTCCAGTCCTTCCGTCAGGTCGCAGATACATTGAATGCGCGCGTTGGCACGATCACAGACGGCTTGTCGCGTTTTTCGGGAAAAGGCTTGAGGGACGTCGAGGCGCTTGTTGAAGATGGACGCCGCGCAATCACCCGCATCGAAAGAGCCGTCACCGATCTTGAACGAAATCCTCAGCGGATCATTACCGGTGGGGAAGGTGAGATCAAACGCTATGACGGGCGTGCCCGTCGTTGACATGCAAAGCCAAGCAAGTAGTGGTTAATCTATTGCAATTCAGCCGTTGTGGGGAGTTCTGCACGTGAGACTTGTTTATGCCGCGGGCGGCTTGCTTGCCACGGCCTTCCTCTCGGCTTGCTCGGCGATCCCCGGATTTTCCCCGCCTCCTGTTGACGCCATTGATCTGTCGGCTCCCGCTCTCATCCAAACCGCACGGGCCTTCCCGCGGCGCCAGATCCTTATAGCCGAACCGTCCGCGCTCAAGCTGCTGGACGGAGAAGACATCGTCATCCGAACGGGTGAGGGGACGGTACAGCTCCTCAATGGCGTGCGCTGGACCGATCGGTTGCCGCAGCTGATACAGGCACGCCTGGCCGAGGCCTTTCAGAAAACCGACAGTTTCGGCGGAGTGGGACTGCCCGGGCAGGGATTGGCGATCGACTACCAGGTTGTCACTGACATCCGCGCCTTTGAAATCCGCACAGGGGCGAGCGAGACGACCTATGTGGAATTGTTCGTGCGCATAGTCGATGACCGCAACGGTGTCGTGCGTGCATCACGCAGCGTCGTTGCTGTCGCACCGGTAAGCGGCACAGGCAGCGCAGCCTATCGGGCAGCCTTCAACACTGCCTTCGAGACCGCCACGGTTGAGATTGTCGACTGGGTCGTCAGCAGTCTCTAGGAGCATTCCAAAGTGTCGGGATGCGAAGAGCCGCTCTTTCGACCCCGATCCAAAAAAAAAGCCCCGCCGAAGTGACGGGGCTTTTCTTGTTGCGGGCCGGCCGGACCGGCTCGCAGATCAGGTACTATACCGAGTAGTACATGTCGAACTCGATCGGGTGCGGGGTCATCTCGTAACGCAGAACCTCTTCCATCTTCAGTTCGATGTAGGAGTCGATCTGATCGTCGTCGAAGACGCCACCGGCCTTGAGGAAGGCACGGTCCTTGTCGAGGCTCATCAGAGCTTCACGCAGGCTGCCGCAGACGGTCGGGATTTTCTTCAGTTCCTTCGCCGGCAGGTCGTAGAGATCCTTGTCCATGGCCTGGCCAGGATGGATCTTGTTCTTGATGCCGTCGAGGCCAGCCATCAGCAGCGCGGCGAATGCCAGATACGGGTTCGCCGTCGGATCTGGGAAGCGAACTTCAACGCGCTTGGACTTCGGTGAGGAGCCGAACGGAATGCGGCAGGACGCCGAACGGTTGCGTGCCGAGTAGGCAAGAAGAACAGGAGCTTCGAAGCCCGGAACCAGACGCTTGTAGGAGTTGGTTGACGGGTTGGTGAAGGCGTTCAGTGCCTTGGCGTGCTTGATGATGCCGCCGATGTAGTAGAGGCAGCTTTCCGACAGACCGGCATACTCGTTGCCAGCGAAGGTTGGCTTGCCGTCTTTCCAGATCGACTGGTGGACGTGCATGCCCGAACCGTTATCGCCGTAAATCGGCTTCGGCATGAAGGTTGCCGTCTTGCCGTAGGCATGTGCGACCTGATGCACGACATATTTGTAGAGCTGCTGCTTGTCGGCATTGCGCGTCAGCGTGTCGAACTTGATGCCAAGCTCATGCTGTGCGGAAGCCACTTCGTGGTGGTGCTTTTCAACAACAACACCCATCTCGCCCAGGAGGGTCAGCATCTCGGAACGCATGTCCTGCGCCGAATCCACTGGCGGTACCGGGAAGTAGCCACCCTTCATGCGCGGACGGTGACCGAGATTGCCCGTCTCGTATTCGCTGTCGTCATTGGACGGCAATTCGTTGGAGTCGAGCTTGAAGCCGGTGTTGTACGGGTCGGCCTTGAAGCGGACGTCGTCGAAGATGAAGAACTCGGCTTCGGGGCCAACATAGACCGTGTCGCCAAACCCTTCGGACTTCACATAAGCTTCGGCCTTCTTGGCCGTGCCGCGCGGGTCGCGGTTGTAGGACTCGCCGGAGATCGGGTCGAGGATGTCGCAGACCACAGCCATGGTGGACTGGGCAAAGAACGGGTCCATGGTTGCGGTATCGGTGTCCGGCATGAGGACCATGTCGGACTCGTTGATGGCTTTCCAGCCTGCGATGGACGAACCGTCGAACATCACGCCATCAGCGAACATGTCTTCGTCAACAGCAGACGCATCCATCGTCACATGCTGAAGCTTACCCTTCGGGTCGGTGAAGCGCAGGTCAACAAACTTGATGTCGTTGTCCTTGATCTGCTTCATCAGGTCCTGTGCTGTCGTCATTCTATTTTATCCCGTGTTTATGACCACAAAACTTGCAATCGGTTTTTGATATCAGGCTCAGACTGCGTCCGGTCCGGTCTCGCCGGTACGGATGCGGATGACTTCCTCTACGCTGCTGACAAAGATCTTTCCGTCGCCGATGCGGCCGGTCTGTGCGGCCTTTCGAATGGCTTCGACTGCGGCTTCGACCATATCGTCTGCAAGCACGACCTCGATTTTCACCTTCGGTAGAAAATCGACGACATATTCAGCGCCTCTGTAAAGTTCGGTATGGCCTTTCTGCCTGCCGAAACCCTTTGCTTCGGTGACAGTGATGCCTTGTAGTCCGACTTCCTGAAGGGCCTCCTTCACTTCGTCGAGCTTGAACGGTTTGATGATCGCCTCGATCTTTTTCATGCTTTGGCGGCCTCCGATTGCTGGTAAGCAGGGTTCGCCCCCTACTTCATCGACCTGTTATGCATGTGCCGTGCCAGTTTTGGTTATACCTGCAAAAATGAGCAGGACGCGCTGAGAACCGGCTCTTTCGCTCTCAGTGCAACGGGATCATAGTCTACTCGACAGACCAAATCATAGGTGTCTGCCTGACATTTAAGCAACATGCATAGAAACTAATCTTGCGCCTCGATCGTTGCGCTTGGCAGCCGCCGCTGTCTAAGGTTGAGATCATGAACGATGCACCACTGGAACTCCTCACGGCCTCGAAGGTCAAGCACGCCGAACAGGCCGCGGCAACGGAGCTTGCTGACGGGACCTATACGCTCATGGAGCGAGCCAGTCAGGCCGTTTACGACCTGCTGCTCGCCCGGCTCGCAGACGCTGGAGGCTTCGATGTACTTTGCGGGCCGGGCAATAATGGCGGCGACGGCTATGTGGTGGCCCGGTTGGCTGCGCAAGCAGGTCTGGATGTGGATGTTTACGCCCTTGGCCAGCCGAAACCGCATACAGACGCCGCACGCGCCTTCGCTGCCTGGGACAGGCCAATCAGGGAACTCGCCGAATGGGAGCCGCGTGCAGGGCGCGTGGTTGTCGATGCACTATTCGGTTCGGGCATAAGCCGAGACCTGGAAGGCAATGTCTTGGCTGCGGTGAGCCGTGCCAATGCTGCAGGGTCGCTCGTGGTCGCGATCGATCTGCCGACCGGTATCGAAGCAGACACGGGGCAGGTTCTGGGCGCTGCCTTCGAGGCAGCGATAACTGTCAGCTTATTTCGATACAAACCGGGTCACGTCATGGCGCCTGGCCGCCTGCATTGCGGTGAGGTCATCCTGCGCGACATAGGGATGGATGCGCGCCACCTCGATCAGCTGCAGGTGGATTGCCGGCTCAATGCGCCCGAGCTGTGGCAGCACGCTTATCCGTGGCCTTCTCAGTCCCAGCACAAATATTCACGAGGCCATGTCGGCGTGTTTGGCGGTGGGCCGATGACGTCAGGCGCGGCCAGACTGTCGGCCATGGCCGCCGCGCGCGCCGGGGCAGGGGCGGTTACCTTGTTGTCTCCAGCCAACGCCCTGCTGCTTTATGCGATGCACCTGACGTCGGTCATGGTTACGCGACTCGAAGACCGGCATGAGCTGGATGAGTTCCTTGCCAAGCGCCACCCTCAGGTATTCGTATTGGGACCGGGTTTCGGAGCCGCGGACAAGGTGCGCGTCTTTGTTGCCGACTTGCTTGGTGCAGATCTGGCCATTCGGCCGAACGCATTGGTTCTGGATGCTGATGGGCTGACGGCGTTTGAAGGTGATCCGCAGCAACTCTTCGATCTTGCCGAAGCGTTTTCGGGAAACGGTGGTACGCTCGTCCTGACGCCGCATCTGGGCGAATTCCGTCGCATTTTCCCCGACCTTGAAGGCTCGCCACTGGAGCTTGCGCGGCAAGCGGCAGAACGTGCCAAATGCGTGGTGTTGCTGAAGGGTTCGGATACCGTAATTGCGGATCCCGCGGGCCAGACAGTGATCAATTCGGCTGCACCGGCCTGGCTTGCGACCGCGGGAAGTGGCGACGTGCTGTCAGGCATCATCGCAAGTCTCCTCGCACAGGGAATGACGGCGCTGGATGCTGCAGGCGCCGCGACATGGCTGCATGCAAAAGCTGCAGAAGCCTTTGGTCCCGGCCTGATGGCAGAGGACCTGCCAGACCAGTTGCCATCGGTGCTTCGCCGCCTTTGGCGGACGCGGCAGGACCATCTTCTAAAGGAACGATAGCCCAGGGGCGGCGTTTCAGCACTGAGCCGGCAATTCGTGATCGCGCCGGGCAGGGGTAATAGATGGACGCTTCCGCCGATAACATGATTTCCACGAACAATTATCTGAACGCCAAGGATGCAGGCCAAAGGCAGACGCAGAGCGCGCGCTCCGAAGCAGCCGCCTCGGCAGGAAGCATTCTGCGCCCCGGGCGCAATGTCTGGCGCATCGAGAAAGCGACAAGGCTGAAATTCCTCGTGGATGGCGAGGCATATTTCACGATGCTCGAGCAGGCGTTGCGCAATGCCAAGCGCAGCATCTGGATCATTGGCTGGGACTTTAACGGCAATATCCGCCTGCATCCCGATCAGGGCGAGAAGTCGGTCAGGCTCGGAAATCTGATCCGCGAAGCGGTGGAAGAGAATGAAGATCTGACGGTGCGTATATTGGTATGGCGGTTGGGATCACTGTATTCGCAGAAGAAGATTCTTCAGAAGGAGCCATGGCGCGAGCATCCCCGTATCCTGGTTCGCTATGATGGCAAACATCCGCTGCGCGCCTCCCATCATCAAAAACTCGTTTGCCTGGATGACAGTCTTGCCTTTACCGGAGGCATGGACCTGACGGTGCATCGCTGGGACCGCAGACCTCATCGCCCCTATGACCCCGACCGGGTAACGGAAGACGGTGAAGCCTATGAGCCGGTGCACGACACGCAGATCGCGCTCGAAGGCGTAGCCGCCAAGGCGATCGGTGATCTGGCACGTGAACGTTGGCGTCGCGCTACCGGCGAACGCCACCAGCCGGAACATCACGGTGAGGAAATCTGGCCCGACGGGTTCGATCCGGACCTGAAAGACTGTGAGATCGGCATTGCGCGCACCTTGCCCTCGATGATGGGATTTCAGGGCCGGCGAGAGGCAGGACGATTGAATTACGACGTCCTGCGTGCCGCGCGCAAAAGCATCTATATCGAAACTCAATACCTGGCTTCGCGTCCCCTTGGCCGCTTGCTTGAGAAACGGCTTGCCGAACCTGATGGGCCCGAGGTGGTGATCCTCGTGACCGAAAGCTCTCGCGGCTTGTTCGAGCAATTTGTCATGGGTGGAAACCGCGACCGTATCATCCGACGTCTCATGGCTGCTGACCGGAACAACAGGCTGCGTGTCTATTATCCCGTTGCCGTGGATGAAACCTCCGGCAAGGAGCAGGAAATTCTCATCCACGCGAAGGTTCTCATCGTCGACGACCGCTTCCTGCGCATCGGGTCATCCAACCTCAACCACCGCTCCGAGGGGCTGGACACCGAGTGCGATGTTGCGATCGAGGCCCGCTCACCGCAGGAGAGCCAGGCGGTTGAGTTTCTGCGCAACGACCTTCTGGCCGAGCATGTCGGAGTGCCGCTGAAAGAGGTCGAGTCCGCGGTCTACGAAAGCGGATCCCTCGTGTCAGCAATCGACCGCCTGAACGTCGGCAACAAGCATCTTCGACCTTTCAACCTGGATCCCGGTGGTGAGAAGTCACTGCTGTTTGGGACGGCGGTTCTCGATCCTCTCAAGCCCTATTGGCCGCTCCAGAAGGTACGTGTGCTGCCCCACCGGATCCGCAGCTGGGCGTCCCGTCTGTTTTCCTGAACAGTGCTGACCTTGGCAGGCGCGCCGTTTCAGGCGCGCGAAGCGGATGCCTGCTCCTTCTTGTCGCGATCCGTTTTCCTAAGAATCCCGCCTTCGGCCAGAAGCAGCATCGGCAGGCCGATCATCAGCGGCAGTAGAAAGTAGCAAAAACGGAATGCAAGCACTGCACCGACCAATGGTGCGCCTCGCAGCAGATAGAGAACCGTGGCTTCAAGAACACCGAGGCCGCCGGGCACATGGCTGATCAACGCCGTCCCGTTGGCAATGGCATAGACGGCAGCCACGTCGATATAGCCAACATCTGCGAATGCAAGAACCGTCTGATGAAGGCAGGCGGCGACGAACGCAAAGTTGACTAAACCAACAGCGATCTGGGCGATCGCCAACTTCATCTGGGGAATACGAAACTCCCAATGTTTGAACCGCCAGGTAAAGTCCGAGTAGAAGGCGGCGATCCCAATATAGGCGAGGGGGACGCACAATCCCCCGATAGCCAGAATGCGGATGGTGGTGACGCCGAGCATCGTCATTTCGCTTGCAGCTTGCGGGCGCAGAAGCAATGCCGTTCCCGCCAGTGTGATGAGGCCGAGAAGCACTGTGACTCCTGAGAACAGGATCACATTTGCAACCTCACCTCCCGA
Source organism: Nitratireductor basaltis (assembly GCF_000733725.1). Classification (NCBI taxonomy): domain Bacteria; kingdom Pseudomonadati; phylum Pseudomonadota; class Alphaproteobacteria; order Hyphomicrobiales; family Phyllobacteriaceae; genus Nitratireductor; species Nitratireductor basaltis. Next base: position 1,146,008 of record NZ_JMQM01000001.1, on the reverse strand, counting down.
TGCCCCCCATTTGGAATAGAAGCGATAGCGCACGGCACCGCCGGACAATGCGGCAACACCGATATTGTGGCCGATGGAGAGGCTGGTAAATGAGGCATATGCCACCTTCGGATATGGCATTGGCCGCCCTGCATAGCGCAGGCCCAGGTAATCGAAAAAGGTGAGACAAAAATAGCTGCAAGCCGCAAACCCTATGGCCCCCGCAAGATGCCAGGCAGAGATCGAGAAGAGCGACCCCTTCAACTCGCTGAAACTGTATTTGCTGAGTGTCCTGTAGAGCAGATAGCCGGCAAGGCAAATTGCCGCGAAAACAAAAAGTCGAAGAAGGTGTTTTTTTATAGCCATTTAACCTGACATTTTAAAGTGGCACTTGCCGAAGTGAAGCAGCTTGTTCGTGTCAGGGAACGGGAGCCGGCATATGTTGGTTCCCTTTACGTGGAAGCCTGTTGAACCCTCTCAACGCCGACATGATCTGGAGCATTTTCAATTGCGGTTCTTGACCTACAACATACATGGATGTCGCGGAACGGATGGACGGTGCGATGCCTCGCGTATCGCCGAAGTCATCGCTCAGTGTGACCCTGATGTCATTGCGCTTCAGGAACTGGATGTGGGCCGCGCACGCTCGGGCGGTGTGGATCAAGCGCATGAAATAGCGCGGCATCTCGACATGAAGTTTCACTTTCACGCGGCCATGAGAGTGGAAGAGGAGCACTACGGCAATGCCGTGCTCACCTCGCGGGATATGCGTGTGGTCAAGTCGGGAATCTTGCCTGCCCCGGGGGAACCCCGTGGTGCGCTTCACGTCGAGATATCAGGCGACGCCGGACCAGTACACGTCATGACTACCCATCTGGGCGTCATGCGTGGGCAGCGCAACCACCAGCTTGATCGACTTTTGAGTGCGAACTGGATCGCAGGCGTTCCGGAGGATATGCCTCTGGTCCTGATGGGGGACTTGAATGCGATACCATTTTCTTCGGTGTACCGCCGCCTCAGCCGCGAGATGAAGGACGCCACGCACTATCGCGGTCGGCGCGGCGCGACCTTCCCGTCACGCTTCCCCATGCTGCGCATCGACCACATCTTCATGCGTGGCCCGGTCTCCTCGCGCGGGAGTGAGGTCTATGACAGCGCGCTGACGCGGTTGGCGTCGGACCACCGCCCGCTTTATGCGGACCTGGAGTTCAAATCGTAAGTCAGCCGGCGCGGGCGAGAAGCCGTGGTTGCGCGACTTCTTCCCGCCCGTAAATGCGGTCGAGAACACCTGCGGTCAGCACATGCTCTTCGGCCGATTCGTCGAATTTTCTCGAGCGGGTGAGTTGTTCGGCCCAGGCAATCAGTGCCTTGCCGCCCCATTCGTCAGGCGGAACGACCAGCACTTCACGCGTGGTTCCATGCATCACGGCAGCTTCGAAGTCGAAGAACGACCCGTCAATGTTTCGCATCTCCAGGGCGCCATTGGTGCCATAGAAGGTAGCTGTGATCTCCGCATCCTTTCCGGCACTGAGACCCCAGGAGCATGCCAACCGGCAGCTCGTGCCGTCCGCAAGTTCGAAGGCGGAAACAGCATAATCCTCAACAGTGTCCGGGTTGCCGCCGAGACGCTTGCCCTTCGCATAAAGGCTGCTCGTGACCTGCGTGACCTTCTGGAAGCCAGTCACCCACATCATCAGATCCACCAGATGGACGCCCAGATCGACAACGCATCCGCCGCCGGACTGGCTGACATCGTAAAACCAGGGCTTGTCCGGCCCGTAAGCGTTGTGAAACACGAGGTCTGCTGAAAACAATCGCCCGATCCGGCTATTGGCCAGTTCTTCGCGGATCTTCTGCATTGCCGCCGTATGCCGATAGGACAAGTCCAGACCAAGAAGCCTGTCGGCACGCCGCGCTGCTGCAACAACATCTGCGACTTCTGGAGCATTCCGGCCAAGCGGCTTCTGGCAAAACACCGCAACACCTGCCTCGAGGCAGCGGATGGACTGTGCCGCATGCATCGCACTGGGCGTGGCAATGACGATACCGTCCAGGTCGAGGCTCAGAAGTTCATCCAGATCAGCAACCATGCGGGCATCGGGAGCAATCATCGCCGCTTCGCGCAGACACTCACCCGAAGGATCGCAGAGCGCAGAAATTTCAACGATGCCGCTCGCTCCAAGCGCCTCCATGCGCATGCGACCGATCCAACCAAGGCCCAGAAACCCGATACGTGGCTTGCCGCTCATTTCACATCCTCACCACTGCTTTGAGAAATCCGTCGGGCCGGTCGCGTGCATCCTGGAGCGCCTGGTTCAATTCCTCCAGCCTATAGCGATGCGTTATCAAGGGCGAAGGATCGATCTTGCCGGCAACCACTGCGTCGATTGCTGCGCGGATCCCTGAAAGATATCTTTCAGGGTCACGCTCATGGGCGTTGATGACATCGAGACCCTTCCAGTTCCACATCTGCATGTTGATCTGACGTGGCCCGTCCTGATGGTAACCGGCGATAACCAGCCGTCCGCGCTCGCTCGTCAGTTCACCGGCAAGATCAAGGGGCCATGGCTTGCCCGTGGCTTCGATGACGCGGTCACATAGGGCACCGTCGGTAAGCGCCTTTACCTCATCTATGATGCGATAGTGGTCGTCCATCCTGATCACATGTCGTGCGCCTGCATGCTTCGCAATGGACAATGCAGTGTCACGCCGACTTACAGCAATTACGCGCGCCCCTTCCGATACGCACAACCGGCAGAGCAGGGCCCCCAGAAAGCCGCTGCCGACGATCGCGACGGTCTGGCCCGGGCGAATGTCGCTGCGAGCAAAAATATTCATGGCGCAGCCAAGCGGTTCGCCCGGGAAATCCTTGTCGGACAAGCCGTCAGGCAGCGGAACGACATTTTCCGCCGGTCCAACGTCATATTCGGCATAGGAATTGTAGAACAGAGTTGTAACGGGCATGCCGATCTGCAGGCCAGTCACGCCTTCACCCAGTGCCGCGATCGTGCCGTAGCCTTCGTGCCCCATATCACCGGGTGCCGTTGGATATTCCATCCATTCTGGCCCTTGCCATGGCTCGATATTGGACGCGCAAACTCCGCAGCCGGCAAGACGCACCAGAACTTCGCCGCGTTTGGGCTCGGGAATGGCGACCTCTTTGATCTCGAAACGATTGGGCGCAGTGAGTACCGCAGCTCTCATTGTTTTCGAAATAACCTGCTCGGTGTGAGTGCGATCGAGGAGTGTCATACAAGTTCCTATGAGAAAGCTTGGTGCGGCCGGCGCGCATCGTGCCGACCCTGCTCAGATATGTTCTGGCGCCGCTACCCGCCTGTCCCAGGAGCCAATAGGCGCCACGCCTTTGCGCGATGCCGGTGCTGCCGAGACACGGCCCAGACTAACGAGCCGCAAGCCGGCTTCGGAGGCCGCCGAGGGTTCGAGGAGATTGCGGTAATCGAAGAGATGATCGCCAACCATGAGGCCGCGCAGGCGTCTCAGGTCGAGCGCGCGATATTCCTCCCATTCCGTCAGGATAACGACAGCATCGGCGCCGCGGCAGCAGTCATAGGCATCCTCATGCAAGGAGACGCCCGCGAGATGTTCAGAAGCCGTTTGAAGTGCCTTGGGGTCATGGGCAGCTACTTCCAGACCGCGTTCCTGAAGATGCGGTATAATGGAGAGTGAGGCAGCTTCGCGGACATCATCGGTATTCGCCTTGAAGGCCAGGCCAAGTACGGCGACACGCTGCCCTGCGTTCAGGCTGCCTTCGCGTATGATACGTTGCGCAAGATGCTTCTTGCGCTCATCGTTGCGGGAGATAAGAGCTTCGACAAGATGTTGCCGCGCACCGTATTCCCGCCCGGTAGAGGCGAAGGCTCGCGTGTCCTTCGGGAAACAGGAACCACCATAACCAGGTCCCGGCTGCAGGAATGCCGCGCCGATGCGTGTATCAAGGCCAATGCCGCGCGCGACATCCGATACGTCGCCGCCACTGTTTTCGCAAAGATCTGCCACCTCGTTGATGAAACCGATCTTCAGAGCGAGGAAGGCGTTCGCAGCATATTTGATGAGTTCGGCATTGATGGTTCTTGTCTCGACGATTGGCGCCTGTTCTTTGACGAACGGCGCATAGATTTTGCGGAGAACCTTCATGGAGTAGGGGTCGTCTGCTCCCAAGACAATCCGGTCAGGCTCCATGAAGTCCTTTATGGCAGACCCTTCCCGCAAGAATTCCGGGTTGGAAGCCACGCGCACATCGAATGCTCCGCGTTCGCGGGCGATGATTTCCCGCATGCTTTGTGCAGTGCCGGCCACAACCGTGGATTTCATGACGACCACGGTTCCGGCCATCAAGTGGGGAGCTATGCTCCTGCCTGCAGCGAAGACTTGCGAGAGGTCGATGCTGCCATCCGCACCCGACGGTGTCCCGACTGCGATGAAGACCGCATGAGCCCCCTGCACGGCCTCTGCTGTGTCTGCGGAGAAGTGCATCCTCCCGGACCCGATCATCTCGTTGAGCGCAATATCGAGGCCCGGCTCGTAAATGGGCAACACCCCTTTTTGCAGCATTGTGATGCGCTCGCGGTTCAGATCAAGGCAGCACACATCATGTCCCAGTTTCGCCAGGCAGGTACCTGTTGTGATGCCAACATAACCAGAGCCGACAATCGCGATCTTCATGCTGCAACCTCCAAGGGGGACGATATGCGCCTAATCATCGGGACCTGCGCTTGTTCCAGCAGAAGAAGAAAAAGACCTCATTCCTGGATGTTCGCATAATTAAGCAAATACGGCCTATTGATCCGCTTTGTTGATAAACTTGTTGAATCGGCTTGTGCCGCCGTCACTGGTTTCATCCTGATAGAGAAACGCCAGATTGTTGCTGTCGAAGATCTGGAAAAACTCTTCCCAGCTGATCTTTTCGAGGTTCTCTTCCGGCTCTCCGAAATCGATGCGCAGGACCCCGCCGGGAGCGCTGTCACGCACTCTCGCTGGGTGCCCGTCGCGAGCTTCTGCCCATCGGCGTATGGTTTCGTGATCTGTGGTGGTCTTGGCTTCAGACATCGGACAAGCTCCCTGAATAAGCCTTGCAGGTGTCGTTGATACGTCAGCCACTTAACCATCGTCTGAGGCTAAGGTTCCTGCTGCTTCACCAAGGAATGGTTCGCAGCTGGAACATTTAGAAGCTGCGACAGTTACTGTTCCGACATTTCGAGAAACGATTGGGAGCACCCGGCGGATGCGAGTTCTTGTTACCGGTGGTTGCGGCTTTATTGGCCGATATGTGACGGCTGAATTGCTCGAAAACGGCTATGAGGTCCGAATTCTGGACTCGCTCGTCGAACAGGTACATGCGGAAGAACAGCCAGCCAGGACAGATGGCGTGGAATATCTGTTTGGCGATGTGCGGGACCCGGCCCTGGTGCGCGAGGCACTGGATGGAGTCGACGGTGTGCTTCATCTCGCGGCAGAAGTCGGCGTCGGTCAGTCCATGTATGAGATTTCGCGCTATGTCGGCGCGAACGACCTCGGCACCGCCGTCCTCTTGGAAAACATGATCGACCGCCCGATCAAACGGATAGTCGTCGCCTCTTCCATGAGTGTCTATGGCGAAGGCCTTTACGAAACGGAGGACGGCCGGCGGATCGATCGTGCAAGGCGCACAAGGAACCGTATCCAGGCCGCTCAATGGGATCCGGTTGATGCTTCGGGGCGTACACTGACGCCCATCCCCACCGATGAGGAGAAGCCGGTCGATCTGGCATCCATCTACGCGCTTTCCAAATATGCGCAGGAGCGCGAAGTGCTGATCTTCGGGCAAGCCTATCCGGTGGAAGCCGTCGCGCTGAGGCTGTTCAACGTGTTCGGCGCAGGACAGGCACTTTCCAATCCATATACCGGCGTTCTCGCCAATTTCGCTTCACGTCTCGCCAATGATCAGGCACCGCTGGTATTTGAAGACGGGAACCAGAAGCGCGATTTCGTTCACGTGAAGGACGTTGCCCGCGCGTTCCGCCTTGCATTGGAATGCCAAAGCGCGGACGGACAGGTCATCAATATCGGCAGCGGCCGCGCATATAGCGTGCGACAGGTCGCGGAGCTGGTCGCGGAAGCGCTCGACAAGTCGGCGGTCAAGCCGGAAATCCTGGGCAAGGCGCGCTCAGGCGATATCCGCAACTGCTTCGCGGACATCGCAAAGGCTCGTGATCTCCTCGGCTTCGAGCCCAGATACCGTCTTGAGGATTCCGTAGCCGAGTTTGCCGAGTGGGTGCGGACGACCGGAGCCGTCGATAATGCGGCCCAGATGCGCAAGCAACTCGAAGAACGGGGTCTTGTTTCATGAGTCAGCGGAAAGACTTCGGGTTCGTCGAGTGGTTTCGTCCCGGGGAATATGAGCGCACTGAGCAGATACTGCCGGAGCTGAAGGCATCCGGCGCTCGATATCTGCGCACTCACCTTTCCTGGGCCGAATATCTCGCGCAAGGCGGTCCTGAGTGGTTCGACTGGCTGCTGCCGCGTCTGGCCGAACAATTCGAGGTGCTGCCCTGCGTCCACTACACGCCCCCCTCCATTTCACGCAATGGCAAGTCGTCAGGCGCGCCAAAGCGGCTGCAGGACTACGCAGATTTCGTGGACCATGTACTGACCCGCTACGGCGCACACTTCACCGAGATCGAATTGTGGAACGAGCCGAACAATCTTCTGGATTGGGATTGGCGGATCGATCAGGACTTTCAGCTCTTCTGTGAAATGGTCGGTGCTGCAGCCTATTGGGCGCAGAAGCGTGGCTGGAAGGCCGTCCTGGGCGGGCCTTCACCATTCGACCCATACTGGGTCGACCTTATGGGACAACGGGGCCTGCTGGATGTTGTGTCAGCCGTCGGCATCCATGGGTTCCCGGGGACTTGGGACAGCGAGGAGGGCAGCTGGAACGGATGGAACCGCAATATCGACGAGCTGCGTGAGATTGTCGACCGCTACAACCCTGCCGCCCGGATCTGGATAACCGAAACAGGCTATTCAACCTGGCGCAACGATGAGGTGGAACAGGGGCGACGGTTCCTGAGCGCCTTGGATGCAGCTGCCGATCGCATGTACTGGTACTCCTGGCGTGATGTCCCCCATGACATTGCCGTCCAGGAAGGTCATTGGTTTGATGTCCGCCACTACCATCTGGGTGCTGTGGACAATTCCGGGAAGCCAAAACTTCTTTCGCGGCTGCTCAAGGATGGCGGTATCGAACGGGTCCGGGAGGTAACGCGGCTTGCCGCGCCCGCTCGGGGAGCCAAGGCAGCACCGATACTCATCACCGGCGGCAGCGGTTTCATCGGCAGCAATCTGGCGGACAGCTACCTCGCGGATGGTCACGATGTGATCGTGCTCGACAATATCAGCCGCCCCGGCGTCGACCAGAACCTCAATTGGTTGAAGGATCGCCACAAGGATCGGGTCCATCCGCTTCTTGCAGATATTCGCGATATGCACGCGATACGGCCCGCACTTCAGGATGCCAGGGTCGTCTTCCATCTGGCCGCACAGACTGCAGTCACCACCAGCCTTGAAGAGCCCTTCGGCGATTTCGAGGTCAATGCACGTGGAACCTTGAACATACTCGAAGGTGTGCGCGCCGCCGGTCGCGATGCGCCCGTAATCTTTGCCAGCACCAACAAGGTGTACGGGGCACTCCTGGATCTGGAAATGATCGAGCTGGAGGACCGTTATGTCCCTGCTTCCAAGTCGACGCACAGATACGGGATCGCAGAGACGCGGCCGCTGGAATTCTGCACTCCCTATGGATGCTCGAAAGGTGTCGCGGACCAGTATGTGCTCGATTACGCAAAGACCTTCGGAGTACCCAGCGCGGTGATGCGCATGAGCTGCATCTACGGCCCCAGACAGTTCGGGACAGAGGACCAGGGCTGGGTTGCGCACTTTCTCATCAGGGCACTGGACGGCCAGCCGATCACCATCTTCGGAGATGGCAAGCAGGTGCGCGACATCCTGCATGTCAACGACGCGGTGAAGGCCTATCGGCTTGCCGCCGAACACATCGGTGCAATCTCGGGCAAAGCCTACAATCTGGGCGGCGGTCCGGCCAATGCGGTCAGCCTGCAAATGGTGCTGCATGAAATCGGCAAGATCACCGGTAGTGATCCCGATATCGGTCGCGAGCCGTGGCGGCCGGGCGACCAGCATTACTATGTGAGCGATACGCGCCTTCTGCAGAAAGAACTGGGCTGGCAGAGCCAAACCGCGTGGCGGGAAGGGTTGCAGGATCTTGCGGATTGGCTTTGTGCCACGCGCGGTCTGACCATCAACAACAATAACAAGAAGAGGATGTCAGCATGAAACATGTCGGAGCTGAACTCGGAGCCGTTGCAGCAACCCACCATCTGATGACTGGCCACGGCGGTCCCGGCGGCTACCATATCCTCATGACCCTGGATGCCGTGGGCGGTGTATGGCGCTATGCCATGGAACTGGCCCGCGCACTGCGTCCGCAGTTTCACCGCGTGACCTTTCTCGGCTTCGGCCCACGGCCAAGCGGGGAGAAGGCAGGAGAAGCTGAACGTCTGGGTAAGCTGATCTGGCTGGATGAGCCGCTCGACTGGATGGTATGCGATGCCGTCGCACTCTCGCGCGTGCCTGATGAGATTGAGCGTGTTGCTCGGGAAGAGAACGTTGATCTCATTCACCTCAACATGCCTACCCAGGCAGCCGGTCTCACCACGTCGCTACCCGTAGTGGCCGTCTCCCATTCCTGTCCGATCACCTGGTGGCATGCGGTAAAGAAAGAACCGCTGCCTGAAAGCTGTAAATGGCTTGAAGAACTGAACCGGCGCGGAATGGAGCGTGCGGATGCAGTGATCGCACCGAGTGGAAGCCACGCGCAGGCCGTCGCAGGAAGCTACGGCGTGGTTCCCAAGCTCCAGGTGGTCCACAACGGCCTCAGCAATTTCATGAACGGTGCCGAGAAAGATCCGGTAATCTTTGCAGCGGCACGTTGGTGGGATGAAGCGAAGAACGCATCATTGCTGGATGCCGCGGCTGCAAATGTGGACTGGCCGATTGTCATGGCCGGCGCAGGCGAGGGGCCGAACGGCCAGAGCGTTGCCATCGAAAATGCATGCCATCTCGATGAGGTGCCCCATGCCGACCTGATGCGCCAGCTAGGTCGTGCGGCGATCGTCGTTTCCCCTTCGCTCTACGAGCCGTTTGGTCTGGCAGCCCTGGAAGGTGCGCGTTCGGGCGCAGCGCTCGTTCTTGCAGATATCGCGACCTATCGCGAGCTTTGGAACGACAGCGCCATCTTCTTCGATCCCAGAGATGCACAAAGCCTGGAACGGGCTCTTGCTCGGCTCATTGAAGACGCCGGACTTCGTGAGGAGCTTGGGCAAAAGGCTCTCGCACGCTCAAGACGTTACACGCCCGACATCCAGGCCGCCGAGATGATTGAAATCTACCAGGCACTGTGCGGGGAAACCGTGGAGATGGCCGTATGAAATTCGTCTTCTATACGCACTCGCTTCTCTCGGACTGGAACCATGGCAACGCCCACTTCCTGCGTGGCGTCATGAGGGAACTGGTCAATGCTGGGCACGATGCGGTGGCTCTGGAACCAGCAGATGGCTGGAGCAGGCAGAACCTGATATCCGATCAGGGCCAGCAGGCGGTCGATCGCTTCTTGAAAGACTTCCCCGGGCTTGAAAGCGCACTCTACGATGAACACTTCGACCATGAAGCTGCTCTTGACGGAGCCGATGTGGTCGTCGTGCACGAATGGACGGACCCGCAACTTGTAAAACGGTTGGGGGACCTCCGTCAGAACAGTGATTTCACTCTGATTTTCCACGACACGCACCACCGCGCCGTGTCGGCCGAACCCGAAATCGCAGAGCTGTCCCTCAAGCACTACGATATGATCCTTGCCTTTGGCGACACGCTTCGCCAGCGCTATCTGGCGCAGGGATGGGGCAGTCAGGTGGTAACCTGGCATGAAGCGGCTGATTTGAGGCTGTTCCGCCCCATGCACACGCCGGCAAAGGATGGTGACCTGATCTGGATCGGCAATTGGGGTGACGATGAACGAACGGCGGAACTTCACGAGTTCCTGATTGAACCCGCGCGCTCACTTCGGCTGAAAACCCTGGTCCGGGGTGTCCGCTATCCCTCGGAAGCCAAAGAAACCTTGGCGGCAGCCAACATCACCTATGGCGGTTGGATTGCCAATGCTGACGTTCCGGAAGCCTTTGCCCGCTACCGCGTGACGGTTCATGTGCCCAGACGGCCATATCGCGAAACACTGCCCGGCATTCCCACGATACGCATGTTCGAGGCGCTGGCCTGCGGCATCCCGCTGGTTTCGGCACCCTGGGAAGATACCGAGGGTTTGTTTCGAGGCGGCCAGGACTTCCTTTTCGCTCGCGATGGCCAGGAGATGAGGAAGCATCTGACAAACATACTGTCTGATCCGGAACTCAGCGCCGAACTTGCGCGTAATGGGTACGAGACAATCACAACAAGACACAGCTGTGCCCACCGCGTGGACGAATTGCTTAGCGTCTTGAGCCAACACGGTACCGCGCGCGTTCGCACTCAACTGGCTCCGAAGGAGGCCGCCGAGTGATGAAGATCGCATTCTATGGGTCGAGCCTCGTTTCGTCTTACTGGAACGGTGCTGCAACATACTACCGGGGCATCATTCGTCAGCTTCACAAGCTTGGTCACCAGGTGACTTTCTACGAGCCGAATGTCTATGACCGCCAGAAACACAGGGATATCTGCCCGCCCGAATGGTGTCGCTCGGTCGTTTATGATGGCACGACCGAAGCGCTGAAAGAACATGCCCGAAAAGCCGCGAAAGCAGACGTTGTGGTGAAGACCAGCGGCGTCGGTTTCGAGGACGAAGCCCTGTTCGATGAAGTCTTTGCCGCCGCGCATCCCCAATCGCTCAAGATTTTCTGGGACGTGGATGCACCTGCAACCTTGTCCGAGATGCGGTCGCATAGCACCCACCCGTTGCATCGGCAGATTCCCGAGGTGGATCTGGTTCTGACCTATGGTGGCGGAAAGCCCGTCATTGACGGCTACCACGCCATGGGCGCTCGTGAATGTATCCCCATTTACAACGCGCTCGATCCCGATACGCATCATCCCGTCCGCGCCGAAAACCGCTTCACCGCCGATCTGTCCTTCCTCGGGAATCGTCTTCCCGATCGCGAGGCCCGCGTTGAGCAGTTCTTCTTCGATGCCGCCGAACAGGCATCCTCCCAACGCTTCATCCTTGGCGGATCAGGTTGGGGCGACAAGGCGATGCCGAGCAATATCCGCTATATCGGCCATGTTCCGACCAAGGACCACAACGCCTTCAATGTGACGCCAAAAGCAGTGTTGAACATCAGCCGTGAAAGCATGGCGCAGAATGGTTACTCGCCGGCAACACGTGTCTTCGAGGCGGCTGGTGCCGGTGCATGTCTCATCACTGACAGTTGGGAAGGCCTCGATATGTTCCTGAAAGAAGGTGAAGAGGTCCTGGCAGCGCGAGACGGGCAGGAAGTCGCGGAAATCCTTCAGTCTCTGACCGACAAAGAGGCAAAGCGTATCGGGGAAAACGGCCGACGGCGCATTCTGCGCGAGCATACTTATGCCCACAGGGCGGCGGAGCTCGATCGCATCCTGAAGAACCATTTGCACAACAATCACATAGAGGCTGCCGAATGAACCGCCCCCTCTCGATTGTCTTCATCGGTCTTTCCGTCTCTTCCTCATGGGGCAACGGTCATGCCACGACCTATCGCTCTCTTATGCGCGGCCTGGCTTCGCAGGGCCATGAACTCCACTTCATAGAGCGCGACGTGCCCTGGTATGCAGAGCATCGTGACCTACCCGACCCGGAATTCTGCAAGCTTTCCTATTATGAGAATGCTGACGAGATCACGCGGTTCGAGAAGGAAATCGTCTCGGCCGATGCGGTGATCCTGGGCTCGTATGTGCCGGATGGACAGTTGGTGATCGACAGGGTGGCGCGGATGCAGCCCAGACTGTTCTGCTTCTATGACATTGATACGCCGGTCACCATGGCCGCGCTCGATCGCGGGGAAGAAACATTCCTTGCCCGTCGGCAGGTGCCGTTCTTCGATATCTATTATTCTTTCTCGGGTGGAGAAGTGCTCACCAGGCTTGAGCGCGATTACGGCGCGCAGCGGGCTGAAGCGCTCTACTGCAGCGTGGATGCCGAGCGCTACCGTCCGACCGGCGAGGCGATCGAGTGGGAGCTGGGTTATCTGGGCACATACAGTCCCGACCGCCAGCCGGTTCTGGACAGGTTGCTGCTGGAGCCGGCCCGGGCACTGCCTGACCGCAAGTTCGTCGTTGCCGGGTCGCAATATCCCAAGGACATCGACTGGCCCGATAACGTCGACAGGATCGATCACCTTCCGCCGGAAGAACATCCATCCTTTTACAGCCGTCAGAAATTCACTGTGAATGTCACACGTGCTGACATGGTTGCTGCAGGCTGGTCACCCAGCGTCCGTCTTTTCGAAGCAGCTGCATGTGCGACACCGATCATCAGCGATCGTTGGCGCGGCATTGAAGAGGTTCTACCGGAAGGAGAGGCGATCCTGCTGGCTGACGATACCCGGCAGGTGATCGACTGGCTCTGCAACTCAACGCGCGAGGAAAGAGCGGCGATCGGCAATTCGGCCCGAGATCGCGTTCTGAAAAACCATACCGGGGAGGCCCGCGCGCGTGAACTCGTAGCGACGCTGCGCGATGCAGGAGCCGGAACTTCTCATTACGCGAAGGCTGTCTGAGGCCGACATGGGGAACACGCTCAAGCAGAAACGAATCCTTGTGGCTGGCGGTGCGGGATTTATCGGCTCGCATCTTTGTGATGCGCTTTTGGGGCAGGGGCATGAGGTAGTTTGCCTGGACAACTTCCTCACCGGCGCGCGGCAGAATATCGACCCGCTGGAGAACCACCCTGGGTTCAGTCTCGTGCAAGCTGACATAACCGATCCACTGCCGAGCATGGGCAATTTCGATGAGATCTACAATCTGGCCAGTGCTGCGTCCCCGCCGAAATATCAGAAGGACCCTGTGCATACGATGATGACCGGTGTGGTGGGTACGAACAACCTGCTCGAGCTTGCCGCAGCCAACGCGGCGCGCTTCTTGCAGGCATCGACCAGTGAAATCTATGGTGACCCGCTGGTTCACCCGCAGCCGGAAGACTATCTGGGAAATGTGAACTGTACCGGTCCGCGCGCCTGTTATGATGAAGCCAAGCGGGCCGGCGAAACCCTTTCATTCGATTATCTGCGACGTGGCTCGATCGATGCACGGGTCGTGCGCATCTTTAATACCTATGGCCCGAGGATGCAGGCAGACGACGGGCGCATCGTTTCCAATCTGATCACTCAAGCGCTCAGGGGCGAGCAGCTGACGATATATGGAACCGGCCAGCAGACGCGCTCCTTTTGCTATGTCGACGACCTGGTGCGCGGCATCATCGCTCTGATGCAGATCGACGCGAATCCGAAGACACCGGTTAATCTGGGCAACCCCGGAGAATTCACCATCAACGAACTGGCTGATCTGGTAATGGCACGCGTTCCGGCCGCAGGTCCAGTCGTTTACAATCCGCTCCCACAGGATGACCCGCAAAAGAGGCAGCCGGACATTTCGAAGGCCAAAACCTTGCTGGGATGGGAGCCGCGGGTGCCGCTGGTCGAAGGGCTTGAGCCGACCATTGCCTATTTTGCACTCGAGCTCGGCATTCACTGGATGCCCGCCATGAATGCTCCGGGCGAAGTCAGGAGAACAGCCTGAAATGACTGCGCGAAGCAATAGAATCTCCACAAGTGAACTGGAGGATCGGATCCACGCCTTGCGGCCATGGTTTCACAACATGGAGATCGGAGGAATTGAAACCGCTCCCGATCATTTTCTGGGCGACTACCCGGCGTTCAAGTTTGCCAATTTCGCACATATTCTGCCGGAGGACCTGGAAGGTCGCAGCGTGCTGGACATCGGTTGCAATGCGGGCTTCTATTCAATGGAGATGAAGCGGCGCAATGCTGGCCGTGTTGTTGGCATCGATTCGGATCCGAGATACCTCGAACAGGCGAAACTTGCTGCAGAGACAGAGGGTTTCGAACTCGAACTTCATCAGATGTCCGTCTACGACGTGGCAAAACTCGGTGAGAAGTTCGATCTCGTGATCTTCATGGGTGTGCTGTATCATTTGCGCCACCCGCTCTTGGCGCTTGATCTGATCCACGAACATGTGTGCGGCGACAAGATGCTCTTCCAATGCCTGCAGCGTGGCTGGAATACGGTGGCCGAGGTCGAGGCGGATTATCCGTTTTCCGAATGGGAGATATTCGACAAACCGGACTACCCCAAGCTTCATTTCGTCGAGCACAGCTATGCCGGCGATCCGACAAACTGGTTCTTCCCCAATCGAGCAGCAGTGGAAGCCATGCTCAGAAGCTCAGGCTTCACGATCAGGGAGCATCCCGAACGCGAAGTCTATCTTTGCACAAGATCGTAATTCGGCTGTCCGCAACCAGGGAGATGATGGTGAGCGCGCAGGGGTTCGAACCCTGGACCTACTGATTAAAAGTCAGTTGCTCTACCAGCTGAGCTACGCGCTCCCACAAGGCAAGCTGCCTGGAGAAAGTGCGCGGAACATAGTCAGGCACCGCACAGCGGTCAACCATCTTCGTCTCAATTCCTTCCACTTTTACCATGGGCCGAACAAGCAGTCGGTGGTGCAGCATTTGGCCACAGTTAAGTGATTGGTTTGGGAGCCTTACCTTGGCTAGAAGAGCGCAAAGCAGCTGAGGAACGAGCGCGACGCTATGGCATTGGATATCGGTTACACAAGTGCATTGATCGCAGGAGCATTGTCCTTCCTCTCACCCTGCGTGCTCCCGCTTGTGCCTCCGTATCTTTGCTACATGGCAGGGGTGTCCCTGGACGATTTCAGAGCTGACGAGGGCGGTGCGGCACGTCTCTCGCTCCTGAGGTCGGGGCTGTTCTTTGTGCTTGGCTTCTCATCCGTCTTTATCGCATTGGGCGCCGGCGCTTCCTCCATCGGTGCCTTTCTGCGTGCCTGGCAGCAGGAATTGGCAATCGTGGCGGGCGTCATCATCATACTGATGGGGCTGAATTTCCTGGGTGTGCTGCGCATATCGCTGTTTTCACGCGAAGCGCGATTCCAGACCAGCGGCACGCCGGCCAGCCTCTCCTCCGCATATGTGATGGGTCTCGCATTCGGATTTGGCTGGACACCCTGCATAGGTCCGGTTCTCGGGCCTATACTGACGCTCGCAGGTGGGCGCGGCACGATCGGCGAAGGTGCGCTTCTCCTGGCTGTATATTCCGCCGGTCTTGGCATACCTTTCCTCATAGCCGCGCTCTTTTCCGGTCAGTTCATGGCGTTCCTGCAGCGTTTTCGCAGTCACCTGGGAAGCGTTGAACGAATCATCGGCGGCCTGTTGGTCATAGCAGGCGTTCTCTTTCTGACCGGTGGTATCCAGTCAGCCGCATTCTGGCTGCTCGAGACCTTTCCAGCGCTTGGAGCGCTCGGCTGAGAGCAATTCTGCAGCTGCACGGATGTGAAGAAAATTTCAAATGCAGGTGGAATGCGCTAAAGGCAACGCATTGTCTGATCCTTGCTGAACGGAGCCTGCATGTCGAACCGAAGCTGTCTCACAATCATTCTCGCCGCAGGTGAAGGCACACGCATGAAAAGCGCGCTGCCCAAGGTCCTTCACAAGGTGGCTGGCCTGGAAATGCTCGGTCACGTGATCAAAAGTGCCCGCAGCAGCGGCAGCGATGAGATCGCACTTGTACTCGGTCACGGCGCCGACCGCGTATCAGCGGCGGCGGATAGCCTGGGAGCCGGTACTGCCATTTCTACTTTCTTGCAGCAAAAGCAGCTGGGAACGGCTGATGCCGTCCTGGCAGCCCGACCGGCACTTGAGAAGAAATTCGACGACATCCTTGTCCTATTCGGCGATGCACCGCTGATTCGCCCCGAGGCGCTTGGCGATATGCGGATGGCACTGGCGCAGGGCGCCCAAGTAGCCGTCATGGGTTTCCGCACTCAGACCCCCCATGGCTATGGTCGACTTCTGGAAGATGGCGGTGCGTTGGTTGGCATCCGCGAGGAAAAGGATTGTTCGGACGAGCAACGCCGCATCACCTTCTGCAATGGCGGCGCGATGGCACTGTCCGGTGCGCATGCATTGGAATTGCTGCACCAGATCGGCAATGACAATGCAAAAGGGGAGTACTATCTGACGGACATCGTGGCCATTGCTGCCGCGGCGGGACTTGATGTTCGTGCGGTGGAAGCTGACGAGGAAGACGCGCTGGGCGTGAACAACCGCGCGGAACTGGCTCGGGCGGAGACAATCTGGCAGAACCGCAGGCGCGAGGAACTGATGCTGGCTGGTGTCACCATGCTTGCGCCGGACAGCGTGTATCTCGCTCACGATACCGAGATCGGAGCGGACGCGGTTATCGAGCCAAACGTTTTCTTCGGACCCGGCGTGAAAGTAGCAGAAGGCGCCCTTATCCGTGCGTTTTCGCATCTTGAAGATGCGCATGTGGCTACAGGAGCGCAGGTCGGCCCGTATGCCCGCCTGCGTCCGGGTGCGAAAGTCATGGAAAATGCCAAGATCGGCAATTTCTGCGAAATCAAGAAATCACGCATCGGTGAGGGCGCCAAGGTGCCACATCTATCCTATGTCGGAGATGCGGATGTCGGGGCAGGTGCGAATATCGGCGCTGGAACCATCACCTGCAATTATGACGGTTTCGGCAAGCACCGGACCGAAATCGGCGACAATGCGTTTGTCGGCACGAATTCCTCCCTGGTTGCTCCGATCAGGATCGGCGCAGGTGCCTATGTGGCATCGGGCAGTGTCGTAACGCAGGATGTGCCGGATGACGCGCTGGCCTTCGGACGCGCAAGGCAGTCCACGCGTGAAGGACGGGGAAGGCAACTGCGTGAAAGGCTGCGCAAGCTCGCGGGCAAGTAAGCTCTTCCGCTCACCTTTGGATGATGAAAGCCGCGGCACCTGACCGCGGCTTCATTTCAGCTACGCGTATTGCGATCGTCCCCCAGATCATCCAGCAGACGGCTCATTTCGCGCTCAAGCGTCAGATCCGGGTCCTCTTCGCCGTTCTCGTCCAACTCGGCTTGCGGTTCATCTGCCGTTGCCGGTTCTGGCTCGACTGCGACATGGCTTTCCATGTCCTGCCCGGTGTGTGCCGCTTCAGCCCGCTGATCAACAAATGCCGGTTGTTCATGAGGGGCATCGGGTGCCGCGTCAGATGGATGTTGATCAGGGGCGGGCATGGTGAAGTAGGGTTCAGCGCGCGAGACCGATGCCCATTCCTGCTGCGGCTCTGGCAAATCGATCCGTGGTTCTTCTGCAAAGGACATGTCTGTCCCGATTGATACCGCTTCCTCAGAGGCTGTATCCTGATTGGCGATGGCCTCTTCCTCGCTCGGTGGCGCTACGGAGTGGCTTGGGAGCGACTGTTGCTGTTCCATCTCCGGTTCGACTGAAGCCTGCTGCCTCTCACGTTCGCGAAGCTCGGCCGCCTGCTGTTCGTATACCTCGCGCGCACTCATCGGCGCCGGCTCAAGGCTTTCCTGTCGCTCTTGTGCCGAGGCTGCCGAAGCTGCGACGGAGCCAGCGGCGACACCGCCGGCGACATTGGAACTGGCCGTAGGCGCCACATGCTCCGGCTGGACAATGGGACGCTCGCTATAAGATGTCACTGGCTCAGGGGAGGCGGGCTCCATGGGCATTGGACGCTGGACGGCAGCTGCTGTCTGAGGGGGAGGTGCGACCTGTTGCGGTTGAGGCGCAATGGGTATGCCGCGCTCTATTACCAGATCGCTTTGTCCGCCGATGAGAACGAGATGCTCCACATGGTCGCGCCGAATAAGCACCAGGCGCCGCTGGGTGTCGACGGGTGTGGCATCGATGACAGCCAGTCGCGGACGCCGGTTGCGACCGCCAGCAACATAGGTGCCTTGGCGGGAACCGCGCATGAACCGGACCGCTGCCAGGATCAGTGCGAGACCGACAAGGGCCGCGAGTGTCCACAGAATTGCTCCAGTCAAAGCGTTGTTGCTCATAGTACTTAGCCAGTCCTGCATCGCGCCTCTCCGATCAAATGCTCAAACAGGGTAGGTCGCCACCTCAGGAGCGGCAAGATCAAATACTTGCGCCGAGCTTACCATACCCAGCCTTTACAGGCGCGCCACCTTGCGCGCTATTGAGGCCCTGTTATATGCGAAAGAGCCAAAGAAACAGGGCCGCCATCAGTCGGCGCGACAGGCAGGGAACGGATGGCCAAACATTCTGGTGTCGATATTGAGACGGCCCCGATCATCGATCAGGGATCACGTCCAGGCGTAATTGCCCGATTGATCATCTTCATAATGGTGCTGACGGGCGCTGCCTTGTTCTTCGCACTATTCAAGGAAAGTCTTGGCGAGGAGTTCTTCCTTGGAATTCTGGGCATCCTGGCAATGGTCGGCATTGGCTATCTCTTCGCCAGCGCCATTGGCTTCATTCAGCTTGCTCCTCGTTCGACCGGTGATGAACTCGCCAAGCATTTCGTCGATTCCATGGATGAAGGTCTCGTGGTTACCGACACCAAGGGACGCATCATGTATGCGAATCGCGCCTATGCAGAGCTGACGGGCGCGACATCTGCTGCGGATGTGAAAACCGCCGAAGCCATCCTGTCGGACAATGCAGAGGCATCGCCCACAATCGAGCGCCTTTCACTGGCACTGCGCGACGGTAAGTCCGCTGACGGTGAATTTCGTCTTTCACGTCCGATCCGTCCCGGAGCAGAGCCGACCGCGCGCTGGTATCGCGCCTTGGCCCGTGTCTTCAAGGTGCCTGGGCACCGCAAGCCCCTCAACGCCTGGCAATTGGTCGACATATCCGCAGAACGGGCAGAGCAGGAACGCTTTTTCCTTGATCTGCAAAAGGCGATCGATCATCTCGACCATGCGCCTGCAGGTTTCTTTGCCGCCGATGCAGAAGGGCGTGTCACCTATATCAACGCCACCCTTGCGGAGTGGCTGGGCGTTGATCTCGCCAATTTCGCTCCCGGTTCCCTGACACTCTCCGAGTTCGTGGCCGGAGACGGTATTGCCCTCATACAGGCTGTAAAGGCCGAACACGGCACGGCGCGCAACGCGGTCATCGATCTCGATCTGTCGACCATGAGCGGCGAGGCTCTGCCGGTGCGCTTCATGCACCGGGTCACATCGAGCCGTGAAGGCTATCCCGGGCCCACGCGAACAATAGTACTCAATCGTACCTTGGGCGAAGATTCCTCTGCCGATCTGCGTGCCTCCGAGGTCCGTTTCACACGTTTCTTCAATTCCACGCCCATGGCGATCGCAAGCGTGGATGCCAATGGGCGCATATTGCGCACCAATGCGCCCTTCCACTCACTGTTCGGCAGCATTGTAGACAACGATTCCCTGGAACGCCGCATCCGCCTCGACACGGTCATGCACCAGCGTGATCGAGAGGCATTCGAAGTCGCTCTGGAAAAAGCCAAACAGCGTCAGGCCGACATTTCACCTATAGATACGGTTCTGCCTGATGACGAGGAGCGCCATATGCGCTTCTACGTGAATGCGGTAGCTGATCAG
This sequence comes from Nitratireductor basaltis, assembly GCF_000733725.1. Lineage (NCBI taxonomy): Bacteria > Pseudomonadati > Pseudomonadota > Alphaproteobacteria > Hyphomicrobiales > Phyllobacteriaceae > Nitratireductor > Nitratireductor basaltis. The sequence continues at coordinate 1,126,315 of NZ_JMQM01000001.1, read as the reverse complement.
ACCGGAGGCGAAGGCGTCGAAGAGGCTGCGATCGTCTATGCGGTTGAAACCACCGAGCAGAAGGCCCTCGAGGCCCAAATGGCGCAGAGCCAGAAAATGCAGGCGGTCGGACAACTTGCCGGCGGTATCGCACATGATTTCAACAATGTCCTGACCGCCATCATCATGGCATCCGACCTCTTGCTGACCAATCATCGTCCGTCGGACCCGTCATTCCCGGACATAATGAACATCAAGCAAAACGCCAATCGTGCGGCGTCTCTGGTCCGCCAGCTTCTGGCGTTCTCGCGCCGCCAGACCTTGCGGCCTGAGGTTCTGAACCTCACCGATGTGCTGGCTGACCTGCGCATGCTGCTTTCGCGACTGGTCGGAACCGAGATCAATCTATCCATCGAGCACGGCCGGGACTTGTGGCCGGTCAAGGTGGATATCGGTCAGTTCGAACAGGTTGTCGTCAATCTGGTTGTCAATGCAAGGGACGCCATGCCCGATGGCGGCACACTGTCGGTGCGCACACGCAACATCACCTCCGAGGAATGCGCCGGGTTCCAGTATCGCGGGCTCGTCACCGATGATTATGTCGCCGTTGAAGTTACCGACACGGGAACCGGCATTGAGCCGGAGACGCTGAAAAAGATCTTCGAGCCGTTCTTTACGACCAAGGAAGTGGGCAAGGGAACCGGGCTTGGCCTATCCATGGTGTATGGCATCGTCAAGCAGACGGGTGGTTTCATATACTGTGATTCAGAGGTCGGCGTCGGCACGACCTTCCGTATCTTCCTGCCGCGCCACGTGCCAACGGCGGCCGAAATCTCGGCGGAGCAGACAGCGGTCGAAACCAAGCAGGCCCAGCAGGCCGCATCCGCCAGGAAGGATCTGTCGGGAAGTGCCAGGGTTCTTCTGGTTGAAGACGAAGACGCTGTGCGCATGGGCAGTGTCCGGGCACTCTCATCGCGCGGCTACGAGGTACATGAGGCGACATCGGGCACCGAAGCGCTCGAAATCTTCCACGAGCTTGAAGGAAAGGTCGATATCGTCGTCTCCGATGTCGTGATGCCCGAAATGGACGGTCCGACACTTCTGACCGAACTCTTGAAGTTGCAGCCTGACATCAAGTTCATCTTCGTGTCGGGCTATGCTGAAGATGCTTTCGCCAAGAATCTTCCAGAAGGCGCAAAATTCGGCTTCCTGCCAAAGCCCTTCTCATTGAAGCAGCTCGCAACTGTCGTGAAAGAGATGCTGGAGCAGGAATAGGCCAGCGCTTACACGCTGACTTTCTGCTCCTGGCGGTTGGTGTCGCCAAACACTTCCAGATAGTGGCGGATCGCTTCCGGATCGCCGGTAGCCTTCGCCGGATTGTCCGACAGCTTTACCGCGGGCTTGCCGTTCGCCTGGCTGACCTTGCACACGAGAGAGATCGCGTTAAGGCGATCATTGGCCATCGGAGCGCAGTCCTCGAAATCATTCGTCAGATTGGTGCCCCAACCGAAAGCCATCCGGACGCGTTCCTTGAAGTGGTGATAGGCCTCTTCGATCGTTTCCACATCCAGGCCGTCCGAAAAGATCAGGAGTTTTTCACGCGGATCGCGTCCACGATCTTTCCACCAGGAGATGATCCGCTCGCCCCCTTCGATGGGTGGGGCGCTGTCGGGGCGGAAACCCGTCCAGTCGGCGACCCAGTCAGGTGCGTTCTGCAAGAAGGACTCCGTGCCAAATGCATCTGGCAGTACGATCAGAAGATTACCGCCATAATAGCTTTGCCAGTCCTTCAGAACGTCATAGGGCGCCCGTTTCAACGCTTCTTCACTCTCGGCCAGTGCAGCAAGAACCATGGGGAGTTCGTGAGCATTGGTACCGAGTGCCTCAAGATCACTATCCATGGCCAGAAGGACGTTGGAAGTACCCGTGAACGAGTCGCCGATACCTTCCTTGAGCGCTTCAACACACCAGCGCTGCCACAAGAACGAATGGCGCCTGCGGGTGCCAAAGTCGGAAATGCGAATATCGGGGATCGTCTTCAGGCGCTCGACCTTGGACCAGACTTTCGCCTTGGCGCGTGCGTAAAGCACATCAAGTGCGAAGGGGCCAAGGGAGCGCATAGCCGCACGCGACCGCAATTCGTTGATGATGGTCAGTGCGGGAATCTCCCACATGGTGGTTTCCATCCACCGGCCGTGAAAATTCAGCTCGAACTGCCCGTCACGTGTCGATAGTTCGTATTCAGGAAGCTGAAAGTCTGCGAGCCATTCAAGGAAGTCGGGTTCGAATATCTGCTTCTTGCCATAGAAGGTGTTACCGGCAAGCCAGATCATCTCCTTCTTCGTGAAGCGCAATTGGCGGGCATGATCCAGCTGCTCGCGCAGTTCACCTTCGTCAATTTCCTCGGCCAGGCGCACCGTCTTGTTGCGATTGATAAGCGTGAAGGTCGCGTCCACGTCCCGGTACAAACCCCAGATCATCTGGAGCATGAGCAACTTGTAGAAGTCGGTGTCCAGAAGACTGCGGCAGATCGGGTCGAGCTTCCAGGTGTGATTGTATACGCGGCGTGCAATATCCGTCTTTGTCATGCGAGGCCTGCTCGTCGTTGTCGCAATCATTTCTGCCATACCGCCTGTTTTAAATTCTGCCGCGCAACCGACAACGTACACTCGCAAAAGTCAATCGTGGTGCACACGGCTTTGGTACACGGCTCAAGGTCGTTAACTGCTCGTTAAGCATCACGGTCCAGCATCAATGTCGCGGGGGCTTATGGCTTGAGGTGTGCCATGAGATTATCCGTGCACAGGCGATCTTCCATCCTGATCTCGATCAGTTGCCTTTTCCTTGCCGGCGATGGGGTAGGGGCTCACGAAGCGAAAACCGGCTGGCGCTATCCCTATGCCTGCTGTTCGAACAAGGATTGCCGTGAAGTTCCCGCCAGAATGGTGAATGAAAGTGCTGAGGGTTATGTCATCAGGACGACCGGCGAGATCATCTCATACGATGACAAGCGTATTCGTCACTCACCGGACGGCGTCTTTCACTGGTGTTCGATTTCAGGCAAGGCAGACACGAAAACGATCTGCCTTTTCGTCCCACCGAAGGCGTTCTAGCTCACGCTTCGGAGTCCCCGCTGCTTGCCTCATCGTCCAGAACGCCAAAATCCTGGGAGCGAAACCCTTCCGTCTGGGGGAGAAATCCGCCTGCGTGAAGACCTCGGCGCAGGAGTTCCCGTACGGCTGCTGCACGGCTAGGCATGCGGTTTTCGAAACGGAAATCCTCGAGTGCTTTCAGCTCTTCAGCGGAAAGCATGATCTGGAGACGCTCGTCGCGACCTAAAGCTGCCAACTCGAATGCCCCTGGGACCTACGCAAACCTTTTGAGTTCATTCTACGCAACAATTGCGCACCGTCCAATGTCTAAACTTACTCATTTGGCTGATCTTGTTCAGAAGGCGATATAGGGTGTATGTGCTAACTAATTGAAAATAAATTCTTTTCCCTTGTTTAAAATTGTGGGTCCAGATATCATATGAGCCTGAGCGGTGAAGTATCATCGCACCGCTCATTGAACTGGAGGCTGCTATGACTGCGCCAACGTCGGAGCAATTTTTTCGCGATCTCGATCTGGTCGTTGATCTTGCCTCGATAAATACGGGCCATGTGAATGTCCCCCTGATCGCAAACGAAATGCTGCAGCGTTATCCGATGGCGGACGGTCTTTTGCTCGACTATGAAGTTCACGTCCTGTCTGCGGCTATTCGCCAGAATGCAGCTGTACTGTTTGACCGCTCTCCCGCCTGACAGGTGGTCCGTCTGCACATGGGGAAATTCACAGCGGAATGTTGTCGTGCTTCTTCCATGGATTTTTCAGATCCTTATTTTGAAGAAGCTTCAGTGCCCGCGCGACCCGCAGTCGGGTCGAATGCGGCATGATGACTTCGTCCACATAACCGCGTTCCGCGGCGACGAAGGGCGAGAGAAATCGCTCTTCGTACATCCTGGTATGCGCAGCGATCTTTTCAGCATCATCGATATCCTTGCGGAAGATGATCTCGACCGCACCTTTGGCCCCCATCACGGCGATCTGCGCGCTTGGCCAGGCATAATTCATGTCACCGCGAAGATGTTTGGATGCCATGACGTCATAGGCGCCGCCGAATGCCTTGCGTGTGATGATGGTGATCTTGGGCACCGTTGCTTCACCATAGGCGAAGAGCAGCTTGGCGCCATGCTTGATCAGGCCTCCATATTCCTGGGCGGTGCCGGGCAGGAAGCCTGGCACATCGACAAATGTCACGATGGGAATGTTGAAGCAGTCACAGAAGCGAACGAAACGCGCTGCCTTGCGTGAAGCGTCGGAATCCAGAACACCGGCCAGAACCATTGGCTGGTTTGCAACGAAACCGACCGTACGCCCCTCGATGCGCCCGAACCCGGTGACGATATTCCGCGCGAAACTTTCCTGGATTTCGAAAAAATCGCCCTCGTCGATGGTTTTCAGGATCAACTCCTTCACATCATAGGGCTTGTTGGCGTTTTCTGGAACGAGGCGGTCGAGCGAAAAGTCCGGTTCGGTCACCGATTGCTGATACTCGATTTCCGGCAAGGCTGCCGTATTGGAGGCAGGCAGGAAATCGATCAGCCTGCGCATCTGCAGCAGGGCCTCGACGTCGTTGTCGTAAGCCCCGTCAGCGATGGATGATTTGGTCGTGTGTATCGAGGCACCGCCCAGTTCCTCCGAAGTCACCGATTCGTTGGTTACCGTCTTCACCACGTCAGGACCGGTCACGAACATGTATGAAGTGTCGCGGACCATGAAAATGAAGTCGGTTATCGCGGGGGAGTAGACATCACCACCTGCACATGGGCCCATAATCACCGATATCTGCGGGATAACGCCGGATGCCAGCACATTCCGCTGGAAGATCTCGGCATAGCCACCGAGTGCTGCAACGCCTTCCTGGATGCGCGCTCCACCAGCGTCGTAGAATCCGATGATCGGCGCCCGGTTCTTGAGCGCCATGTCCTGGACCTTCATCACCTTCTCGGCATGCGCCTCCGAAAGCGATCCGCCAAAGACCGTGAAGTCCTTGGCAAATACGAAAACGGTGCGGCCATTGACCGTACCCCATCCGGTAACGACCCCGTCACCGGCTATACGCGTCTTCTCCATGCCGAAGTCGGTGGAGCGGTGTTCGACGAACATGTCGAACTCTTCGAAGGAACCCTCGTCCAGAAAGATTTCGATGCGCTCACGGGCCGTCAGCTTGCCTTTCGAGTGCTGTGCGTCGGTGCGCTTCTGTCCGCCGCCTGCACGGGCATTTGCCCTGCGCCGCTCCAATTCGATCAGAACGTCTTTCATCAAGGTTCCTCCGTACCTCACCGTCACTTGCTGTTACCATGCACCCTGGCGGATACAAAGCAGGCCCCGCACAAAACCGGTTTGTGGGGGCCTGTCTCGTCGAGATGCTTTATTGCACCAAGGTCAGCTTACCAGCTGCCGGTGTTCTCCATGGACGCCCATGGTTCCTGAGGCTCCTTGGCACCACCCTTCTGAAGCAGTTCGAAGGAGATGCCATCGGGCGAGCGCACGAATGCCATGTAGCCGTCCCGGGGCGGTCGGTTGATGGTGACGCCGGCATCCATGAGCTTCTGGCACAGGCCATAGATATCATCCACCTCATAGGCGAGGTGGCCGAAATTCCTGCCACCGCTATAGGTTTCCGGATCCCAGTTGTAAGTGAGTTCGAGCAATGGCGCCTTGGTCTTCTCGCCGCTTTCCCTGTCTTCCGGCGCTGCCAGGAAAACCAATGTGAAGCGTCCCTTCTCATTCTCGGTTCGGCGAACTTCAACCATGCCCATCTTGTTGCAATAGAAGTCGAGCGATGCATCCAGATCGCTCACACGCACCATAGTGTGCAGATACCGCATCAAAAATCCTTTCCTGCTCATTGCCGAGAGAAGCGCGCACCATAAGTGGTGGGTGATGATCGGGCCAAACAAAAAATCTCCGTTGCTTATGAGACATTAAGGGCGCTCCCGCCTCTATCTTCGACCATTGTTGAAAAGCGGCAGCCGGGTCTTGCTAAGTCACGAAGACGCGGTGCTATCCTGACTAAACAGAATCAGTCCTGTGGACCTGAGGGAAGGCTAAACGGATGGAGGATAATTCCCCGAGCAGACGTGGGCTTGCAGAGAGCAATCAGGCCCGGGGGGCGGGCGCTGAACGTGAGACTTCGGACATCATTGAGGTGACCGGGTCGATCAAGTGGTTCGATGTCGCCAAGGGATTTGGCTTCATTCTGCCCGACACGCCTGGGATGGGCGATATTCTGCTGCATGTATCATGCCTGCGCCGTGATGGCTTCCAGACTGCTCTGTCAGGTGCACGCGTTGAGTGCCTTGCCCGTCACGGGGAACGTGGTCTGCAGGCATTCAAGCTGATCTCCATGGACACCTCGACGGCCAGCGAACCTGCGGAAGATCAGGCGCAACGGACCCGAGTCACTGTCACGCCGGAAAGCGGCCTCGAGCGCGCTTTGGTGAAGTGGTTCAACCGAACCAAAGGCTTCGGCTTTCTCACTCGGGGCGAGGGTACCGAAGACATATTCATCCATATGGAGACGCTCCGGCGCTTCGGTGTAACGGAGCTTCGTCCGGGGCAGGTCGTTCTCGTCCGCTACGGTGACAGCGGCAAGGGACTCATGGCTGCTGAGATCCATCCCGATGTGGGGACACTTTCCATCCCACACTGAGCGCATCACCGTCAGCCCCTTGCGCGCGGCGATACAGGAACTACTGTCGCCGCTCCAACAATCGGTGGGGTAGTACAATCGTGACGCGCCTTTTTGCTTTCCTTTTCCTGATCTTCGGCATCCTCAGCCCGGCTGCGGCGCAGGAGCCCATGCTCCTGCCGGTAGACGATACCCCCTTGAAGATCGTTTCAGAAGGTAAAGAGCTGCTGGTGCGCATCGAGATCGCCGATGACCCGCTGGAGCGGCAGCGCGGCCTTATGCACCGAAAGAAGATGTCCGAAGATCGCGGCATGCTGTTCATATTCCCCGAAGAAGGACGTCGCTCTTTCTGGATGCAGAACACGCCTTTGCCGCTGGATCTTCTCTTCATATCCTCGGCGGGGCGCATCACTGCAATCGAACAGGGCGAACCCTTTTCCACCGCGAGTATCGCTCCAAATGTGCCCGCACGTTTTGTTCTTGAACTGAACGCAGGCGTGGCTGAAAACAACGGGATCACCGTCGGCGACCGGGTTGAACACCCGGCCATTGTCTCCGCACAACAGTAGCAGGCAGTATCTTCATGAAGTCATTCCAGCGCGATGGGCGCGACATCGCCTTCATCGATAAGGGCGAGGGTGAACCCATCCTCCTGATTCACGGTTTCGCATCGAACCATTTCGTCAATTGGGTCGCCCCTGGTTGGGTGAAAACCCTTCGCGATGCCGGATACAGGGCTATCGCGTTGGACAATCTGGGCCATGGCAGCTCCGGCAAGAGCCACGATCCCGAAGACTACGCGCCTCCCGCGATGGCGGCCGATGCCGTTGCGCTTCTGGATCATCTCGGCATCTCTGCGGCTCATGTGATGGGCTACTCCATGGGCGCGCGTATCACTGCCTTTCTGGCGCGGGATTATCCAGACAGGGTGAAGAGCATCATTCTCGGAGGCCTGGGCCTGGGAATGGTCGAGGGCGTTGGCGAGTGGGATGAGATCGCGGACGCATTGCGTGCGCCCGATCCCGCCACGGTGACCGGTGAGCGACCGCGCATGTTCCGCACTTTTGCCGATCAGACAAAAAGCGACCGCCTGGCACTTGCCGCATGCATCCAGACAAGCCGCGCATTGCTCACGCCGGAGGATATGGCGCGTATCGATATGCCTGCACTTGTTGCCGTCGGCACCAGGGATGACATAGCAGGCAATCCCGCCCCACTTGCGGAAATGATGCCACACGGGCAATCTTTCGACATTCAGGGGAGGGATCACATGCTTTCTGTCGGAGATCGGACCTTCAAGAAGCGTGCGCTTGAGTTTCTGGAGTCCGTGCGTTGAGTTTCCTGCGGCAGGAGATCGATCTGGTCGGAGCTGAAGGAAACCACCTGAAGGCGTCCCTATGGGGCGGACAGGGTCAACCGGTCCTTTTCTTTCATGGTGGCGGACAGACGCGCTATGCCTGGGATGCCACTGCCGAACGTCTGGCCAAATGCGGGATGCGAGCGATCACGATCGATCAGCGCGGTCATGGCGAGAGCGACTGGGTCGAGAGTGAGAACTACAGCTTCGGCCATTATGCCGAAGATGTGGCCGCGATTGTTGCGCAGATCATGTCGAAGTTCCATCAGCGACCTTCGGCCGTAGGCGCATCGCTTGGCGGTCTCGCCTCGCTCGGTGCGCTCATTCGCGACCGCGACCTTCTTGAATCCCTTGTTCTGGTTGACATCACGCCGCGAATGGATCCCGAAGGTGTGGCCAGGATTCAGGGTTTCATGGGCGCGCGAATGGACGAAGGCTTCGCCTCGCTGGAAGAGGCTGCAGAGTCGATTGCGCAGTATCTGCCCCATCGTCGCAAACCGCGTTCACTGGAAGGCCTGCGCAAGAACCTGCGTCTGTGTGATGACGGACGGTACCGTTGGCATTGGGATCCCGCCTTTATTCGTGGCCGGAACAACATCAACTGCGGCGCCGAAAAGCTTGTCGGCGAGATGATAGAAGCGCTTCCGCGACTTCGGCTCCCCGTGCTTCTTGTCCGAGGGATGCAGTCTGAACTCGTGCATGAGGAATATGCGCGCGAATTTGTCGAAATGGTTCCGTCTGCGAGCTATATTGACGTTGGCGGCGCAGGTCATATGGTTGCAGGCGATCGCAATGATGTCTTCTCGCGTGCGGTTCTGGATTTCCTGACTGGAGACCAGGCGGCCTGATGCTTTTCGTTGATGCAGGCGGGCAGCCAGGATGAGAGATCAATTTTCTTTCATCTTTGATGTAGTAGAATCCGGTTTCGTCTAGCCACTCATCTGGGCTAGGAAGTGGCCTTGCGAACAGCAAACGGAGTGGCCCATGTCTGCGCCCCGACTGACCAACAAGAATGCGCCCAAGAGTCTGGATCCGATCTGGGCTGCGGTGCAGAGTGAGGCGCGGGCTGCTGTAGAAAACGACCCGTTCCTGGCCGGTTTCGTCTATGAGACGGTGCTCAATCACGTATCGCTGGAAGATTCGGTGATCTTCCGCGTCTCCGAGCGTCTTGACCATCAGGATATAAGTGCGGATTTGATACGACAGACATTTCGCGCGATGCGGGATGACCAGCCGGAATGGTCTGCTTCGCTGCGTGTCGACATTCAGGCTTACTATGATCGTGATCCTGCATGCGACCGTTTCATAATGCCGGTGCTCTATTTCAAGGGCTTCCATGCTCTTCAGACGCACAGGCTGGCACACTGGTTGTGGAACAATGGTCGCCGCGATTTCGCGCTTTATCTGCAAAGCCGGTCATCGGCCGCCTTCCAGACCGACATTCACCCGGCAGCACAAATCGGCAAGGGGGTCTTCATCGATCATGCGACTGGTCTGGTTATCGGCCAGACGGCCGTGGTAGGCGATGACGTCTCCCTCCTTCACGAGGTTACCCTAGGCGGCACCGGCAAGGAATCCGGCGACCGCCACCCAAAGATCGGACACGGTGTGCTGATCGGTGCTGGGGCGAAAATCCTTGGCAATATCGAAGTCGGCCATTGCACGAAGGTGGCTTCGGGTTCTGTCCTATTGCAATCCGTTCCGCCGAAAAAGACGGTGGCCGGCGTACCAGCCCGGATTGTCGGTGAGGCAGGATGTGACGAGCCTTCTCGCGCCATGGACCAACTCCTCAAGGCGGATGACTGAGACAGTTTCGCGAAGGTGGGAATTGTTTGAACCAAGTCTGGCGTGAAGGGTTTACACTGCAGAGGCCTGCATGTCAGAAGCTCACCAGGCCATAGCCGAACCCAAATTCCATCGGAGAAGTTTTTTGAAGCCCGAAGAGATCCGCAAGCTCGACGCCTATTTCAAGCGTACATTCAACAATCCGTCGCTGGAGGTGAAGGCCCGTCCTCGCAAGGATGATTCCTGCGAGCTCTATGTCGGCGACGAGTTCCTCGGAATCATTTTCAAGGATGAGGACGAAGGCGAGTTGTCCTACAACTTCTCCATGGCCATCCTCGATATCGATCTCGACTGATCTAGACCGCAATATCGTTGATCAAGGCGCGCCTTCATGGCGCGCTTTTTTATGCCTACATGCTCAGAAGCGCGACTACAGCAATGATCATGGCAGCAGCCGCAACAATGGCGGCGAGTGCTACGAAACCGTAGTGGCCCCCGGCCGGTTTGGCATTGAGCGGACGCATGGCGTCACCATAAGACACATCTTTATCATGCTGCTGGTTTGAAAGCTCAGATATACGCGCTTCGCGAATTTGAGCCTCGCTCATTCGAACACCGCCGGCCTCACCATCGGTAGACAGGGGTGCGGCAGCGGGATCAAAACCGGGACGCTTGTCTCCCGTACGCCCCGCATCGATGTCTCCGGAGATCTGCGCTGGATTGTTGGCCCGGCGCTTGCTGCTTTCGCCCATACTCGCCTCGCTTGTCAGAAATACCACTCCACTGGCGGATCAATCAGGGCCTACATCCACCTCGCTTTTGCGATCAGGCAAGGCACCGGTTCCTGGTGTCTTCTCGGTGTCCTGCAGATCCGAGCGGGCGTGAGGACCTTCGGCCGGGGTCTTGCCGTTCAGCCCTGATTTGGGTTTGGGCCTATTTCGATCCATCTCGTCGTGTCGTTCGATCATGCACCACCTCCAGATCCATGAATGGGCTCGTTGAGAGCCTAACGAACCGTCTCGAATGGTGTTCCCAAATCTCGAAGGCTATTACTGATTTCCGATAAGGCTCTGCGCCTTTTGCACCACGCCCTTGTCGAGGGCCCGCCATTCACCCAGCAGTGCACGGGGGAAACGATAGAACAGGCTGAGTTGTTCGTTGAGATGCACGTCGCGCTCGCACGGAGCAAACGTGTCGGAAGCGACCGAAACCTTCAGGCATCGTGCCACGAAGGGATCCTTGCCGCCCTTGAGGCCGACATAAAGCAGTTCGTCTTCAAAACCTGAACCGGCCTCGAATTCGTAAACCAGAAGTTCTGCGGGGCCTTCCACCGCCTGCGACGACAGGAGCTTGCGATAGACGAGATCGTACCGACTGCTCATGTCGCGTGAGATCATGCGCGGCTCCAGACTGAACATGACAAGCCTGTGGGTGTCGTCCATGTGATTGAATGCAGCGCGATTGTCGTGCGTGTATCCGACAAGTTCAGGCCAGACCATGTAGAGATCCAGTTTGTCCCGCACGCCATCGCGCCGTGCTTCACTGCGACGGATCATGTTGTCGGGCACCTGAACCATTGTTCCCGAGACAATGATGCTGCGCGTTTCCTGTGACAGACTGTGCCCGCCATCCACAAGCTTTCCGCCCGCCCATTTTGCGGCAACCACAAGAGCTACGGCTGAAATCAGGAAGAGCAGGGCACCCATCAGCACGCGCTTGGGCAAGTTTGCGTATGCCTGGGTTTCTGCGGCAGGATCTTTTGCGGAGGCCATGTCTCGGTTCAAACGCTCTCGGCTACAGGCTCGACATGGTTCGAAGCTCGCATCTTATGGTAAAGCCATGGTAAATTCGCCAACTGGAGAGCATGAGCGATGCCGATCTACGAAATCGATGGGAAGACACCCCAATTCATCGAACGCGAGACCAACTTCATAGCACAGAGTGCGGAACTGATCGGCAACATCGAGATCGGGCGGGATGTCAGCATCTGGTTTGGCTCAACGATCCGCGGCGATAACGAACCGATAAGGATCGGTGCCGCAACCAACGTTCAGGAACATGTTGTCATGCACACCGATCCCGGGTTTCCACTGGAAATTGGGGAGGGCTGCACGATCGGCCACCGCGCCCTGCTCCACGGCTGCAAGCTTGGCTCAAATGTTCTGGTAGGGATGGGCGCAATCATCCTGAATGGCGCTGACATCCCTGAAAACTGTCTGGTTGGTGCGGGCGCACTGATCACCGAAGGCAAGACCTTCGAGCCAAATTCACTAATTGTCGGTTCTCCAGCCAAAACCGTAAGAAGCCTTGACCAAGCGGCGATAGACGGCCTGCGGCTGTCTGCAAAGCACTATGTCGCGAATGGCAGACGCTTCCTCAAGGGCCTGCGTGAAGCAGGATGAATCCCCGGTGTGGAGCCGACCCCGGGGAAGGGTCGGCTCCGTGCACCCGGTCGTTGGGGACGGGGAGGTGGGACTCGACCGGGTAACCCGTGATCTCTAGCGGTTGGAACCGACAGCACCGACGGCCACAGCACGACCGTCATGCACCGCTACCCATGCGCCGGCATGGTTGGGAGCCTGACGCTTGAGATATTCGTAAGGGGTCTGCGACCATGAAAGGATACGCGGTTCGAGATTGTCGAGGATGAAGTCGCCAAGATGCGTGTTGACCGTAAGCACCGCATGGCCATCACCGTTCGGCTGACGCACCACCGTGATAAGGAGATTGCCTGCCGGAACACCTGCCTCCATCAGAAGACGGCGTTTCTCAAGCACATAGTCTTCGCAATCACCATATAGTTCAGGATAGGACCACAATTCTTCCTGACCCCACAGCTCCATGTCAGTGCGCGGTATGATAGTGGAATTAATCTTGTTGTTTACTTCGATCATCTTCGCCCAAAGATCGCGCGACAGATGTACGGGGCCGTTTGCCGACCGTGTTGGCGCGCATTCGGAAGGTGCGCGCTGGCATAGTTCGTAATGACCGACCGGCTGGCTGGTAACGCTGCCGGTAGGCATGAAATCGACTGTGGCACTGGCCTGTGCGGTGAACGCCCCGATGATGATGGATGCAGCGAAAAACAGCGCGCCCGTCTTTTTGGAATGCATTTTTTTGTCTCCCCGTTTGAGGAGACAATGGCAGAGACGAATTTATCTCACGCAAAATGTCACAGTAAAAAACGTTTCAAATTTTAAACATCACAAGTAAAGCTCAAGTATAAAAGTTTAACAGCGTCGATCATCGGTTGTTAACCCTCCGAGTTTGGCCGACCAGGCTTTCAGGCACTTCTTCTCGTCGCCGAAAGAAAAAACGCCGCTAGGCGGAAGCCTGCGGCGTTGGGAAAGCGTGAATCCGAAGCGTTTTTTCTAGTCGGAAAATTCCTGATCAAGAGTCGCCTGTTCCTGTACGGCTGCAAATTCGATGGCGACACCGTCCTCGAAATGGCGAACGACGCGGCCACGCATGGAGCCGAGGAAGACCTGTGTGCCGAGCGCAGGCTTGACCTGGCTCTCGACCGCTGCACCCGACAGCGAAAGATCGACAATCCGACACTGATACTGGCGCCCATCCGGCAACTTGATGTGCGTTATCGGATTGCGCGGAGTGATGCGCTCGTGGCGACGATCTTCCGGAAGGTCAAGCTCATGCTTGTTCGCCAACCAGGTAAGCTGAGCGGCAAGCTTGTCGCGTTTGCGTTCCGACGCGTTGATCTCCATGGCGAAACCGCCATCGATCCTGCGTGTCATCCGTCCTTCGATACGTCCGATGTGATCGAGATAGACAATGATACGCTCACCGACCCGACCGGGATATTCCGCCTGAAGCGAGACATTGCCCGGAGACATGTCGATTACCTTGCAGGCATATTCCGTCCGGTCCTGCAGCATATAGCGGCCATAGACAGAAATTCGCACGCGCTGAAAGCGGCGGCGCTCGACCTGCTGGTTCTGGATGGAGCTGGCTGTTGCGATCATCTTGTCACCCTTCCGGCTGGTCCATTGTTGAACAACCGGTGCGTGTCAAGACGATACAGCCGCATTCCTTAATACGAAGTAAGCTTCGTGAAGAGATCAGTCGACCTTGCCGCCTTCGAAGACAACCAAATGTCTTACCTTTTTCAAGGGCCTGTTGGTTTCCGGCAGGTCTGCAGCCATGGAATGGGGCGAGAGCGGCGGGACCGAAATTTCGGGACGGTTGCCGAGGAATAGGGGCTCGCGGTCCGGGTCGATCAGCCTGAAACTGTGCAGCTGATTCTCAAGAACCGGATCGGCACCCAGCCAGAACGGCTTCTGGAGCGGAAACAGTGCACCCAGGGCCCGCGGTCCTTCCTGGCCACCGCTCAAGGGGAGAATGATGGCTTCAAATGTCACCGATCGTCCCTGTTCGGTAAGACCGTCGAATTCCAGGACAACCACCGCATCCTGCTCGAAAACATGATCCACCAGACGGGCCATGCGGGCCTGGTCCTGCGCGCTCCAGAGCGGGCAGAACGCACGACTTTTCAGTTCCTGCCCGTAGTGCGAACAGATTCGCGTCCCTGCCAGACGGAATGTTGCCTCGCCGCGTCCATCCTTCTCCAGGATGAAGGTATCTGCCAGAAGCGTGCGGATATCCGAAGGTTCGATCTCAGTACGCAGCGGAGCCGCGCGATTTCCGCGCAGCCGGTTCCAATATTGGAACAGCTGGTTCGATCCACCCTGTCTCATATCAACCTCTCCCGGCTCCGAAGCCTTCCAGATGTTTCATTCCTGGACGGAATCGGTCATCCGATCCGTCTACAAGACAGGAGAAGCAGATGGCGTGCCAGTCTCGATCGGACTTGTGCACGGGAAGGATTTGTTAGGGTTAACAAAGGGTTGAGATTGCCGATTAGGGCATAAACTGCCAAGTAGACAATCAATAAGCGAAACCGTTGGGGACGGAGTTCGTACAGGGGGCTCAACCTGAAGCCGCTCGGCATGCCGGGCGGCTTTTCTTGTGGTATCAGGCTTGGTAGACGCATTCGCGTACAAAGCTGATCGCGATGAACTGTCCACCGGAGCTGAAGATGTCTTCGAATTCCCCCCACGAGCTCCAGGATGATCAAGAGCCAAATGCGAAGGTGCCGGCTTTCAACATCCCGACCATCGTCGTCATCCTGGCGGCGATCTGTTGCGGCATTTTCGTGCTGCAGGAGTTCGTGCTGACAGCCGAACAGCAATGGATATTGCTGCGCGATCTGTCATTCATACCCTTGCGCTATACCGGTCCCTACACATTGGACTTCCATGCCTTCACGACTCCCGTCACCTACGCCTTTCTGCATGGCAGCACGGGCCATCTCGTGGTCAACATGATCTGGCTTGCGGCCTTCGGCTCTCCCCTGGCTGGCCGGATCGGGGCAGTACGCTTCCTCATCTTCTGGATTGTCACTGCAGGATTTGCCGTGCTGCTGCACTTCATCGTGCACTCCCAGGACGCTACTCCGGTGGTCGGTGCATCCGGAGCCATATCAGGAATGATGGGCGCTGCGGCACGCTTCGGCTTTCGCATCGATCGCAGCCAGGCGAGGTCACGTTTCAACGGGCCTGTTCTGACCATCCCGCAGGTATTGAAGTCGCGCACCGTGGTCACCTTTCTCCTGGTTTGGTCGATGGTCAACCTCGTTGTCGGCATCGCCTCAGCCTCGTCAGGCGCTCAGACCATCGCCTGGGAAGCTCACATTGGCGGCTTTCTCGCCGGCTTTCTCCTGATCCGTCTGTTTGCTCGCAACTTCCGTTGAGTGCACACAGCCTGCGCTTGCAAAGCCCTCCAACACGGTTCAACATCCACTTTCAGACAGCGTCGCTTCTGTCTGACCGGCAATCGGGGAGGGTTGCTGGCCGCACAGGATGGATGACCAGCATCACACCGGTCCCTGGTCATCACAAGACCGATGAGGAGACGGCAATGACGGTGAAGGCCATTCTCGATTCCAAGGGACGGGATGTTTTGACAATTTCCCCCGACAGCACCCTTGCCGAGGCAGCATCCCTGCTGTCCGAACATGGTGTCGGTGCGCTGGTCGTTTCCAGGGACGGTCAAAGGATCAACGGCATAGTTTCGGAACGCGATATTGTGAGGGCGCTTGGAAGAAGCGGCGCGGAAACTCTAAGACAACCCGTTTCAAGCGTCATGACCGCGAAGGTCCAGGTTTGCCGTGAGGACAACTCGGTCAATGAAGTCATGCAGGTCATGACTGCAGGGCGCTTCCGCCACCTACCGGTAGAAAAGGACGGGAAGCTTGCCGGCCTTGTTTCCATCGGCGATGTCGTGAAGCGCCGTATCGAGGATGTTGAGCGAGAAGCCGAAGATATTCGCAGCTATATCGCCACGGCCTGACCCGATATCGGCTTGAAGAGCCCTCCGGCAGGCGTACCGGCCAAGGTACGCTTGCCACAGCGGTCTGATTGGGCTAGCCACACGACTGATCCCAATCCTTCATTTGACCACGGCTCCATGACCATCATCGACACGCGTGTACCCGATCCGAAGCGTTTCATTTCCGGCGCCACCGGCGACTGGGAGATCATCATCGGTATGGAAATCCATGCGCAGGTGACATCGCGCTCCAAGCTTTTTTCCGGCGCAGCCACCGATTTCGGTGCCGAACCCAATTCCAAAGTGTCTCTCGTTGATGCGGCGATGCCGGGCATGCTGCCGGTAATCAATGAGGAATGCGTACGCCAGGCTGTGCGTACGGGCCTCGGCCTGAAAGCCAGGATCAACAACCGCTCGGTGTTCGATCGAAAGAACTATTTCTACCCGGATCTCCCGCAGGGTTACCAGATCTCCCAGTTCAAGCACCCGATCGTGGGCGAGGGCATCGTTATCGTGAATGTCGGCCCTGCACGCGACGGCTCGTTCGAGGAGATCCATGTGGGTATCGAGCGGCTGCATCTGGAGCAGGATGCGGGCAAGTCCATGCATGACCAGCATCCGACCATGTCGTTTGTCGATCTGAACCGTTCAGGTGTGGCCCTGATGGAGATTGTCTCCAAGCCGGACATGCGTTCGGCAGATGAGGCCAAGGCCTTTCTGACCAAGCTGCGCACCATCCTGCGATATCTGGGTACCTGTGACGGCAATATGGACGAGGGCTCGATGCGGGCGGACGTCAATGTGTCCGTACGCCGGCCGGGCGAGGGCTTCGGAACACGCTGCGAAATCAAGAACGTAAATTCGATCCGTTTTGTCGGCCAGGCAATCGAGTCGGAAGCCCGGCGTCAGATCGCGATTCTGGAAGATGGCGGGGAGATCGATCAGGAAACGCGCCTCTTCGATCCTGCAAAGGGCGAGACCCGCTCCATGCGTTCGAAGGAAGAAGCGCATGATTATCGCTACTTCCCCGATCCCGATCTTCTTCCGCTCGAATTTGACCAGGCCTTCGTCGACGAATTGGCAAAGGATCTTCCGGAACTGCCGGACGAGAAGAAAGCCCGCTTCATCGAAAAGCTTGGCCTGTCGGAATATGATGCTTCCGTTCTCGTCTCCGAAAAGGCAACTGCAGATTTCTTCGAGCAAGTTGCCAACGGGCGTGACGGCAAGATGGCAGCCAACTGGGTCATCAATGACCTGTTGGGAGCTCTCAACAAGGCGGGCCTCGATATTGAGCAGACGCCCGTCAATCCCGAACAGCTTGGCGCGATCGTCGACCTGATCCAGGATGGCACTATCTCCGGCAAGATCGCGAAAGACCTGTTCGAGATCATCTGGAACGAGGGCGGAGATCCGAAGATTGTCGTCGAGGAACGCGGCATGAAGCAGGTGACCGATACCGGCGCAATCGAGGCAGCGGTCGATGCGGTCATCGCAGAAAACCCTGAAAAGGTTGAGCAGGCGAAAGCCAAGCCTACACTTGCGGGCTGGTTTGTCGGGCAGGTCATGAAGGCCACCGGCGGCAAGGCCAATCCGCAGGCTGTAAATGCCCTTGTGCGTCAGAAGCTGGGTGTGGAGTGACTTTCTATCTTCGTACAGCCGCTCCATCAGACCTGCCGGCCGTCCAGCAATTGCTGGCCGAAACATGGCATGCGACCTATGACCGGCTGTACGGGGTCGAGAAAGTCACGGAGCTGACTGCGCGGTGGCATTCGCAGGAGACGCTTCGAAAGCGTCTCACACTGCCTCATTCGGAATTTGTGTTGGCTGACGATGGGTCGAACATACTTGGCATGGCCTTCGCCCGGATGGAAAAGAAGGATGTCAGGCTGCATCAGCTCTACGTGTCGCCGCGGCACCAGAAAAGGGGTATCGGCCGAGCACTTCTCGCCGAAGTCATGGATTGCTTTCCGGAAGCGGAGACGATCTCGCTGGAAGTCGACGAGAACAATGTGCAGGCCCTTACATTTTATCAACGCAACGGCTTTTCCGAATGCGGCAGAACAAGCGACTGTGGCGGCAATGGCGACGAGTTGCCCGCGCTCATTCTGTCACGCAGCTTGAGGCCCGATTCTTGAGGAACGCTGGTCGCACAGCTCTTGCTTTCAAACGCAGCCGCGGCCATAACGCGTGCAACCAGCCGGCATTATCCAAGCGAGGTTCGTGATGAACAAGTTTCTGTTGCAGTTTTTCACCTGGTGGAACGGCCAGACGCTTGGCACGCGTTTTCACACATGGCGCAAGGGCACGAAGGTCGGCGAAGACGAATTCGGCAACATCTATTATCAGGGCGGCAAGACTTCTGAAGGACGGACGCGTCGCTGGGTTATCTACAAGGATATCGCCGAAGCCTCGCAGGTTCCTCCCGGCTGGCACGGCTGGCTTCACCACAAGGTGGATACCGCGCCCGTTGACGAGAATTATCTTGCCCGCGAATGGCAGAAGCCGCATCTGCCGAATCTCACGGGCACGCCATTGGCGTATCGTCCGCGCGGTTCCGTTCTGACACCGGAAGACCGCCCGCGCGTTACCGGTGACTATGACGCCTGGACCCCGGGATCCTGATCGTCGACCGTATGCCGCCACATTTGTTGGCTAAACGCGCTTCAAACACGCGGTGATTGTACTCTCGCACAATCCGGTGTGATATCGGTAAACATGATTCGAAGCGGGCTTCCTGCACCAATGGCATCTCCCTTGAAAACCGGTCTTGTTCTCATCGCCATGATGGCAGCTACGGCCGCCCACGCTGAACGGCTGCAAAACCGGGTTGCCGAGTTTGCCGGAATCGACAAGATCACCGGACGCATCATTACCTTCGACGTGTATATGGATGAAACCGTCCAGTTTGGTGCACTGCAGGTCACGCCGCGCGTCTGCTACAGTTCGCCCGAGACGGAAGAACCCAAGACCGACGCCTTCGTTGAGGTGGATGAGATCACGCTGGACCGAAAGATCCGGCGCATTTTCACAGGTTGGATGTTTGCCGAAAGTCCTGGTCTCAACGCGGTTGAGCATGCGGTCTATGATGTGTGGCTGAAGAGCTGCAAGTCGGGATCGGACGTACCGCCACCCGACGCGGGCTGATCAAGCCTCAGGGATTGAAAGTCGCGCTTCCTTCCAGCGCTTCTGCAAGCATGCGCTCATATCGCTTGCGCGGTATATCGACCGCACCGAAACCCTTCAGGTGATCCGTCGTGAATTGGGTGTCGAGCAGCATGAACTCGCGCTCGCGTAGGCGCTCGACGAGATGTACGAGGCAGAGCTTCGATGCGTTCGACACGCGCGAAAACATGCTTTCCCCGAAAAATGCGCGTCCGAGTGTCACCCCGTAAAGCCCCCCGACCAGTTCGCCTTCAAGCCACGCCTCGACGGTGTGACAATGGCCAAGCTCGAACAGATCACGATAAGCCTGACGGATCGGCTCGTTGATCCATGTGTCGAGGCGGCCTTCGGCGGGTTCGGCACAGCCGTCGATCACGCCTTCGAAATCAGAGTCGATACGGATCGTGAATGGCGCACGCTTCTGCAGCTTGCGCAGACTGCGGGGCACATGAAATCCGTCGAGCGGAATAACTCCGCGGGATTCAGGCCGCACCCAGAAGACTTCCGGATCATCCGCGTGCTCAGCCATCGGGAATACTCCCGAAGCATAGGCACGCAGAAGCAGATCAACCGGAATATGCTGTCCGGGTGCATAGGGCCGGGACATCAGCGCCCGGCTCTAATCTTTGTTGGCCAGATAATTCTCCAGCCAGTGAATGTCATAGTCGCCATTGGCCACATCGACATTACCAACAAGGTCACGGAATAGTGGTAGGGTAGAGTTGATCCCATCGACCACGAACTCGTCAAGAGCCCGGCGCAGACGCATCATGCATTCGACGCGGTTGCGGCCATGAACGATCAGCTTGCCGATCAAGCTGTCGTAATATGGCGGGATCTTGTAGCCGGAATAGACACCGGAATCCACGCGTACGCCAAGACCGCCGGGCGTGTGGAAATGGGTGATCACACCGGGTGAGGGAACGAAGGTCCGTGCATCCTCGGCATTGATGCGACATTCGATGGCGTGCCCCTGGAAACGCACTTCATCCTGCGTGACCGACAGACCGCCGCCGGATGCGACACGTATCTGCTCATGCACAAGATCAATGCCGGTGATCGCTTCCGTTACAGGATGCTCCACCTGAAGACGTGTGTTCATTTCGATGAAATAGAACTCCCCGTCCTCGTAAAGAAATTCGATGGTGCCGGCACCGGAATAACCCAGATCTGCGACTGCACGCGAGCAGATTTCACCGATCTTCATCCGCTGCTCGACATTGAGCGCTGGCGAATTGGCTTCTTCCCAAACCTTCTGGTGGCGGCGCTGAAGCGAACAGTCGCGTTCGCCCAGATGGATCGCGTTGCCCTTGCCGTCGCCCATGATCTGGACTTCGATATGGCGCGGCTTTGCGAGATATTTCTCGATATAGACCGCGTCATCACCAAATGCGGCGCCAGCTTCATTGCGGGCATTGGCAAGCGCGTCGGAAAGATCGGCTTCCGTCTTGGCGACCTTCATGCCGCGGCCACCGCCACCAGCTGACGCCTTGACGAGTACCGGGTATCCGATCTCAGCGGCAATGCGCTTTGCCTCGACATCATCCGTCACGGCACCTTCGGAACCTGGCACCACCGGAATTCCGAGGCGCTTCGCGGTGCGCTTGGCTTCGATCTTGTCGCCCATGACCCGAATATGCTCGGCGCGTGGACCTATGAAAGTCAGGTTATGTGCGTCGAGAATCTCGGAAAACTTGGCATTCTCCGAAAGAAAGCCGTAGCCGGGATGGACCGCATCAGCCCCGGTGATTTCGCACGCAGCGAGAATCTGATGAATGTTGAGGTAGGAATCACGGCTTGCAGGCGGTCCGATGCACACGGATTCATCTGCAAGGCGCACATGCATCGCATCGGCGTCAGCGGTGGAATGGACGGCAACCGTCTGGATGCCGAGTTCCTTGGCAGCGCGCAAAACGCGAAGGGCGATTTCGCCTCGGTTGGCTATCAGGATTTTATGGAACATGGACCCCAGCGCCTATTCGATCACGACCAGCGGCTCGCCGTATTCGACCGGCTGCGCGTCTTCGAAGAGAATCGCAGTCACGGTGCCTGAACGCGGGGAGGGGACCTGATTCATGGTCTTCATGGCTTCGATGATAAGCAGCGTCTGCCCCTCCTTCACCGTCTGCCCGACTTCCACATAGGGAGCTGCACCCGGTGAAGACGCACGATATGCCGTGCCAACCATCGGCGACGGAACGGCATTCTTGGAGCTGTTGGCAGCCGCCGATTTTTCTGCGGCTGGTGCTGGCGCACTTGCTGGTGCAGGAGCTGGCGCGGCAGGCTGTGGCGCTGCCGCAACCATCTGCGCCGCATGCATGGAGGCCTGGCGCGAAACGCGGATGCGCAGATCGCCTTCTTCAACTTCTATCTCGGTCAGCTGAGTATCATTGAGGATACCGGCAAGATCGCGGATCAGTTGCTGGTCGACACCGTTCTTTTTCATCTTCGTAGCTCTTTCGTCCTGCCTCTGATGCCCTACGGCCTGGCTGCCAATGCCTGTATAGCCAGACGATAACCTATCGGGCCCAATCCGCATATCATACCGGCGGCGACCGGGGCTATGGTCGAATGGTGCCGGAAAGACTCGCGGGCGTGAATGTTGGTGATGTGGATCTCGATCACCGGAACCGGTGCAATCGCGCTGATCGCGTCGCGAAGCGCAATGGAAGTATGCGCATATGCGCCGGGATTGAGGACCACCCCGGCAGCTGCCTCGCGCGCTTCATGAAGCCAATCGACCAGAACACCTTCGTGGTTGCTCTGGCGAAAGCTCAACTCGAAACCGAGTGCTTCGGCTTCCCTGGCGCATTCCGCCTCCACATCTGCAAGCGTCTGCCCTCCATAGATCCCCGGTTCCCGCTTGCCGAGCAGGTTCAGGTTAGGACCATTGAGGACAAAGATTGTTTGCGCCATCACCAGTTTCCAATGGATAAGCCGCCTGGACGACTTTGAGGTCTGTATAGTGGGCTTAAACTCTCGCGAAAAGAGCGCAAGAGGCAACTTTCCCTGTCCACAACTGGGAAAATCCGCGAATCCGAGGCGTTATTGCGCCGCCTGCTCGATCTTTTCGGCCAACACGTCCTTGCCCAAAGCACCAAACACGACTTCGGTGCCGACGACATAGGAGGGCGTTCCGGTTATCTGCAATGCGTTTGCCAGTTCGAATGTATCGCTGAAGGAGGCCATGATCTTCGGATCCTTCATGGCTTCGCGTATCTCGTCTTCATCGCCACCGAGATCCTTTGCGATCGTCATGGCCGCGGCTTCATCCGCGCGTGCATCAAGGCCAAGCAGACGTGAGTGAAACTCTTCATACGCCTCGGGCTTCAGCTTCTGAAAAGCCATCGAGACCACATGCGCCCTTTGGGAATCAGGCCCGAGTATCGGAAATTCCTTGAGCACGAACTTCACGTCGTCATTCTCGGCAACAATCGCTTCCATGTCTGCCAGCGCGCGCTTGCAGTAGCCGCAATTGTAATCGAAGAACTCCACGACGGTGACACTCGCGTCGGGATTGCCGATCACACCGTCATAGGAACTCTCGAACAGCCTGCTGGACGCTTCCTCAATGATCTGGGACTGCGCAGCGGCCTGTTGCTCCTGCTGACGCTGTTCCAGAACCGTCTGCATCTCAAGAAGGATCTCGGGGTTCTCCAGAAGATACTCCCGAACAATGGTTTCGACATCTTCGCGCGTCTCGGGCTTCTTGTCCTGCGCGAATGTATTTGCAGTCGACAATGCGAGCAGGGCGCAAGTGCCGAATGTGATGAGATGTCTGGTCATGTGTAATTCGATCCTTTTGAACTGAAAATCAGTCTTCAAAAATGAAAATTCAATTGCGCGCATTGATAATGTCTTGTGCACGCAACCAGTTGGGTGTCCCGCGCTGCAGACGCTGCTGAGCACGTGCGGCGAAGATCTTGGCTTCCCTGACCTGTCCGCTGTGATAGTGGCCCTCGGCTGTGGCCAGTTCCGCTGCGCCGACATCGCCCAGCTGCCCATAGGCCTGAGCCAGGAAACGGTAGCCTGCAGCATATTCCGGCTCGCGAGTGAGAGCTGCCTTCAAAATCTCGGCGGCCTTGCGAACATGCTCTGGCTGCCCGGTAGCAAGCAATGCGCGTCCATAGCCGATCTGCAGAAGCCCGGGATTGCCGGGAGCAAGCTGTATTGCCTTGGCATAAGCATTTGCAGCGGCTGCCGGATTGTTGGCCTTCAGCAGTATCTCTCCCTTCAATTCGTGGAAATACGGGTTGCTTGGCTGCGCCGCGATCAGCCGCTCCACGCGTGCCAGCGCGTCGCGGGAACTGCCATTGAGATATGTCGCGATGGTCTCGCCATAGACGGCACCCAGATTGTTTGACTGTCCGCGAAAAACGCGGCGGACAGCGTTGGCGCCACCGGTATAGGCCGCGATCTTCGCGCGAACGAGATCATGACGCGTTCTGAGAGCTGCAGGATCCTGAACGGCATAATAGGGACTTTGGCGAGCCAGCGTTTCGAGCGTTGCAAGCCTGTCTCTCGGCATGGGATGGCTTGACTGATAGGGATCCACATTCACGCCGGACAGCGACAGGTCCCGCGCCATGCGGTCGAAGGTTTTGAGCATGCCAGCCGCTGACTGCTTGGTGCGGTTCAGATATTCTATCGCGGTACGATCAGCCGTCAGTTCCTCGCCCCGCTGGTAACCAAGGACACTGCGCCGCGCCGCTTCGGTACCTCCGGCCGCTATCCCCATTCCAGCCTGGGGCAGACCTGGAAGATCCGCAGCAGCACCAGCAACTCCTGCACCGATGCCCGCAAGCATTGCGACCACAGCCATTGTCTGCGCACGTGCCATCTGTTGACGCAGCCGCTCCTGGTGGCCACCTGCGATATGTCCCGCCTCATGCGCCAATACGCCAGCGATCTCGTTCGGCGTTTCGGCAGTCAGCAGTGCGCCGGTGTGAAGAAAGATCCTGCGCCCGGCGACAAAGGCATTGAACCGGTGGTCGTTGACCAGGATGAGGTCAACACCTGACTGGAGCCCCGCGGCCTTGAGAATGGGACTGGCAACGTCCTCCACATACCTCTCGATCTCCGCGTCGCGAACGACAGGCACGCTGCGTTGCGCCGTTGCGGGCAGGCTCGTCAGGACGAGGGATGCGCCAACAGTTATGGCAACGCCCAACCGGGAGACAAAGGAACGCCTGCTTCGCGAAAACATGTTCATGCCGTTGAAGTTAGTGGAGCTACAAAATGTTTGGAAGAGAACTCCCTGCCAATCAAGTTCATTTGATGGCGACATCCTCCTCCCTGCGCTGCCGATACGAGAAAGGCCCGCACGAGGCGGGCCCTTGATGTCTCAGAAGAAGCTTTTTCTTTGCCACCAACCGGTTTTGCGAGGGGCGGAATCGGTGGAGGACGAAACAACGGGTTCTGGCGTTTTCTGATCCTCCTTGTCCCTGGAGGGTGAGCTGTCCCCGTTGTCAGCACTCACGGTTTCGTCCGAGCGTTCTTCTGGTTCAGCTTCACCAGGCTCAGCAACCGTTTCTGACGGTGTTTCCACGGCCTTCGTCACGACTTCAGCTTCAGGCTTAGGATCTGCAACGACCGCATCGGACGCAGCACCAACCGCGCCATCATCTGCCGGATCGGGCTGAGCCTCGGGCGATGTTTCGGCCACTGCCGTCTTGCGTGTGCGCGAACGGCGACGTGGCTTCTTCACCGGCTCTTCCGGCTTTTCCTCGGCACCTGCGGAACTCTCGGTCGACTGCTCGGAACCAGTATCCGTTGCAGGAGCCGCATCTTCCACCCCGGTTTCGGAAACAGCCTCTCCTTCTGCCGAGGCAGCGGCCGCTTCACCGTCAATCTGCGAGGATTCAGATTCCGCTTCCACGCCATTTTCGTCAGCAGACTGGTCGTCCTTGCGATTGCGGCGACCGCCCCGCCGGCCGCGATGGCGCTTCTTGCGCTCAGGTGCACCGCCATCATCACTGGCGGACTTTTCGTTTTCGCCTTCGGCAGAAGCATCCTCGGTTTCGGCATTCGCGCCATCGTTGTCGGAAGACGCAGAAGCCTGATCCTGCTGATTCTGCTGGTCGGGACTGTTGTTGCGGTCCCGCCCGCCACGCCGCCGGCGCTTGCGCCGACGCTTGCGCCCGCTGCCATTGCCATTCTCGCCGCCATCGACTTGCGCATTGTCGCTCTCGACCGAGGCTTCGGCTACCTCTTCAGGCTCCGGCTCGACTTCGCGCAGCTGGGCTTCGATGGCATCCGCGGTCACCGTGCCTTCACGTGCGGAGGCCTCGCCCTTCACGATCTGGTAGTGCTGTCCGCCGATCTTCTCGTCAGCTTCAATCGTGATCGTCACACCGAAGCGTTCTTCGAGTTCAACAAGGTTCTGTCGCTTGTGATTGAGCAGGTAGAGCGCGGTTGAGGCTGGTGTGTGGACACTGATATTGTTGCGGGCATCCTTGAGCAGATATTCTTCGATCGCGCGAACAACCAGAAGCGCAACGGAAGATTCCGAACGCACATGACCGGTACCACCGCAAGTGGGGCAGGGCTGCATCGTGCTTTCAAGAACGCTGGCGC
Organism: Nitratireductor basaltis; assembly: GCF_000733725.1. NCBI lineage: Bacteria > Pseudomonadati > Pseudomonadota > Alphaproteobacteria > Hyphomicrobiales > Phyllobacteriaceae > Nitratireductor > Nitratireductor basaltis. Next base: position 1,100,375 of record NZ_JMQM01000001.1, on the reverse strand, counting down.
GGATGCGCTGACGCGACATTTCAAGCAAGCCGAAATGTGAAATACGACCGACCTGGATGCGCGCCCGGTCGTTTTTCAGACATTCCTTCAGCTTCTTTTCGACCGCACGATTGTTGCGGTTTTCTTCCATGTCGATGAAATCGATCACGATAAGACCGGCAAGATCGCGCAGGCGAAGCTGGCGCGCGACTTCTTCGGCAGCTTCCAGATTAGTCTGGAGTGCCGTGTCTTCGATCGAATGCTCCTTCGTGGAGCGACCGGAATTGACGTCGATGGCGACCAGCGCTTCGGTCTGATTAATGATGATATATCCGCCGGACTTCAACGTAACCTGCGGCTGCACCATCTTGTCGAGCTGACCTTCGATCCCGTTACGCGCGAAGATCGGAACCGTGTCACGATAGGGCTGAACGACCTTCGCATGGCTCGGCATCAGCATGCGCATGAAGTCTTTTGCCTCGCGATAGCCTTCCTCGCCGGCAACGAGAATCTCGTCGATATCCTTGTTGTAGAGATCGCGAACCGAGCGTTTGATCAGACTGCCTTCCTCATAGACGAGGGCAGGGGCTGCGGATTCGAGCGTCAATGTGCGGACCTTTTCCCACATGCGCATGAGATAATCATAGTCGCGCTTGATCTCAGCCTTGGTGCGGTTGGCGCCTGCAGTGCGAAGGATGACACCCATGCCCTGCGGCACTTCGAGATTCTTCACTACCTCTTTCAGGCGCTTGCGATCCTGTGCATTGGTGATCTTGCGCGAGATGCCGCCGCCACGTGCGGTATTCGGCATGAGGACCGAGTAGCGACCGGCAAGCGACATATATGTGGTGAGTGCTGCACCCTTGTTGCCGCGCTCTTCCTTGACGACCTGGACGAGCAGGATCTGCCGACGCTTGATGACTTCCTGGATCTTGTAATTGCGGCGCACCGGACGACGGCGGTTCTGAGCCTCGTCGATTGCGTCTTCAGCGCCGACAGTGTCGACTTCGCCGTCATCGCCATTGGCAGAACCGTTCGTGTCCTCGCCGTCGGACGACGAGACATCCTCGGAAACACTCTCGCCGTTTTCCGCAAGCGCCTTGGCTTCTTCCTTGTCCTCGGACGCCTGGACTGCGTCTTTGTCGGTATCGGCTACCTTGGATCGCTTTGAGTTGCGCCGACGCTTCCGGCCGGACTTGGCGGCAGAAACTTCCGGCTCGTCGCCGTCATCGTCCGCATCGCCAGCCTCCTGAGCCTCTGCTTCAAGCAAGGCCTGCCGGTCGGCAACAGGGATCTGGTAGTAGTCAGGATGGATCTCACTGAACGCGAGAAAGCCATGGCGATTGCCGCCATATTCCACGAAAGCAGCCTGGAGTGATGGTTCAACCCGCGTGACGCGAGCGAGATAGATATTTCCTCTTAACTGCTTTTTGTCCTGTGATTCGAAGTCAAACTCTTCAATGCGGCTACCGCGAGTGACAACAACGCGCGTCTCCTCGGGATGAGACGCGTCTATCAACATCTTGTTTGGCATTTATTCTTGTCTCCCCGACGCGATCCGGGAATCGGACGGGTGCAGGTCTGATTCTGCAAGCCCCGTTTCGGGATATCGTGTCGGATAATCTGAAGCCTGCCGGCGGTCGTGGAGACGCAGTGAAAAATCCGCTCGACGCGGCAAGGCCGCGGATCGTGAAGAATTTTATACTGACTGCGCTCAAAGCCATTAGCATCGCCCGGCAGTACCGTTTCAACCAAGGTCTGACTATTCAGACCCGACTATTGCTCGTTAACGAGCCGGCGCGCAATTTTCGCGCCGTTTTCCTCAAACTAAGGGTCTCGGCCGTGCCGCAAACACCTCGAAGAAATCTCTTTGAACCACCGCATCGGCCCGATATGCCACGGCTGTTATCGCCCCGCATTCCCGCGGTCGGTCGATCAAACGCCAGTGCGGGCATTACGCCAGTTCAATGCCGCTTTTATGATTTGCTACAGGACATGGCAACCCTGATTTGATAGGCAATACTGGCTGCTCGATATCCCGTCGCATATGTGGCAGAAGCGATTCCGCCTTGAAACGCGCACAAACGCAGCCTCAGTAGATCAGCGAGATTGCATTGGCATCAGCTCGTGATTTAGCTCAATTGCGCCTTGCACCGTGGCGAACCCGGGAACGAAAAGTGCTCACAACCCGCATTTTGGCATCCATCAAACTGATTCTCTTGCTGATTGTGGCTGTTCCATCTCTGGCACAGGAAGGGCAGGGGCCACTCCTCGTCGATGAATTGAAGATCGCGGGCGACGCGAACCGCACAAGGCTTGTCGTTCATTTCGATCGCAAGCCGCAAGCCGACTGGTTTTATCTGCGCAGCCCGCACCGTTTTGTCCTCGATCTTCCCCAGACCGACTTCCTGATCGACCCGACGGAAAAGCATACGGCCGGAATGGCACGCACATTGCGCTTTGGAGCTCTTGACGAGGAGAGCTCGAGACTGCTTCTCACGATGACGGGCCCGTTCATTTTGGACGACTTTGCAATCAAGCAAAATGACGATGAAACGACCTATCGTCTGATCGTGGACTTCGTTTCCGCTTCACCCGAAGCCTTCGAGACCGCAATGCGCAGCCGCGTGGCGCCGGACCAGCAGGCGGATACGGCCAAACCATCGGTCAGTGAGGCTGAAGGCCCGGCCAAGATGACTTTGGTCATCGACCCCGGCCATGGCGGTGTTGACGGCGGGACAAGGGGCGTGAACGGTACCCAGGAAAAGATCATCACCCTCGCATTTGCTCTCGAACTGCGCAGCAAACTCGAGAAAACCGGTCGTTATGATGTTGTGATGACGCGCGACAGGGACACGTTCCTGCGCCTCGACGAGCGCGTCCGCATCGCTCGAGAGCATGAAGCTGATCTTCTGATCTCCGTGCATGCCGATGCGATTCGCATGCGCAATTTCCGCGGCGCCACCATTTACACGCTTTCCGACAAGGCATCCGACGCCGAAGCGGCAGCGACAGCAGCTCGCGAGAACCTTTCGGATGAATTGGCCGGTATGGGCATGGAGGAGAAGAATGACGAGGTTGCCGACATTCTGGTCGACCTGATCAGGCGGGAGACTCACTCTTTTTCCCTGCGCTTTGCGCGCACCTTGATGAACGAGTTGACAAAAACCGTCGATCTGGTGAACAACCCACTCCGCTCGGCAGGCTTTCGCGTATTGCGTGCACCTGAAGTTCCATCGGTGCTACTGGAGTTGGGATATCTCTCCAACCCTGAGGACGAGGAGCTTCTGCGCGACGCAGACTGGCGGTCCAAGGCGGCGGAAAATGTAATCCGGGCCATAGACTTGTTTGCTGAGGCTAAAGGCGGCACTGGAGGCTGACGGTAATTGCGGGGGCATGCAGCGAATATTGCCGGTGTTGCCCCATTTTCCCCATATCCACGGGTCAAAAGCCCATAGCGTGTAATGTTATTTTCCTTTGCAAAGCCGCAGATGTTAAGGTTGCAAAGGTCCTCCTGAATCACGGCACTTGGCCGACAGGGCGAATCTGGAGCGGAAATGCTACGACTTCTTGGTTACTTTTTCGGGGTCGGCGTCGGCCTGGCACTGCTCGTTGCAGCGGGCATCGCGATCTATGTCAGTGACCTTTCGAAAGATTTGCCGGATTATGAGGTACTCGCACGATACGAGCCTCCGGTAACCACGCGCATTCATTCCTCAGACGGCGCCTTGATGGCGGAATTTGCCCGTGAGAAACGGCTGTTCCTCCCCATTCAGGCCATTCCGGATCGCGTCAAGGCTGCATTTCTGTCTGCGGAAGACAAGAATTTCTACAACCATCCCGGTATTGACGCTACGGGCTTGGCGCGCGCGGTGATTACCAATGTCCAGAACCTCGGAAGCGGACGCCGTCCGGTTGGGGCGTCGACGATTACCCAGCAGGTTGCCAAGAATTTTCTCCTGACCTCAGACCAGACGATCGACCGCAAGATCCGCGAGATGATTCTCGCTTTCCGTATCGAGCAGGCTTATTCGAAAGATCGTATTCTCGAACTTTATCTGAACGAGATTTTCTTCGGCCTCGGATCCTACGGCATCGCCGGGGCGGCATTGACCTATTTCGACAAGTCGGTGAACGAGCTGACCATTGAGGAGGCAGCCTACCTGGCCGCTCTGCCCAAGGGTCCTTCCAACTACCACCCGTTCCGCTATCCGGAGCGTGCGACCGAACGCCGTGACTGGGTCATCGATCAGATGGCAGAAAACGGCTATATCACGAATGAGGAAGCACAGTCGGCAAAGGAAAAGCCACTGAAGGTGTCGCCGCGCCGCAGCGGCAGCTACCTCTTCGCAGCAGAGTATTTCACCGAAGAGGTGCGCCGCGAGATAATCTCGCGCTATGGCGAAGATGCGCTCTATGAAGGCGGCCTTTCCATTCGCACGACCCTGGAACCCGAACTGCAGCGCCACGCGCGCAAGGCCCTTCATCGCGGTCTGATCCGCTACGATACGCTCCGTGGTTATCGTGGTCCGGTGGAACACATCGAGTTTGACGGTGACTGGGGTGCTCCGCTGAGCGAGGTGAAAGCGCTGTCCGACGTGCCGGAATGGAAGCTTGCCGTGGTGCTGAGCGCGTCGAGTGAGGCCGTTGATATCGGCATTCAGCCCGAACAGCTCGTTTCAGGTCGTATAGCCGAGGATCGCGAGACTGGCACCATCGCGGCTGAGGACATGAAATGGGCGTTGCGCTACTACGAGGGCGACAAGCTCCAGAAAGCATCTTCTCCGGCCGAGGTGCTCGAAGTTGGTGATGTCGTTTACGTCGAGCGCAAGGAAGAGGGCTCCAGCAATTGGAGCCTGCGCCAGCCGCCGCAGATCGAGGGCGCATTGGTTGCCATGGACCCCCATACGGGCCGTGTACTCGCCATGGTCGGTGGGTTTTCCTATGCCGATTCCCAGTTCAACCGCGCCACACAGGCCTACCGTCAGCCAGGTTCCTCGTTCAAGCCGATCGTATACGCTGCGGCTTTGGACAATGGTTATACACCGGCCTCGGTGGTTATGGACGCTCCGTTCTCTATCCGCTCAGGTGACGAGATATGGGAGCCGAAAAACTACAGCGGCAATTTCGCAGGACCGTCCACGCTGCGTGCGGGCATCGAGCGTTCGCGGAATCTGATGACCGTGCGCCTCGCCAACGATATGGGAATGCCGCTTGTCGCGGAATATGCGGAGCGCTTCGGCATCTATGACAAGATGCTGCCGGTGCTGGCCATGTCTCTGGGCTCAGGCGAAACGACCGTCATGCGAATGGTTTCCGCCTATGCCATCATGGCCAATGGCGGCAAGCACATCGAACCATCACTGGTGGATCGCATTCAGGACCGCTATGGCAAGACGGTCTACAAGCATGAGCAGCGCGAATGTGTCGGCTGCGTCGCGGAAGAGTGGCGTGGTCAGCCGGAACCGGAACTGGTCGACAATCGCGAACAGGTTCTCGATCCCATGACCGCCTACCAGATCACTTCCATGATGGAGGGGGTCGTCCAGCGCGGCACGGCGACAACGGTCGCCGAACTCGGCCATCCGATCGCCGGCAAGACGGGCACCACCAATGACGAGAAGGATGCCTGGTTTATAGGTTACACACCCGACCTCGTCGTGGGCGTCTTCATGGGCTTCGATCAGCCAAAACCGATGGGCCGGGGCTCGACCGGTGGCGGTCTCGCTGCCCCAGTCTTCAAGGATTTCATGGCCAAGGCACTCGAAGGCAAGGAACCGGTGGACTTCCGTGTGCCCGAAGGCATGAAGCTCGTGGCAATCGACCGCAAATCCGGCATGCGCGCCAATGAAGGAGCCCCGGGCTCCATCATGGAGGCGTTCAAGCCTGGTACCGGCCCTGCCGATAGCTACTGGGTCATAGGTCAGGATGAGATCGAACGGGTGAACGAACGTGCCCGTAACCTGTCGCCCGAAGCCAACCGAGCGATCAGCACCGGGGCAGGTGGCCTGTTCTAGCCGTCGCCTGCTCCAACCCATCTAACCTTTACATGGCACGGCGCGGACCATAAGTTCCGCGCCGAATCCATATTCATATCCAATCAAGAGTAAGCCAATATGCGAGCCGAAACGGCCAATCTCATCGACGAAATCAAGCAGGCCATAAGCCTGCTGAGGGGGTATCTTTGACTGGGACGAAGCCGTAAAACGTCTCGAATACCTCAATTCCCGTGCAGAAGATGCCGATCTCTGGGATGATCCCCAGGAGGCGCAGAAGCTTATGCGCGAACGCCAGTCTCTTGAAGACAATATCAATGGCATCAATGGCCTGGCCCAATCGCTTCAGGACAATGTCGATCTGATCGAGATGGGCGAAGAAGAGGGCGACCAGTCCATCGTTTCCGAAGCCGAGGAGGCTATACGTGGCCTGAAGGCCGAGATTGCCGAGCGGCAGCTAGAAACGCTGCTCTCAGGCGAAGCGGACGGCAACGACACCTATCTCGAAGTTCATGCCGGTGCGGGTGGTACGGAAAGCCAGGATTGGGCCAACATGCTGCTTCGCATGTATTCCCGCTGGGCTGACCGTCGCGGCATGAAAGTCGAGGTTCTGGAAGTTCATGACGGTGAGGAGGCCGGCATAAAGTCCGCAACGATCCTCGTGCGCGGCACCAATGCCTATGGCTGGCTCAAGACCGAATCAGGCGTGCATCGGCTTGTGCGTATTTCGCCCTATGACAGCAATGCGCGCCGCCACACGTCATTTGCCAGTGTCTGGATCTATCCGGTCATCGACGACACGATCGAGATCGACATCCCCGAATCCGATGTTCGCGTCGATACCTATCGCGCGTCGGGCGCGGGTGGCCAGCACGTCAATACGACCGATTCGGCTGTACGCATCACCCACATTCCCTCGGGCATCGTGGTTCAGTGTCAGAAGGAGCGCTCTCAGCACAAAAACCGTGCCACAGCCTGGGACATGCTGCGTTCGCGCCTTTACGAAGAAGAGCTCAAGCGCCGCGAAGAAGCTGCTAGCGCAACTGAAGCCTCCAAGACCGAAATCGGCTGGGGACATCAGATCCGTTCATATGTTCTTCAGCCATATCAGCTTGTGAAAGACCTTCGTACTGGCGTGGAAAGCACCAGCCCCCAGGACGTGCTGGACGGTGATCTCGATGCCTTCATGCGCGCTTCACTGTCCGCGCGCGTCGATGGCGGATCCAGGAGCGAAGTGGCCGATATCGACTAGAAAGCGGGCAACCGATCTGTGACATGGTTGCAACGAAGTGTGTGTTTCGCAACTGTGGCGGTTCGGCTACATCGCCTTTGCACTTTCCGAGGAAAGGGTGTCGCAGTTCTGCGGCACCACCTCACTGAAAAGACATCATCTGGAGAAGCGATCTCATGTGCGGAATCGTGGGTATCATCGGCAATTCGCAAGTCGCACCACTCATCGTGGACGCACTCAAGCGGTTGGAATATCGAGGCTACGATTCTGCAGGTGTCGCAACACTGAGCGAAGGGCAGCTGGACAGGCTCCGCGCGGAAGGCAAGCTGATCAATCTTGAGAAGCGCCTCGCCGAGAAGCCACTCAAGGGTACGATCGGTATTGGACATACCCGCTGGGCCACCCATGGCATCCCCAATGAACCCAACGCACACCCGCATTTCTCCGACGGTGTGGCTATCGTCCACAACGGCATCATCGAAAACTTCGGTGAGTTGCGCGATGAGCTGAAAGCCGACGGTTATAGCTTCGCATCCCAGACCGATACAGAGGTCGTCGCCCATTTGGTGGCACGCGAACTGAAGGCGGGAAAAGCCCCCAGAGAAGCCGCTCATGCGGCGTTGAAGCGCTTGCAGGGTGCATTCGCCCTCGCGATCATGTTCCAGGGCGATGAAGATCTGATCGTGGCGGCACGCAGCGGGCCACCGCTCGCGGTAGGCCATGGTGATGGCGAGATGTTCCTTGGTTCGGATGCAATTGCTCTTGCGCCCTTCACCAATGCGATCACCTATCTTGAAGATGGCGATTGGGTGGTTATCCGCCGCAGCGGCATCGAAATCTTCGACATGGAAGGGCAGGCCGTCGAGCGCCAGAAGCAGCAGTCGGTCGGCACCACGCTTCTTGTCGACAAGGGCAATCACCGTCATTTCATGGAGAAGGAGATCCATGAGCAGCCGGAAGTAACCGGCCAAACCCTTGCCCACTATCTCGATTTCGCAAATGGTGGCTACAAGGAGCTGGATTCAGCGATCGATTTCAAGAATATCGACCGGCTCTACATCTCGGCATGCGGCACGGCATATCTGGCAGGTCAGATCGCCAAATACTGGTTCGAGCGTTACGCCCGTCTCCCAGTGGACAGCGATGTGGCGTCGGAGTTCCGCTACCGCGAGATGCCGCTGGACAAGCGCAGTGCCGCACTCTTCGTTTCACAGTCCGGTGAAACGGCCGATACGCTCGCATCGTTGCGCTACTGCAAGGGCGCCGGACTGGCCATCGGTTCCATCGTCAATGTTCGCGAAAGCACGATCGCACGTGAGAGCGACGGCATCTATCCAACCCTGGCCGGTCCCGAGATCGGCGTCGCCTCGACGAAAGCTTTCACCTGTCAGCTCTCTATTTTCGCATCTCTCGTCGTTCGAGCAGCACTGGAGCGCGGTACGGTGAGCGCGGAGGAGGGAGCTCAGCTTGTCCGCTCACTGTCGGAAGTCCCGCGCCTGATCAAGGAAGCGCTCAAGCTTGAAGGTGAGATCGCGGAGCTCGGCCGTGAGCTTTCCGAGGTGAACCATGTTCTGTATCTGGGACGTGACACGAGCTATCCGCTGGCGATGGAAGGCGCTTTGAAGCTGAAGGAAATTTCCTACATCCACGCTGAAGGATACGCAGCAGGTGAGCTGAAACACGGCCCGATCGCGCTGATCGACAAGCAGATGCCTGTGGTCGTCATCGCGCCCTTCGACAAGATCTATGAGAAGACCGCTTCCAACATGCAGGAAGTTGCTGCCCGCGGAGGCCGCATAATCCTGATCACGGACGAGAAGGGCGCCGCACACACATCGCTGGATGGCATCAAGACAATCATCATGCCCAACATGTCGGAATTCGTGACCCCGATCGTCTATGCCCTTCCGATCCAAATGCTCGCCTATCACACCGCTGTTGCCATGGGCACAGATGTGGATCAGCCGCGCAATCTGGCAAAATCGGTCACTGTGGAGTGAGCGACATTATAGCGCGTCCAATTGCCATCTGGACGCGCATCTTTGGCGAAGCTATTGTTTGCACTGCAACATGAAGCTTTTGCAGAAAATAGAGCCCAAAAGAAAACGGCGATGATGACCCGCGTAAGAAACTACTTCCTGACGGGGTTCATCGTCACGGCGCCTCTCGCCATAACTGCCTATCTCGCCTGGTCGTTCGTGGGATGGGTCGATTCATGGGTGAAGCCGTATATTCCGCCTCGGTACAATCCGGATACCTATCTGCCATTCGCAGTGCCCGGTTTCGGCCTGATCGTCGCGCTCGTCTTGATCACGCTCGTCGGCTTTCTGACAGCAAACTTCGTTGGGCGCACCATCGTGTCCTATGGGGAGTATCTGCTTGGCCGCATGCCGCTCGTGCGCAGCGTCTATCGCGGGTTGAAGCAGATACTCGAAACAGTTCTCTCCGAACGCTCGGACACCTTTAAGAAGGTGGGTCTCATCGAGTATCCGCGCAAGGGACTTTGGGCACTGGTCTTCGTGGCAACGGAAGCGCGCGGGGAAGTGGACGCCAAGCTGGGCAGCAATGATGACAGCCCGGCCATTGCCGTATTCCTGCCGACCACTCCGAACCCCACTTCGGGCTATCTCTTGTTCGTACCCAAACAGGACGTCATCGATCTGGACATGACGGTTGAGGAAGGCGCGAAACTGGTGATATCTGCCGGTCTTGTTGCACCTGAATACCAGGAACGCACCCGCGCACTTGCCGAAGAGGCCAAGGCGAGACAAGCCGCCAGCTTCGCGGCGAAGTGATCAGCCCGCACGCAGCAATCTTACCGCGTCATCTCTTCCAAACAGGTACAACAACACCCGCAACGCCTCTCCGCGATCTGATTGAAGCTCGGGGTCGCGTGTAAGCGCAAGCCGTGCATCGTCACGTGCAACGGCCAGAAGATCGCCATGGAACTCAAGTCGCGCGATGTGGAAGCCGGGTGATCCCGATTGGCGCGTGCCCAGAAGGTCCCCCTCGCCACGCAGCTTCAGGTCTTCTTCCGCAATGACGAAGCCGTCCTCGGTCTCCCTCATGACTGCCAGGCGGCGGGTTGCGACCTCGCCAAGCGGCCCCTTGTAGAGCAGCACACATGATGATGCCTTCTCGCCGCGACCAACGCGCCCGCGCAACTGGTGCAACTGAGCAAGTCCAAAACGCTCCGCATGTTCGATCACGATGATCGTGGCGTCGGGAACATCCACGCCGACTTCGACAACGGTCGTTCCAACGAGAACCCGCGCTTCACCGTTCTTGAAAGCCGACATCGCGGCATCCTTGTCCCGGCCCGACATGCGACCGTGAACGAGGGCGACCTGATCGGCGAAGACTTGCCTGAGCGACTCGTACCGGTCCTCGGCGGAAGTCACGTCGATATTCTCCGACTCTTCCACCAACGGGCAGATCCAATAGACCTTTTGCCCGTCGGCAACAGCATCGCGCATACGACCCACCAGTTCGCTCAGACGTTCCATCGGCATGGTGACGGTCTTGATCGGTTGCCGCCCGGCCGGCTTTTCGGTCAGACGTGAGACATCCATGTCGCCGAACGCGGAGAGCACCAGTGTCCGCGGGATGGGTGTCGCCGTCATCACGAGCATGTCCGGCGCATTTCCCTTGGAAGTGATCGCGAGCCTCTGATGCACGCCAAAACGATGCTGTTCATCTATGATGGCCAGGGCAAGATCGGAAAAATTCACACCCTCCTGAAACAGTGCATGCGTGCCGACAAGAATGTCGATCTCTCCGGCGGAAAGCTCATCGAGTACTTTCTGCCTATCGCGTCCCTTGTCACGCCCGGTCAGAAGCCCGACCCTCAGGCCAACAGCCTCACCCAGCCTGGCGATGGTCGCATGATGCTGTCTGGCCAGTATCTCGGTGGGCGCCATCAAGGCTGCCTGGCCACCGGCTTCCACCGCACGCGCCATGGCCATGAGTGCAACCACGGTCTTGCCTGATCCCACATCACCCTGCAGAAGACGAAGCATGCGCTCGCCCTCGGCCATGTCTGCATGTATTTCCGCAAGCGCGGTTTCCTGCGAACCGGTAAGTCGGTAGGGCAGGGCGTTCAAGAGCCCCTGTACCAGTCTCCCGTCACCCAGAAGTGGACGCCCGTCCAGTCGACGCGACTTCTGCCTCACAAGAGCAAGCGAAAGCTGCCCTGCCAAGAGTTCGTCATAGGCCAGCCTGCGCCAGGGCGCGCCTTCAGGCGAAAGTTCGGCCGGCGAAACAGGGGCATGAATACGCTGCAAGGCTGTCCCGATTGGCGGGAGCTCCATGCGCTGCTGGAGTGCGGCATCCTGCCATTCGGGCAGCTTCGGAAATCGATTGAGCGCCTGGGCGATACCTTTGCGCAATACCTTTGCGGATAGGCCGGCAGTGAGCGGATAGACAGGCTCGATCACCGGGAGTTTCTCTGCTTCGGCCTCTGCAACGATGTGGTCGGGATGAACCATGGAGGCCCTCCCGTTGAACCATTCGATCCTGCCGGAGACGAGTACGCGGCTGCCTTCTCCCAAGGCTTTTTCCAGCCACACCTGCCTGCCGTGAAAGAATGTGAGTGCGATCTCGCCGGTCTCATCGAAAGCCATGACACGGTAGGGCAGATTGTTCTTGCCGCGCGGCGGCGGATAGTGAGCGCCAACGGTCAGGGTCAAGGTTACGATACCGCTCTCGGTCGCTTCCGCAATGCGGATCCGCCGTGAACGGTCGATAACGGAGTGAGGCAGAATGAAAGGAAGATCGCCCACCCGAACCGGCCTGTTCGTAAGATCCGCCGGCACGAGCCTGGAGATAAGGCCGGCGATCTTGTCACCAATTCCGTCGAGCGATGTGGCTGGCGCAAAGAGCGGATCAAGAGCAGAGGGACGCATGCGATTCCCGAATATCCTGGTTGGCGGTGAAGCTTAAGTCTCAAAACGGGCCACGCAAGGCTGACATCTCCTGCGTCCCGCGCTATATGCGCACCGCATCCTCATAAAGGACTTCAGCCATGACCGGAACCACCCGCTCCAGCGCAGATCTTGAACCGCGCCGACGCAAGGCCCTTATCAGGTCGTGGCGACGCGGCACGCGGGAAATGGATCTTGTTCTTGGCGGTTTTGCCGACAGCCATCTGGAGAGCTTTTCGCCATCCGAAATGGATGAGTTCGAAAGGATACTGGCTCTTCCCGACACCGATCTTCTTCCATGGATAACAGGAAAGGTTGCTCCACCGCCCGAGGTTGAGAGCCCGCTCTTCGAACAGATCAGAACCTTTTGCGCGAACGGGATCGAGTAGAACCACATGGCGGAGTTGCTGGACAGGATCGGACTTGCTTCCCGAACAGGCCGCGAAACGCTGGTTGACGGTGTTGCTGACGGTTACGATGCTTTCGCTCTGGCCCAGGCATCGCGCGAACTTGCTCCCGACGGACCGGTCATCTTTGTCATGCGCGACGGTCAGCGGCTGGGCACCATCGTCGACGCTTTGAAATTTGTTGCGCCCGAGCTGCCAGTCCTTGAGCTGCCGGCGTGGGACTGCCTTCCCTATGATAGGGTGTCGCCTGGTGCAGATGCGTCTGCGCGGCGGCTGTCGGCCATGTCCTCCATGGCATCTCTGGCCGAAGCTCCGCATCGATCCATTGTGCTGGTAAGCGCGAATGCGGTCCTTCAGCGCATGCCGCCCAAGGAACAGATCCGGGCTCAGACATTTTCCGCCAGGCCGGGCAATCAGGTGTCGATGGAAGACCTCGCCAAGCGTCTGGAAGCGGCGGGTTTTGATCGTGAACCTACGGTCAGGGATGTGGGGCAGTACGCGGTGCGCGGCGGCATCCTGGATCTCTTTGCACCCGGGGCCGAGGAAGCGCTGCGCCTGGATTTCTTCGGCGATACGCTGGAATCGATCCGCGCATTCGATCCCGAAACGCAGCGAACCACGGGACAGAGGAACTCCATTTCGCTGAACCCGATGAGCGAGGTGTCACTCACAGCCGAAACGATCAGCCGCTTCCGCAGAAATTACATCGAGGCATTTGGCGCTCCCAAGCGTGACGACGCGCTTTATGCAGCGATCACCGAAGGCCGCCGTTTTGCAGGGATGGAGCATTGGCTTCCGCTCTTTCACGATGAGCTTTCGACCGTATTCGACTATCTGCCTGAGGCACCGATCATATTCGATCACCTCTCTCTGGATGCGCTCGAAGAACGCTACACTTTGATCGAAGACCATTTCGACGCGCGCAAGCGCCAGAACGAGGGGGATGCCCTCAACTCGGCGGTTCCGTATAATCCCGTCGAACCGGCGAAACTTTATCTCTCTCCATCAGAGGTGAAGAAACGAGTGGAAGGACGCAGCCAGGTTCGCTTCACTCCCTTCCACACGCCGGATGGAACGGCGCTGAAGGTCCTTCACGCTGGAGCGAGCGCCGGCCGCAGCTTCAAGGAAGAGCGCGCGGACCCCAACGCCAACATCTTCGATCATGTCGTCAAGCATATCGGCAAGTTGCGCGAGGACGGGCGAAAGGTGCTGATTGCCGGATGGAGCGAAGGTTCCAGTGATCGCCTCTCTCAGATCCTGGCCGAACACGGCCTGGAAAACCTGAAGCGCGTCAACAGTCTGGCCGAACTTGCCCGACTTCCCAAAGGGCAGGCCGGGTTGGGTCTTCTCCCTCTGGAGACCGGTTTCGAAACTGCCAATCTTGCAGTCATCTGCGAGCAGGATGTGCTCGGTGACCGTCTGGTGCGGCGCAGCCGCAAGCGGAAGAAAGCATCCGACTTCATCAGCGAAGTCAACGCGCTTTCCGCAGGGGATATCGTCGTCCATGCCGATCACGGCATCGGTCGGTTCGTCGGCTTGAAAACGATCGAGGCCGCTGGCGCACCGCATGATTGTCTTGAGTTGCGCTACGCGGGCGATGACCGCCTGTTCCTGCCGGTCGAGAATATCGAACTGTTGTCGCGCTACGGCTCGGACAGCATCGATGCGGTGCTGGACAAGCTGGGTGGTGGAGCGTGGCAGTCACGCAAGGCCAAACTGAAAAAGCGCCTGTTGGAGATGGCCGGGCAGCTGATCGAAATAGCGGCGCAACGCGCAATGCGGCCGGGAACGCGCATCCAGCCGCCCGAGGGGCTCTATGGGGAATTTGCCGCGCGTTTCCCCTATGACGAGACCGACGATCAGCAGAATGCCATTGACGCTGTTCTGGACGATCTCTCGTCGGGCAAGCCGATGGATCGCCTGATCTGTGGTGACGTGGGCTTTGGCAAGACGGAAGTTGCGCTCAGAGCTGCCTTCGTTGCCGCGATGGAAGGCCTGCAGGTTGCTGTTGTGGTGCCCACCACACTTCTCGCACGCCAGCACTACAAGACGTTCAAGGAGCGCTTTTCCGGCTTGCCCTTGCGCGTGGAGCAGGCGTCACGCCTCGTATCCACCAAGGATCTGAACCAGACGAAAAAGGGGATCGCTGAGGGAACGGTCGACATCGTCGTTGGCACCCATGCGCTGCTTGGCAACGCGGTGAACTTCAAGAATCTGGGCTTGCTGATTATCGATGAAGAGCAGCATTTCGGTGTGAAGCACAAGGAACGCCTGAAGGAACTGAAAACAGACGTCCACGTCCTGACCCTTTCGGCAACTCCGATACCGCGGACATTGCAGCTCGCACTGACAGGTGTCCGCGAACTTTCGCTGATTGCTACACCGCCCGTGGACCGCATGGCGGTCAGAACCTTTATCTCGCCCTTCGACCCGCTGGTCATCCGCGAGACGCTCTTACGCGAACGTTACCGCGGCGGGCAAAGCTTCTACGTTGTCCCCCGGATTTCCGATCTCGATGAAGTGGCTCAGTTCCTGGCAGACGAAGTGCCGGAACTGAAAGTAGCACGCGCACATGGTCAATTGCCGCCGGGGGAACTCGACGACATCATGAACGCCTTCTACGACGGTCAGTATGACGTTCTCCTGTCGACGACTATCGTTGAATCGGGACTCGATATCCCGACCGCAAACACACTGATTGTCCATCGCGCGGACATGTTCGGCCTTTCACAGCTCTACCAGATCCGCGGGCGGGTAGGGCGCTCAAAAGTGCGTGCCTATGCACTCTTCACCCTTCCGGCGAACAAGAAGCTGACACCGATGGCCGAACGCCGGCTCAAGGTCCTTCAGTCTCTCGACACGCTTGGCGCAGGCTTCCAGCTCGCCAGTCATGACCTGGATATGCGCGGAGCAGGCAACCTGCTTGGAGACGCCCAGTCGGGGCATATCAAGGAAGTCGGCTACGAGCTGTATCAGCAGATGCTGGAGGAGGCTGTCGCCGAATTGCGCGGTTCCGGTGAAGCGGTCGATTCCGGGTGGTCGCCGCAGATCACGGTGGGTACAGCGGTGATGATTCCCGAATCCTACGTGCCTGACCTGCAACTGCGCCTCAGTCTCTATCGCCGGCTGGGTGATCTCGAAACGCCGGATGAAATCGATGCATTCGGCGCGGAGATAATCGACAGGTTCGGCCCGATGCCCGAGGAAGTCGAGCATCTGCTCAAGATCGTCTATATCAAGGCTCTTTGCCGCAAGGCGAATGTCGAGAAACTGGACGCAGGGCCAAAGGGCATTGTCGTTCAGTTCCGAAACCAGGCCTTTCCGGAACCTGCTGCCCTGGTCGGTTACATCGCCCAGCAGGGATCGATGGCGAAGATACGCCCCGACCAGAGCGTGGTGTTCATTCGCGATCTGCCGACGTCTCAAAAGCGCCTTTCAGGGGCGGCGGTGGTCATGACACAGCTGGCAAAGCTAGCGGAGAAGCAAGCGGCCTGACCCGCGACGGGTCAGGCCTGCGGCTGATCCAGAGCGCCTGTTGCTTTGGCCTCTGCTACCTTGCGAATGGCATCTGCAAGTGCTTCCGGCGGCTGCGCTCCCATAAGCGCGTATTTCCCTTCGAGCAGGAAGCAGGGCACCCCCGTGACACCCATCTGCTGCGCGGTGGCAACCTCCCTTGATACCTCCTCGCGGTCGGCTTCCGTGGGCAACAGGGTTTCGACGACAGCGCTATCCATGCCGCTCTCGCGTGCGGCCTTGATGAGAACCGGGTGCTCGCCGATATTCTCACCCTCGAGGAAATACATCTCGAACAGGCGTTCAACCAATCGATCCTGAATGCCTTCGCCAGCACTTGCGGCCCAACGGATCACCCGATGCGCATCAATCGTGTTCGGAGATGTCGCAATCCGTTCAAACTTGAAATCGATGTCTGCGGCACGCCCGGCCTCTTTTATCCGGTCATGAAGCGCTTGAGCACGATCCCTGCTGCCGAACTTCTCTTCCAGGTAGGTCTGGCGATCCTTGCCCTCCGGCGGCAGTGTCGGATCAAGCTGATAGGGGCGCCAATGGATGCTCACATCAACATCTTCCACCTGTGCAAGAGCCTGCTTGAGGTTCTTCTGCCCGACGAAGCACCAGGGACACATGACGTCTGAAATGACATCGATACTGAGCGTTTTCTCTGAACTCATTGGTCTGCCTTATGCCACCAGCTGCGCAGTTTGAAACCGTTCAGCGGCTGCTCTTCCGGATGGTCGAGATCATTCCAGTAGGCGATATACTGTTTGGAACTGTGTTGCGTCGGCACATAATAGGCACCAGACATCAAGAGGCGATCAAGCGCGCGAACGGCCGCATTATAAGTCTCCGCATCACGCGCATTCAACATCGCGTCGATCATCGCGTCGATTGCGGGATCTGATGCGCCTGAAAGGTTGAAGGAACCTTCAGCCCTGGCAGCTTCAGATCCCCAGCGGCCAAGCTGTTCGACACCTGGAGAAAGAGAACCGGAGAAACCGACCGATCCGATCATCATGTCGAAATCATAGGTCTGCTTGCGCTGCTGCATCTGCGAATCGTCGAGAAGACGCAACGTGACATCGATGCCGATGCGTTTCAGCGCGCGCTGATAGACCGTCGCGAGCTTCTCCTCATCAGCGGACGCAAGCAGAATTTCGAAACTGACGGGTTCGCCTTCCGGATTCCTGAGCACACCACCGTCGATGGAATAACCGGCATCGCGCAGATCCGACACGACCGAACGCAGCCGCTCGCGACCGATCTCCTCGCTCTGCATGAGATCCGCGCCATAGGTACCGTCCAACACCTCTGGCAGGACGCGATCCATGTATGGTTCCAGCAGTTTCCGCTCGATCTCGTTTGCCGGGCGGCCCAGCGCGGAAAGTTCGGATCCCTGCCAGTAACTCAGCGTACGCTTGTGCTCACCATCGAGCATGTTCTTGTTGACCCACCCGAAATCATAGAGCTTGGCCAAAGCACGCCGCAGGGCAGGATCGGAGAATTTCTCGCGGCGCGTATTGAAGACGAAGCCGGTTACTACCGGCGGGATACGCGTCTCGAAAGCTTCAACCTTCACGTCCCCGTTCTGGGCGGCGGGAAAATCAAAGTCTCTTTCGATCTTCTGCGGATCAAGCCCGGTATAGATCGGGCCGGCATATGCCGAGCAGATGCCCTTCTTGAAGGCTTCGAACTGCGCATTCTCGTTGAGAAAATATTCGATGGTGATCTGGTCGTAATTGTCGAAGCCGCGCATGGAAGGCACCTCGGCGCCCCAATATTCCGGGTTGCGCTTGAAGACTATCCGCGAACCGGGCTCCACTTTCTCGATCACATATGAACCGCTGCCTGTCACAGGCTCAAGGGTCGCCTGGTCGAAGGTCTCTTTGTCGAAGGCATGGGCCGGGATGACAGGCGTCATTGCGACGATCAGCGGAAACTCCCGGTCTGCCTGGTCATTGAAGTTGAACCTTACGCTGTTTTCACCTGTCTTCTCGATGCTGGCGATCCGCGCCATCCGGCTGGAATAGGGCGGGCGGCCCTTCTCCGCGAATGTTTCATAGGTGAAGATCACATCCTCGGGCGTGACGGGTTCGCCGTCGGACCAGCGTGCATCAGGATTGAGATTGAATACCGCATAGCTGCGCTCTTCATCCATCTCGATGCTCTCCGCCAGCAGCCCGTAGAGGGTGAACGGTTCGGCTGCACTCCTGCGCATCAGCGGCTCGAAGACGAGATTTCCGAAAATGGAATCGATCACACCACGTGCCGTGGTGCGCATGCTCTTGAGGATGAAGGGGTTCAGATTGTCGAATGTCCCCACGACGCAATAGGTGATGTCACCGCCTTTGGGTGCATCCGGATTCGCATATGGGAAATGCGTGTAGTCGGCGGGCAATGCCGGCTCGCCATTCATCGCGATGCCGTGGCTTGGCTCTTCGGCAAAAGCTGCGCCACTCAATGCCAGGAGGCTGGTCATCATCAAAGCCGGTAGGCGCATGAACGTGGAGCGCATAGCATCAACCTCGCACAAATTGATCGATTCGTGGCCGCTTGGGCCTTCGACGCATCCTTGCGGCCATTGGGGCTCTTGTCCACTCCTATGCAATCGGTCCGCCGATTAGCGAAACGTCACAACACTGGATTTGGCGCTCCAACCGTTGTAACACGCCTTCGAGCCATGCTGTCGCCGCATTCGGCCCACAACAGGTGGACCGGAAGCGGACGCATAGCGTTGCACAGCAAGTTTTCACGAAGGACGGAAAATATGAAGAGCCTGATAGCGAAAGCGACACGCCTGGCACTGATATTTGGCGGGGCATTGTCCGCCAGCGTAGCGGCAGGTGGCGGCGCCGCTGTGGCCCAGCAGCAGCAGGCACAGCCGGATGGTTGGTTCAAGGCGTGCACGAAGCAGGATGAGGTGGATGTGTGTAATGTCCAGCATCTCCTGCGTACCCAGTCAGGCCAGCTGCTCACCGCGATCAACCTGATCGAGGTCAAGGGCAAGGTAAACCGCCGCGTTCTGCAGATTGCAGTGCCTACCGCACGTCTGATCCCCCCCGGTGTTGGGCTGCAGGTCGATGGTGGCGCGGCAACGAAGATCGACTATGCGATCTGTCTGCCGGACCGCTGCGTTGCTGAAGCCCAGCTTTCTGACCAGATTGTCGCGTCCTTCAAGAAGGGTTCGGAGCTGACATTGACCTCCGTCAATTTCCAGAACCAGCCAAACCCGATCAAGATCACGCTCAAGGGCTTCACCGACGCTTTTGACGGACCTCCGCTGAAGCAGGAAGACCTGAACGAACGCCAGCAGAAGCTGCAGGAATTCGTGAACAAGAACAACGAAGAGTTCACGAAGAAGCTGAAGGAAGCCCAGGAGAAGGCGAAGCAGGCTCAGTAGGGCTCGCTTCACCCATTTGCGATTTGCGACAGGGCCCACGAGGCCCTGTTTTCGTTTGTGTAAAAGGCTTTCAGTGTTCGTGGCGCTCGCGTGGCGCCAGACGCCCTTCAACGGTTTCCACGAAGAACTCGTTGATCTGCGGGTGGCGAAGCGGCTCGCCCGACTCGTCGAGAACAAGATTCTGCTCAGAGACATAAGCGATATAGTCGGTCTCGTCATTTTCAGCGAGCAGGTGGTAGAAAGGCTGGTTTTTTACCGGCCGGACGTCTTCGGGAATGGCCTGATACCATTCCTCCGTATTTGCGAAGACAGGATCGACATCAAAAATAACACCGCGAAAAGGATAGATGCGGTGTCGGACGACTTGTCCGATGGAGAATTTCGCTGTCTTCATTTCGTAAGTCATGTCGAGCCTTATCCATCATGTGGCGCGACGCGACAAGCAAATCAAACGTTTTCGCGCCGCGTACCGTGGCAAATCAAGCTTGGTAGTCGTTTCCGATGGCAGATATCATTGGCCTGGTGATTCCGTTTTTTGGCCTGATATTCATAGGTTTTATCGCCGCACGCATAGCTGAACAACCGCTGGAAGCGCTCGGCTGGATGAATGTCTTCATCGTTTATGTGGCACTACCAGCCCTGTTTTTCCAACTCGTTGGAAAGACCCCGTTCGAGCAGCTTGGCAACTGGCGCTACATTCTGGGCGTCGTGCTGGCCACCTACACGATCTTCACAATCATGTTCGCCATTTCTTGGCTGTCCAGCGGAAGGAATATCGCTGCAAGCACGATCAAGGGCCTGGCATCAGCTTATGGCAATATCGGCTATATGGCTCCAGGTCTCGTCTTGCTGGCTTTTGGACCTGAAGCTGCAGTTCCCGTCGCACTCATCTTCAGCTTCGAGAATGTGATTCATTTCGCAGTGGCACCGATGATGATGGCGATCGCCGGCAGTGAAAAGGGCAGGGGCCTCGCACTGGCTTTCCAGGTTACACGCAAGATACTGCTGCATCCTTTCATTATCTCGACGGCGGCAGGCGTGATCGCTGCCTACTACTCCTGGGAACCGCCATTGGCCATCGAGCGCTTTCTCGACTACCTGGCAGGCGCGGCAGCGCCGTGCGCGCTGTTTGCGATGGGCGTGACATTGTCGCTGCGTCCGCTGAAGCGCTTCCCGCGGGAACTCGCTCTGATCGTGCCGCTGAAGCTCGTGGTTCACCCGATCATCTGTTATCTGGCCCTGGGCCTGATCGGCTCCTTTCCGAAGATATGGGTGTTCTCCGCGGTGCTGACAGCGAGCCTCCCGACTGCAACCAACGTCTTCGTTCTTGCCCAGCAATATGACGTCTGGGTACAGCGCGCATCCGCGAGCATCCTCGTCACGACGGCCTGCTCCGTTTTCACCGTGACTGCGCTGCTTTATGCGATCATGAACGGCTATCTGCCGATTGATCCTTTTCCCTGACCCGGCCGAAGGGCAGTTGCGGCAACAGCGTTTTCAAGCCACTGCCCGGACGCATACCTTCCCGCATGAAGAAGCCGCGGAGACCGGGCAGCCGGTCAAGCAAAGTCAGACCAACACTACGGGCAAGCTGTGCGGGCAGATTGGTTGCCAACAGCGATCCGTTGACGAGCGATACCGCACCACTGCGCGCAAAGATATCGGGAAGCCTTTTTCGCGCGTAGGCCGATAACTGTTCTTCACCCAGCTGATCGCCGGCCTCGCCTATGCAGGTCGCAAGATCTGCAACATCGCGCAGTCCCAGATTAAGCCCCTGAGCGGTGATTGGTGGGAAGACATGCGCAGCTTCGCCCACCAGCGCGACGCGACCTGATGCAAAGCGCTTGGGCAGAGTGGATGAAAGCGGGAACAGAGCGCGGCCATCCTCGATCTCCGTCCGGCCGAGCATCGAGTGCATCTGCTCCTCGAGCTTATCGGCCAGCTGGATATCATCGAGCGTCGCAAACTCTTCCGCCCTGCTCGGTTCCATGACCCAGACGAGACTGGATCGATAACCGCCGGGCAACGGGACCTGAGTGCAGGGCCCGTGTTCGGTGTGGAACTCGGTCGAAGCAAAACCATGATGCCGCTTATGGCCGAAATTGCAGACAAGCGCGGTCTGCGGCAGCATCCGGCTGCGCACCCCGATGCCGGCAGCATCGCGCGCAGCGGAATTACGTCCATCTGCGGCGACACAAATCGACGCCGCTATCGTCCCACCACCTACAAGTCTTGCCTGCACCTGGTCGACCCCGATCTGCCAGGAGTGGGCCAGAACCTGCTTCCATTCGATGCCTGGATGCGCCTCGACCTTATCGGACAAGACGGCGTTCAGGACACGGTTCGGGACATTGTAGCCAAAGGCATCCTCGCCGATTTCCGCAGCACGAAACGTGACGGAAGGGCTGCGTATCAGGCGATTTGTGGCGTCGATGATACGCATCGTGCTGAGTGGCGCTGCATTTTTGAGCAGAGCATCCGCCACCCCGAGCCGCTCGAGAAGTTCAAGCGAGGGCAGCATCAAGGCAGCTGTGCGCCGTTCGTCCATGGCCGGTTTGGGTCCCAGAAGCGTCACCCGGCGCCCATTGCTGGCAAGCGCGAGAGCTGCAGCAAGCCCGACCGGCCCTGCTCCGGCGACGACAATCTCGGTTCTTTCACCTTCGCTCATGCTACGGCTCCTTCACTGCTTCAGGCGATATATGGCAGTCACGTGCAAAGGATCAATGCGTGCATTGCCAAAGTTGGCGCAGTGTTTCCGCAAAGCGCCAAAGATGGTTTTCCACATACATACTGGCGCTTTACCCCTTTGCGCTGTCGCTCCTCATGCTATTACCGCAGGGAAACGACTGCCGCCGGGTCCGCGGATGATCGGCAGTTTCGGTCTGTACCAGATGGAGGTGGGGCATCATGAACGCTAAGCGGGTGACAGCACCGCAGGCGAAGGCCTTCTCGGTCCATCTGCTCACCGCCTCCGGCTCCTTTCTCGCATTCCTTTCACTCGTGGCGGCCAGCGAAGAGCGTTGGACGGCGATGTTCTGGTGGCTGGGTCTTGCACTGTTCGTCGATGGCATAGACGGGCCGATAGCGCGAAAGCTGCAAGTGAAGGACGTGCTGCCAAACTGGTCCGGCGACATGCTGGACAATATCATCGACTACGTAACCTATGTGCTGATACCCGCTTTTGCTCTCTACCAGAGCGGTTTCATGGGTGAGGGACTCTCCTTCCTCTCGGCTGCCCTGATCGTCGTCTCAAGCGCGATCTACTATGCCGACACTGGTATCAAGACGAAGGAGAACTTCTTCAAGGGGTTCCCGGTTGTCTGGAACATGGTCGTGTTCACGCTTTTCGTAATCAGGCCCGGCGAGAACATCTCCTTTGGCATCGTGGCGATTTCCTGCCTGCTGACGTTCCTGCCCGTGAACTTCCTTCATCCGGTACGCGTGACGCGCCTGCGTCCAATCAATCTGACGATTTTCCTCGCCTGGTGCCTGTTTGGCGCAATCTCGCTCCTCTCCCAGTTGAACCCGCATTTCATTGTCACCTGGGGCATAGGCCTCACGAGCATCTATCTGTTTGTCATAGGTGGCATCATGCAGATGATGCCTGACCTTGGAAAAAAGGAGCCCTGACATGGCCAAAGCCATCCGCATCCATGAAACCGGTGGTCCGGACGTTTTGAAATGGGAAGATGTGCAAACGCCAGCGCCAGGCCCTGGTGAGGTTCTGATCGCGCAGAACGCAGTCGGATTGAACTTTATCGACGTCTATTTCCGGACGGGCCTTTACCCGGCACAACCACCGTTTACGCCGGGCGGAGAAGGTGCCGGTGTCGTGGCTGCCGTAGGCGAGGGCGTGCAGGAACTGAAAGAGGGCGACCGTGTAGCCTATGCCACCAATGGCGGGGCATATGCGCAGGAACGTCTGATGCCTGCCGACCGCGTGGTAAAGATCCCTGATGGCGTGAGTGACGAACAGGCGGCAGCCATCATGCTCAAGGGGATGACCGCATGGTATCTCCTTCGCCGCACATTTCCCGTCAAGGCAGGTGATCGCATTCTCTACCATGCCGCTGCAGGAGGGGTGGGCCTGATCCTCGGACAGTGGGCGAAGCACCTCGGCGCTCAAGCCATTGGGACAGCCGGTGGCGAGGAGAAGGTCAAGCTGGCGCTTCAACACGGCTATAACAGCGTCATCGATTACAAGACGGACGACTTTGTCTCCGCGGTGGCAAAACTTACCGATGGCGAGAAATGTGACGTGGTCTACGACTCGGTAGGCAAAGACACGTTCGAGGGCTCGCTGGACTGCCTGCGCCCGCTCGGTATGTTCGTAAGCTTCGGCCAATCATCCGGCCAGGTACCGCCATTCTCCATTAATCTCCTGGCGCAGAAGGGCTCGATCTTCACGACCCGTCCGACACTCTTCACCTATATCGCGAAGCGCAAGGAACTGGAGGCCGCGGCTGAAGAACTTTTCGGTCTCGTCGTAGACGGTGTCATCACGCCGAAGGTCAATCAGCGCTATCCCCTCAGCAATGCGGGCCAAGCCCATGAAGACCTTGAAAACCGCCGCACAAGCGGTGCTACCGTTTTGATCCCGTAAGTCATAAGATGGTCCGGGCACCAATCTTGAAGCAGTTTCAATTTCTGGAAGCCTATTGCATGCCTGTGCGCCATGCCTACCATGAGCGCGGGAACATAAACGGCAACAAAAACAATGTGCCGAACAATGGGAGGTGTTGTGCAGACAACACTTGAGAGTGGGCGCGTTCCGCTGCTTCAAGCGCGTGGACTGACCAAGACATTCGGAGCGGTTACCGCTTGCAACGCGATCGATCTGACGATCGCGCCCGGCGAAATTCACGCTTTGCTCGGCGAAAACGGTGCGGGCAAATCCACCTTCGTCAAGATGCTCTTCGGCGCTCTTGAGCCGACTGCAGGTTCCATTGTCTGGCAGGGTCAGAGCGTGCAGATCGACAACCCGGCCGCTGCACGCCGTCTTGGCATCGGTATGGTCTTCCAGCATTTTTCATTGTTCGACGCGCTGACTGCAGCCGAAAACATCCTGCTGTCCCTTGATTCCGACGAACAGCCTTCCGCGGTGGCCGAACGGGCAAAGGAGGTCTCACATGCCTATGGACTTCCGCTCGACCCTTATGCCCATGTTGGCGACCTTTCCGTCGGCGAACGACAGCGCATAGAAATCGTCCGGTGTCTTCTGCAGAACCCGCAGCTCATCATTCTGGATGAACCCACCTCGGTTCTGACCCCGCAGGAAGCTGACCGCCTGTTCGAGACGCTGGAGCGGCTTCGCGGTGAAGGTCGCTCGATCCTTTACATTTCGCATCGGCTCGAAGAAGTGAAGCGCATCTGTGACAGTGCCACCGTGCTCAGACAGGGCAGGGTGGTCGGCCACTGCGATCCGAAACAAGAGACTGCCGCTTCTCTGGCACGGCTTATGGTCGGGGATGAGGTAGAAGGGGCACGGCGCCAGCCGCAATCGTCCAATGCCGCACGTCGCGCGCTTCTTGAGGTCCAGAACCTGAACCGTCCTGCCGCGCATCCCTTCGCCGTCACGCTGCATGACATCAATCTCAGGGTTCATGAGAACGAGGTGCTGGGCATAGCAGGCGTTGCTGGCAACGGGCAGGGCGAACTGTTCGAGGCTATATCGGGCGAAGCAACCCAGGCAGAGGCTTCCACGATCTGCCTTTGTGGCAGGAAGGCGGGCCTGCTGAACATTTCCCAGCGCAGGAAACTTGGAGCAGCCTTCGTCCCCGAAGAGCGCCTTGGCCATGCTGCCGCACCCGACCTGCCCCTGTCCTTGAACCTGCTCCTGTCGCGCCACCAGACCGATGGCAGCAGCTATGTGGGACCGGCAGGCTTCATCAGGAGTTCGGGGCTCGCGCACGCCGCAGCAAGGGTCTGCAAGGCCATGGATGTACGCAAGGGCGCTCCAGATCCTGCGGCTTCTTCCCTGTCCGGTGGTAATCTCCAGAAATTCGTCATCGGACGCGAGTTGGACCGTTCTCCCTCGGTATTTGTAGTCAATCAGCCCACATGGGGCGTCGACGCAGGTGCTGCGGCCCGCATTCGCAACGCGCTGATCGAATTGGCACGCTCAGGCTCAGCAGTACTGGTGATCAGTCAGGATCTGGATGAACTTTTCGAGATAAGCGATGCGATCAGCGTGATGCATCACGGACATCTTTCGAAACCGGTTCCCATCAAGGACGCGACATTCGAGAAGATCGGCCTCCTAATGGGTGGCGCTGACGCCTCTGAACCCGGCATACTCGAGGAGACGGCATGATGCGTCTCGAACTGGTAAGACGTCCGCGCCAATCGGCACTGTTCTCCATCATGTCGCCGTTCATCGCGCTGCTGCTGACGCTGGTCGCAGGCGCGATCATGTTTGCGCTTCTTGGCAAGAATCCGGTGACCGCGCTCTACTACTTCTTCATCGAGCCGCTGCTGGAAGTCTGGTCACTGCATGAGCTTGCAGTAAAGGCCGCGCCTCTCATCCTGATCGGGGTCGGACTTTCGATCTGCTATTTGTCGAACAACTGGAATATCGGCGCGGAAGGGCAATTCGTCATCGGTGCGATTACCGGGTCTATCCTGCCGATCATGGTGCCTGAGTGGCAAAACGCATTCGTTCTTCCGCTGATGTTGTTGATGGGCATGCTGGGCGGTGCCGCCTATGCGGCCATACCCGCATTTCTGAAAGCCCGCTTCAGCACCAATGAAATCCTGACCAGCCTGATGCTGGTCTATGTGGCACAGCTTTTCCTCGACTGGCTGGTCCGCGGCCCCTGGCGCAACCCGGAAGGCTTCAACTTTCCAGAAACACGCAGCTTTCATGCCGACGCCATTCTCCCGGAGATATTGCCGGCTTCGGGGCGCGCCCATTGGGGATTTGCCTTCGCGCTGATCGCGGCGGTTGTTCTGTGGTTCCTGCTGGCCAAGACCCTGAAGGGCTTCGAGGTGAAAGTCATCGGCCAGAGCCCGCGCGCGGGAAGGTTCGGCGGTTTTTCGCGCACCCGGATGATCATGTTCGCGTTCCTGGTCTCCGGCGCATTGGCAGGGCTTGCAGGCATCTCCGAGGTCTCAGGCGCGATCGGTCAACTGCGACCGAGCATTTCACCCGGATACGGCTTCACCGCAATCATCGTCGCTTTCCTGGGGCGTTTGAACCCACTGGGCATCGTTGCTGCGGGTCTGGTTCTCGCACTCTCATATCTTGGCGGCGAAGCCGCACAGATATCGATAGGCGTATCCGACAAGGTTGCCAGAGCGTTTCAGGGCATGTTGCTCTTCTTTGTTCTGGCGTGCGACATGCTCATTCACTACCGGATCCGCCTCATACGCACCACCCAACCGCAAGGCGCAGCTTTGGAAGGGGTCGAAAACAATGCTTGAGTCGATCCTGATAACCATTGCGACTGCTGCAACGCCGCTCCTGATCGCGGCTTTGGGGGAACTCGTTGTAGAACGCTCAGGCGTCCTCAATCTTGGCGTTGAAGGCATGATGGTCATGGGTGCCATCACGGGTTTCGCGGTGGCGCTCTCGACGGGTTCGCCCTGGCTTGGCGTTCTTGCCGCCGTCATCGTCGGTGCGGTCTTCTCGCTGCTGTTCGGCTTCCTGACCCTGACATTGGTTACCAACCAGGTGGCCACAGGTCTGGCACTCACCCTGTTCGGTCTGGGACTATCGGGTATGTTGGGCGAAAGCTTCGTCGGTCGCCCGGGTATCAAGATGGGCAATATCGACATCCCCTTCCTCACCGATCTCCCATTTGTCGGACGCCTGCTGTTCGGTCAGGATCCGATCTTCTACCTGTCGATCCTCCTCACGATTGCCGTGGCCTATTTCCTGTTTTCCACACGCGCCGGGCTGAAGTTGCGTGCGGTGGGCGACAATCATGGGTCGGCTCATGCGCAGGGCATCAATGTCATTGCCATCCGATACGGAGCGGTGATGTTCGGCGGAGCCTGTGCCGGCCTCGCCGGCGCCTATCTTTCGCTGGTCTACACGCCGCAATGGGTGGAAAACATGACAGCGGGTCGTGGCTGGATTGCCTTGGCGCTCGTGGTTTTTGCCTCCTGGCGGCCATGGCGCGTTGTTGCCGGCGCCTATCTTTTCGGTGGCGTCACCATTGGGCAGCTTCACGCCCAGGCGCAGGGGGTGGGCATACCCTCACAGCTTCTTTCTTCGCTACCCTATCTGGCAACTATAGCCGTACTTGTCATAATCTCGCGAAACCGCAGACTGACGCTCATGAACACACCGGCCTCACTAGGGCGCCCATTTGTGCCGGACAGATAAAGACGGGAAGGCGCCAACGGCAACCATGAAGGAAACAAGCATGATCAAGACAATAAAGGCCTCGGCACTGGCGGCGCTCGCCGTTGCCGCCACGGCTATCGTTCCAGGGGGAACGGCACAGGCACAGGACAAGACCAAGGCCTGCTTCATCTATGTCGGCCCGATCGGTGATTTCGGCTGGTCCTACCAGCACCATCAGGGCTTGCTTGATGTCGAAGAGGCGATGGGTGACAAGGTCGAAACCGCCTATCTGGAAAGCGTACCCGAAGGCGCTGATGCCGAACGCGCCATCGAGCGCTTCGCCCGTTCAGGCTGCGACATCATCTTCACGACCTCCTTCGGCTACATGGATCCGACCAACAAGGTCGCAGCCAAGTTCCCGGACGTGAAGTTCGAGCATGCCACCGGCTACAAGCGCGAGCATGACAATGTCTCCACATACAATTCGCGCTTCTACGAAGGTCGCTACATCCAGGGCGTGATTGCCGCCAACATCTCGGAAAAGGGCGTTGCCGGATACATCGCATCGTTCCCGATTCCCGAAGTGGTCATGGGCATCAACGCGTTCCTCCTGGGCGCACAGTCGATCAATCCCGACTTCAAGGTGAAGGTCGTTTGGGCCAATACCTGGTTCGACCCGGGCAAGGAAGCCGATGCTGCCAAGGCACTGATCGATCAGGGCGTGGACATCATCACCCAGCACACCGATTCCACTGCTCCGATGCAGGTTGCCGCCGAACGCGGCATCAAGGCATTCGGCCAGGCCTCCGACATGCTTGAGTTCGGCCCGGAAACACAGCTCACCTCGATCATCGACGACTGGGGCCCGTACTATGTCGAACGTGTCGAGGCAGTCCACGAGGGCACCTGGGAGCAGAAGGACGTGTGGGCCGGTCTGGCTGAAGGTCACGTCGTGATGGCACCCTACAAGAACATGCCCGACGAAGTGGCAGCACAGGCCAAGGAAATCGAAGAGAAGATCCGCTCCGGCGAATTCCATCCCTTCACCGGCCCGATCAAGAAGCAGGACGGCTCCGACTGGCTTGCCGAAGGTGAAGTGGCCGATGACGGTACGCTTCTGGGCATGAATTTCTACGTCGAAGGCGTGGACGACAAGCTCCCGAACTGATCTGAAGAACGCGATGAGAAGAGGGCGGCCGAGGAGCCGCCCTTTTTTCGTATCTCTAGCCTGCCGTCAATTTATCTGCCCCCGCATATCTCAGACGAAAGGTCCCCGGTGGACATCCTTGTTTGCGCGCAAAGGCTCTGGCGAAGGCTGCTTCGCCACTGTAGCCAGCCTCAACTGCAAGTTCCGAGATCGACACGTCACCCGAACGCAGCCGCTCAGCCGCCAGATAGAGCCTCCAATCCCGCAAATATCTGATCGGAGACGTTGAAAGGAGGTGCGCAAAGCGTTGCATCAGAACTGCCCGTGACACCGCCGAGTTCCTGGCAAGTTCCTGCAGGTTCCAGTTCCGTGCGGGTTGCGAGTGGATCAGGCTCAAACAGCGCCTGATCACCGGATCCTGAACTGCGGCTACCCAGCCCTTCCCACCGGGAGGCAAACGCAGCAGCTCGCGCCGCAATATTTCAAGCAATACGATCTCTGAAAGGCGCTCAACAACCGGCATGCCAGCTCCGGGTCGTGCGTCGACTTCATGGATGATCTGCCGAACGATGTCTGCCAACCAGTCTGAACCGCCACTCGTGCTGATATGGATCACCATTGGCAAGGTGTGGGCGAATGGCAGGAAGGCGAGCGCATTGCATTCTATATAACCACACAACAACCGCCTTCCCCCAAGCCCGCTTCCGAAACGGACGAGCGGCGTGTGGTCCCAGGGCAGGGGAGGCAGGAGGCGTGCGGGATCAACCACCGATCCACCGTGCCCCGCACCCACGACATGAGCGCTACCGAAGGGGAAGAGGACGACATCTCCCTGCTTCAGTTCAAGATGCATCCCATCCACGTCCAGCCAGCAGCTTCCTGCAGCGATGATATGGAAGCCGACCGCACCTTTGGGCCTGTATGAAGCTGGCTCCGCACTGGTTTGCCAGTTCCCTGCAGGCATGAAGCAATACTGCAGCGATCCGGAAATTCGGATACGCCGCAACATCTCTGACAGCAGGTCGGCAACCTGTGCTTCTGCCATATCGAGCATCCCTGTTAAGAGATCGGGCATCTCGGTCAAAGCCGGACACCGAATTCTCCATCATCATGGTCACTTCACAGGCATGATGAAAACGGAGGTTATCATGAGCCCGGCAAGTGACAAACTGGTGGTTTTGCTGACAAAAGGCATCGATTCAGAACTCTCATCGGTGGCCCTGACCATTGCGAATGGGGGTATCACGTCAGGGCTGAAGGTCTTCCTGTTCCTGACGAGCACCGCCATCGACCTCGTGCGCATCAAAGGACAGCAGATGACACATGTCTCACCGCTCGACCCGCTTGCGAAACTGATCGAGGATTTCCAGGCGCGCGGCGGTGTGATCTGGGCCTGCCCGCCCTGTGTCAAGGCGCGCGGCTATGAAGCGGACGACCTGCTCGACGGAGTGGTCATAGCAGGCGCAAGCGTGATGCATGAAGAGATCAAGGCCGGCGCTGCAACACTGTCGTTCTGACAAACCTCAGGATCGGCGAAAGAAAGCTGCAGCTGGCATATAAGGCGTGGCGGAGGGAGTGGGATTCGAACCCACGGTGACATCGCTGCCACGCCGGTTTTCAAGACCGGTGCCTTAAACCGCTCGGCCATCCCTCCAAACGGCTCTTCGTGTACGCATGAACCGCAGGAGTTTCAAGAGTGATTTCGTTGCCCGCAAACGAGCCACTTGGCGTTCTTCATCAAGAGAGTTGCTACGTCGGCACATTTTCGCCTATTTCTGAACAAATAGTCTTTACCGCACGGTAACGTTTGCGTGCGCATTGAGAGGGGTGGTGCGGCTGGGGGCACCTGGCAGACCGCCAAATCCATGATTATTTTGCGCGAGCCGCGGTTCGTTGCTTTCTTGCCGGGGAAGTTGATTCATGCTGAAAACGGGTAGCAGATCTGCGCGCCGAGCAGCCGTTTCAACCCTTGCCTTTACTGCGTTGGCTATCGCTTTGACCGCCTGTGAAAAGCCCACTCCGACTGCTGAGATCACGCCGAAGACCAAGAGCAAGGAATATTTCGCCGAATCGGAATATGGCGTGAAAGCCAGCCCCAAGGTTGCCGAGAAGGTGTCGAACCTGCCGCGTGGCGGCGGCCGCCGCCAGGTCGGGAAACCGTACCAGATCAAGGGCCGCTGGTATCACCCGCAAGAAGATCCGGACTATGTGGATGTAGGCGCAGCCTCCTGGTATGGCGACGCATTCCACGGGCGGCTTACGGCGAATGGCGAAGTCTATGACATGAACCACCTGACCGCCGCACATCCGACCATGCCGCTTCCAAGCTATGCGCGCGTCACCAATATCAACAACGGGAATTCGGTGATCGTTCGTGTGAACGACCGCGGCCCCTTCGCGCATGACAGGCTCATCGATCTGTCCAAGCGCACAGCGGAACTGCTGGACTACAAATCTGCGGGTGTCGCAAAGGTGAAGGTTGAATATGTGGGGCCCGCGCCCCTTGAAGGACGAGATGATTCATTCCTCCTCGCATCCTTCAAGCCCGGCGGAGCCGATGCGGATCCTTCCGACGGCCTACCATCCGGCGTAATGCTCGCAATGAAAGACAATGGCGCGTCTGCGACCGCTGCAAGCTTCGAGACCGCGCTCAGCACGTCGTCGCCCGCTGGCACTTCCGCGCTCCCTGCTTCCGGTCCGCTCGTACCCGATCGCCCCAAAACCGCGCCGGGCGTGGAGCCACAGCCGCAGCAAATGGCCAGTGCGCTGCTTTCCTACGCAGACCAGCGCGTCAATAGAGCCGCCAGCAGCTTTGATCAGGTCATGAAGAAGAAGCTGGATCAGAATGCGCTGAAGGAGTGGTGGACCCGCAACGGCAAGGATCCGCTGCCGCAACAGGGCATGACCATCAGCCTTGGCGTCTTCGCCGACGATGAGAAAATAACAGCCCTGTTCCAGACGCTTTCCCCTTTTGGTACGATCCGCGTTGAGAATGCCGGCTCGGCCACGACGCGTTCGCTGACGCTCATGCCCAGGGATGAAGCTCTCATAGACCGTGCATTGCAGGCGGCGTGGAATGCTGGTGCCAGTGATGCGTTCATCGTCCGCGACAGCGATTTGTAGGCGCTGTTGTTGAAGATTTCCAAGGTGATACTATAACCTCTCCGACATAGCCTTTGCGGGGCCAATCATGGAGTGGGGGAGAGTATGCGCCTGAAGATGAGATGGCTTCGGCAATGCGCAGTGGCGCTGCTTGCAGCCTGCGTGGCACTCCCTGCCCAGGCACAGCTTTTCGAAACACGCGCCAAACAGGCGCATCTCATCGACGCTGAGACGGGCACAATCCTTTTTTCGAAGAATGCAGACGCTGCATTCCCGCCAGCCTCGCTTGCGAAACTGATGACCGTTGAGCTTGCCTTCGACGCCATCAGGTCGGGCCAGATCTCACCCGAGGAAAACTTCTACATCAGCGAACATGCCTGGCGCACCGGTGGTGCGGTTTCAGGCACGTCGACAATGTTTGCCGAAGTCAAGTCGAGCGTCCCGCTCGATGCATTGCTGCAAGGCGTCATTGTTCACTCGGCCAATGACGGTGCCATCGCCATTGCCGAGGGCATGGCGGGATCGGAAGAAAGTTTCGCACGCTTGATGACCACCCGCGCGCGCAAACTTGGCCTCGAGACCTCGACTTTTGTCAATGCAACAGGACTTCCGGCCCCAGGACAGGTTGTTACCGCGCGAGAACTCACTCAACTTGCTCTGCATCTATGGCAGACATATCCGGAGCGCTATCAGACTTTCTCGCAGCCGGATTTCGAATGGAACGGCATCCGCCAGCGCAATCGCAATCCACTTCTGCCGATGAATATCGGTGCCGACGGGCTGAAAACGGGTTTCACGGAAGAATCGGGCTATGCCATCACTGCGTCGATCGAGCGCGACGGTCGTCGCCTTTTCGCGACCCTTGGCGGCATGGAAAGCGAGCAGCAGCGCGCTGAAGAGGCGCGCAAGTTGCTCGACTGGGGCATCCGCGCTTTCGAGAAGATGGCTCTTTTCGGTGAAGGCGAGGCAATCGCCGAGGCGGATGTATATGGCGGTGCGCAGCCGACGGTCAAATTGCGTGCGCGCCGTGACGTTGCGATTTTCGTGCCCATCACCGACCGCGAACGCATGCGTGCGGAAGTCGTTTATGAAGGGCCGCTCCAGGCTCCCGTCGAAGAGGGCGAGGAGGTCGGGCGGTTGCGTATCTGGCTCGGCGACACGATCAGTCAGGAGACACCGGTCTATGCCGCGGAATCTGTCGGGAAAGGCGAACTTCACCAACGCGCATTGGATGCCGTTGGAGAACTCCTGATCGGATGGCTGCGTTAAGTGTGCGCAGGGACGCATGCGTTCCGGTTTCGTGATCCGGATTGTCCACTGTCATGGACTGAGGTCCACCAGACCGCTAAGAAGACCCGGTTTCTGTGGTTGAGGTGATCAGTTCGGTGCCTGAGGGTTTGTTCGTGACATTTGAAGGCGGTGAGGGGGCTGGCAAATCGACCCAGATCACCAGGCTCGCCGAAGCACTGCGCAGCCAGGGCCACGACGTTGTCGTAACGCGCGAGCCCGGCGGCTCTCCCGGAGCAGAGGCGGTGCGTCACGTATTGCTGTCAGGTGCAGCTGAGCCTTTTGGCTCGTCAATGGAGGCAATCCTGTTTGCGGCCGCCAGAAGCGATCACGTGGAGAGGGTCATCAAGCCAGCACTGCATGCCGGTTCGATCGTGCTGTGCGACCGCTTCATGGACTCTTCCCGTGTCTACCAGGGTATTACAGGCGCGCTTGGCGAAGACTTCATGAGCAAGCTGGAACGCGTGACAGTCAATGACACGATACCCGATCTCACGGTCATACTCGACATAGACCCCGAAGAAGGTCTTCACCGCGCCAGTGCGCGACGCGGAGACGCAACAGCGGACCGCTTCGAGAAGGAAGAAATCGAGACACACCGCCTCAGACGACAGGGCTTCCTGAAGATCGCGCAGCAGGAACCAGAGAGATGTCGCGTTGTCGATGCAGCACGAGACGCCGAGAGCGTCTTTGCGGAGATTCTCGCCTTGACCAATACGGCACT
Organism: Nitratireductor basaltis; assembly: GCF_000733725.1. Taxonomy (NCBI): domain Bacteria; kingdom Pseudomonadati; phylum Pseudomonadota; class Alphaproteobacteria; order Hyphomicrobiales; family Phyllobacteriaceae; genus Nitratireductor; species Nitratireductor basaltis. The sequence goes on along the minus strand of NZ_JMQM01000001.1, from coordinate 1,066,374 downwards.
TCGCGAACGATCGGGAGCGACAAGTCATGTTTGAGCGGATCGCGCCTGAGCAGCACGATACCCTGCCGGATATTCCCGAACCTGCTGAGAACCCGGCGCTTTTCGGCCATCTCGAGACACGCCGGATGCTCGCGCAGGCATACCGATCGGGCAAGATGCATCACGCGTTACTGCTTGCGGGCCCACAGGGCATAGGCAAGGCGACACTGGCTTATCATCTGGCCAACCACATCTTCACGCATCCAGACCCCCGCGAGGCGCCGGAAGATCTGGTCGCCATCGACACTGCATCGCAATCCTTTCGCCTCCTCGCACAGGGGGCTCATCCCGGGTTTCTCCACCTGACGCGCCCACGCAATGATCGCGAAAAGAAATTCAAGACAGTGATTACGGTGGATGAAATCCGCCGGGTCAGTCGCTTTCTGGGCATGACAACCCAGGAAGGCGGCTTCCGTGTCATCCTTGTTGATCCGGCCGATGACATGAACACCAATGCCGCAAACGCTCTCCTCAAGAGTCTCGAAGAGCCGCCGCGACGCACCTTGTTCATCCTGACCACGCATTCGCTGGGACGGCTCCTGCCAACGATCCGCTCCCGGTGTCAGACGATAAAGCTCCAACCGCTCCCGGATCAGGACCTCTTCACGGTGCTGCAAGGCATAGGAGCAGATATGCCCGAAGCTTCCGAAGAGCGCGCCCTTCTTGCAGCACGTTCTTCGGGAAGCGTGCGCAACGCTGTTCTGTTGACCCAGTTCGGTGGCCTGGAAATCGAACAGGCATTGAGTGGTGTCCTGGGCCAACCGAAGTTGAACATGACGGACGTCTTCCGCCTGGCAGACGCTGCAAGCGGCCGCGACAGGCAGATACAGTTCGACCTGTTCAACCGCCTTGCTCTTGATCGCATTGCCGAACGCGCGCGCCTGGCAGGTGAGGAGGGTGACACGTGCACGGCTGCCAGCCTGGCGGAACTGCATGAAGACATGCGCACCCAACTCATCGAAACCGAAACCTACAATCTCGATCGTCGCCAGCACATCATCGGAACGATTTCCACCCTTCACACGAAGCTCGGCGGGATGCCCCAGGCATTGTAGCCAGGGTGCTTGGCATCACGGCCATTAATCGCTATCCCACCGCCAGAACCTTCGACCGGAAAGAAGATATGACCCGCGAGAAATTTTACATCACGACCGCGATTTCCTACCCGAATGGCGATCCTCATATCGGCCACGCCTATGAACTGATCGCGACAGATGTTCTGGCGCGTTTTCAGCGTGCTGACGGCAAGGAGGTCTTCTTCCTGACGGGAACCGACGAGCACGGCATCAAGATGCTTCAGACCGCGCGCAAGCAGGATATTTCCGCGCGTGAGCTGGCGGACCGCAACGCACCGAAGTTCCAGCAGATGGCGCAGGTTCTCAACGCGTCAAATGACGATTTCATCCGCACGACAGAAGAGCGCCATCACAAGGCCTCGCAGGCCATCTGGAAGGCGATGGCCGAAAAAGGCGATATCTATCTCGGTTCCTATTCCGGCTGGTATTCGGTGCGCGATGAGGCCTATTACAGCGAGGACGAGACCGAACTTCGTGAAGATGGCATTCGCTACGGCCCTCAGGGAACCCCGGTCGAGTGGGTGGAGGAAGAAAGCTACTTCTTCAAGCTCTCTGCCTATCAGGACAAGCTGCTTGATCTATATGAAAGCCAGCCGGATTTCATCGGCCCGGTCGAGCGTCGCAACGAGATTGCCAGCTTCGTGAAATCCGGCCTGCGCGATCTGTCGATCTCGCGAACAACCTTCGACTGGGGCGTGCCGGTTCCCGGTGATGAAAAGCACGTCATGTATGTCTGGGTCGACGCGCTAACCAACTATCTGACCGCCACCGGCTATCCCGATCCCGACCATCCCCGTGCCGAATTCTGGCCCGCGGATTGCCACGTCATCGGCAAGGACATCACCCGTTTCCACTCGATCTACTGGCCCGCATTCCTGATGTCGGCGGGCCTGCCGCTGCCAAAGCGGATTTTTGGTCACGGCTTCCTCTTCAACAAGGGGGAGAAGATGTCGAAGTCGGTGGGCAATGTCATCGACCCGTTTGCACTTGTGGATCACTACGGTCTCGACCAGGTCCGTTACTTCCTGTTGCGTGAAGTGCCCTTCGGACAGGACGGCAGCTACAGCCATGAGGCCATCGTCAACCGCACCAATGCGGATCTGGCGAACGACCTGGGCAATCTTGCGCAGCGCTCCCTCTCCATGATTGCGAAGAACTGCGCCGGTGCCGTGCCGCAAAAAGGCGAGCTGTCCGATGCCGACAAGGCCATACTGGCCATGGCGGACAAGGCACTCGAAACCGCACGTTCGGCAATGTTGCGCCAGGCCATTCATCAGGCGCTGGCTGCAGTCTTTGAAGTGGTAGCGGAGGCCAACCGCTATTTTGCAGGCCAGGAACCCTGGGCTTTGAAGAAAACCGATCCTGCCAGAATGGAGACTGTTCTGTACGTGACCGCAGAGGTGCTTCGCCGTATCGGCATTCTCTGCCAGCCCTTCATCCCGGACTCTGCCGCTAAGCTTCTGAACATTCTTGCCGTTCCCGACAACCAGCGCGACTTCGCACATCTCTCCGAGAACTACGCGCTTGAATCCGGTTCTGCGCTGCCGAAGCCTGAGCCTATATTCCCGCGCTATGTCGAGGAAGAGGCAGGAAAGGCAGCCAGCTGAGATGCTCGTCGACAGTCATTGCCACCTTGATTTCCCGGATTTCGCCGGTGACCGCGATGCGGTGATCGAACGCGCGCGAGAAGCTGGCGTGGGACTGATGGTGACGATCTCGACGCGTGTCGCCCGTTTCAACGATATCAGGGCGATTGCCGAGGCATATCCGAATGTCTTCTGCACGGTCGGCACACATCCGCACAATGCCGGCGAAGAGACCGGGGTCACCACCGAGGAGTTGGTCAGTCTCGCCAAACATCCCAAGGTGGTCGGCATCGGTGAGGCGGGTCTGGACTACTTCTATGACAAGGCACCCCGCGATCTTCAGGCGCAGGGATTCCGCCGGCACATTGCGGCTGCGCGCGAGACCGGTCTTCCACTGGTGATCCACGCACGTGAAGCGGATGAGGACGTTGCCGCCATACTGGAAGAGGAAACCGGCCGAGGCTCGTTTCCCTTCATCCTGCATTGCTTTTCTTCAGGCGCGGCCCTCGCACGCAAAGGCGTGGAATTGGGCGGATATGTCTCGTTTTCAGGCATACTGACCTTCAAGAAGTCGGAGGAGTTGCGGGCGATTGCCAGAGAAGTTCCCGCGGAACGTCTGCTGGTGGAAACGGATGCTCCCTATCTGGCGCCAGTTCCAAAACGCGGCAAGACGAACGAACCGGCATATGTCGCCCATACAGCCAAGGTGCTCGCGGATGTGCGTGAAATGCAGCCCGAAGAGCTGACGAAACTGACGACCGACAACTTTTTCCGGCTATTTGCGAAGGTGCCACGCGAGGCACTGGGGCAGGGCGCATCTTGAGCGACAGGCTGCGCCTCACCATCCTGGGCTGCGGCTCCTCACCCGGTGTGCCGCGCATCATGGGCGATTGGGGAGCCTGCGACCCAAAGAACCCGAAAAATCGACGTACACGAGCGGCTGCGCTCGTGGAACGCATCGGCGCGAATGGCAGGACCACCCGGGTCGTCATTGATACCGGACCTGATTTCCGCAGCCAGATGATCTCGGCCAAGGTCGACCATCTCGATGGCGTGCTCTACACGCATCCACATGCCGACCACATCCACGGTATCGATGATCTGCGCGGCTACGTCCTTGCCCAGAACGCGCTGATGGATGTCTATGCCGATCAGCCAACCATGGAGCGCCTGGTCGAGGCATTTAGCTACTGTTTCGAGACGCCGGCAGGCAGCAACTATCCACCGATACTCAAAGGGCACATCATAGAACCTGGCCGTGAAATCACGATTGCAGGCGAGGGCGGTCCGATCACCTTCGAGCCCCTGCGTCAGGTTCACGGCGCCATTCATTCCTTAGGCTTTCGCGTTGGCTCAATGGCATATTGCTCCGATGTCAGTGCGTTTCCGCCGGAAACCGCTGAAAGGCTGCACGATCTGGACGTGCTCGTTATCGACGCCTTGCAGTACAAGAGGCATCCCAGTCATTTTTCGCTTGCAGAAGCGCTTGAATGGATCAAACGTCTGAAGCCGGGGAAGGCGGTTTTGACCCACATGCATATCCCGCTGGACTACGCGACGGTAGAGCGGGAAACACCGGCTCATGTCATCCCGGCGCATGATGGACTTCTTCTTGAGATTGCATACTGATCCTGCAGGTGATGGTGATGTCAAAGAGCGTGAAACGTGTCGAGCAAGCGGCCGCTGAGGCAGGCCTTTCGATAGAAGTGAAGCGGATGGGGGAGTCGACCCGCACCGCTGAAGAAGCCGCAGCGCAATGCGATTGTGAGGTAGACCAAATCGTGAAATCCCTGATCTTTCAGGGAAACGAGAGCGGGAACCTGTTCCTGTTCCTCATATCCGGCAGCCAGAAACTTGATCCTACACGTGCAGCCGATATCTGTGGCGAACCAATGGAGCGGGCTGATCCGAAGAAGGTGCGTGAATTCACGGGCTTTGCAATCGGCGGCGTGTCACCGATAGGCCATCTGAACCCAATTCGCTGTATCGCTGATCGAACCTTGCTTCAATTCGACCGGATCTGGGCAGCCGCTGGTGCGCCGGATGCCGTATTCGCCGTCGCTCCGTCGGATCTGTTTCGCGCTGCACAGGCTCAGATTGCGGATTTGACAGCAATACCCGCTTGATTTGTCGCATCGGATCGACCTTGATAGCATCTCCACGAGGTCGCTAGACGCGGGGCAGATCCATGCATTCAATCCGCATTCCATCCAATTCGTCCTGTCAAACTGCCTTGACTGCAACACTCTTGCTGGCCGCTACAGCCTTTGCGACAAGTGCTGGCGCCCAAACTCCGTGTCCGCCTCCGCCTGGTGCCGTGATGGACAGGTGCCTGGCCGGCGCCTGGATTGGAAGCAACACGGCCATGGAAAAGCTGCGAACGGCATTTTCAGGAATGGGTTTCGAATCCGTTGCAGACATGACCGCGGACATGTCCCATACGCTGGGCATTCGGATCTATGAGGACGGTTTCTTTTCAACCATTCCATTCAATCGAAATGTTGAACTGCAGGATTTTGATGAAGACTCTGGCGAAATCGCTATCACGCAGTTGGACCTGCGCGTGGGGACAGGAACAGGTCAGATCTGGACAGCCGATGGGCGACTGAAATTTTGCGACGCTGGTGGCGGTGGGGCGATACTGGGGACGACCACATCGACATCCGCCGGCACCACGTCCCAAACCATGCCTGTTCCGAACGGCGGCAGCTTCGTTCCTGACATCACATACACATGTTCGGCAGACAGCTTCAACATGACCGTTGCGCTGCCTGAGCCCATCGGAAATGTGGACTACTTTCTCAATCGTGTGGAACCGGCGCGTTTCCCGACAGAATTGGAAGAGCTGCTGCGCAGGGACGAATGATCAAAAGCCTGTCGCAGTTTCCAGCTTCGGGATGAGCCGCACCAAAGACAATCAGATAAGATAGATTATGGAACTCATCGCACAACAGAGCCATGCGGCTCGGTGTCGGCATAGCATCGGGTCCATATAGGAAAAAGCCGCAGAATCGCTGCGGCTCATTCATCTTTTTTCCTTTAGTTGTCAGGGTTTTACAGCGGCTTGCGGAATCTCTTTGCCAACACGCCGACAACACCTTCGCGGAACAACAGAACGGCAACAACGAATATGAGCCCCTGTATGATCGTCACCCAATCACCGAGCGTTGCCAGATAATTCTGCATCGTCACGATGATTGTTGCGCCGACCATCGGACCGAATACCGTCCCCATGCCGCCCAGCAATGTCATCAGAACAACTTCGCCCGACATTGCCCAATAGACATCCGTCAAGGAAGCAAGCTGGAACACGATCGCCTTGGTCGCACCGGCAAGACCGGAAAGTGCTGCGGAAAGCACGAACACGGCCAGCTTGTACTGATTGACCCGATAACCCAGCGAGACGGCACGTGGCTCATTCTGGCGAATGGCCTTGAGAACCTGACCGAATGGCGAATGGATGATGCGATAGATGATGAGGATGCCGAAGAAGAAGATCGCCAGCACGAAGAAATACAGCGTTTCCGGATCAGCCAGATTGAACAGACCGAACAGCGTACCGCGCGGCACCGCCTGAATACCGTCTTCACCGCCGGTGAATGGCGCTTGCAGCGAGAAGAAATAGACCATCTGCGCAAATGCAAGTGTCACCATGGCAAAATAGATGCCCTGTCGACGGATCGCCAGTGCGCCGAATACGAGTCCCAGCACTGCAGCGATGGCCGTACCGCACAAGATCGCCAGCTCCGGTGGCAGACCCCAGACCTTGGCAGCATGGGCACTCACATAGCTCGCCATGCCGAAATACGCTGCGTGGCCAAAGGACAACAACCCGCCATAACCAAGCAGGAGGTTGAAAGCAGAGGCGAAAAGCGCGAAGCACAGCACCTTCATCAGGAAGATCGGGTAAAGCAGGAAAGGCGCGACCAGCAGCGCTGCAGCCAGTACGACGAAGATGATCAGATGGTGACGGGGCATCCCCGCCCCTTTCTCGCGAGGAAGATCGGTTGCGATCGTTTCAACCTGGTTGGCCATCAGATCTCCCTCCCAAACAGGCCTGCCGGCTTCACCAAAAGCACGAGCGCCATGATGACGAACACGACCACCGCGGAACCTTCTGGATAGAAAACGCGCGTGAGCCCTTCCACCAAACCGAGCCCGAAGCCCGTGAGAATGGAGCCCAGGATCGAACCCATGCCTCCGATTACCACCACAGCGAAGACGACGATGATGAGGTTTTCACCCATGATCGGATTTACGGAATAGATCGGCGCGGCCAGCACGCCTGCAAACGCTGCCAGTCCGACACCGAACCCATAAGTCAGCGTGATAAGCAGCGGCACATTGATGCCGAATGCGCTCACCAGGGTCGGGTTCTCTGTGGCCGCACGCAGATAGGCACCTAGTTTGGTCTTCTCGATCATGAACCAGGTGCCGAAGCACACCACCACAGACGCCAGAATGACAAAGGCACGGCTGTTGGGCAGATACATGAAACCCAGATTGTAGCCGCCGGAAAGAAGCTCGGGCGCACGGTAAGGAAGCCCGGACACTCCATAGAGTTGCTTGAATACGCCTGTGAAGATCAGCGCCAGACCGAAAGTCAGAAGCAATCCGTAGAGATGATCCAGGTGATAAAGCCGCCGGATCAGGGTTCGTTCGAGGATCACCCCGGTGATCCCGACAATGACAGGGGCCAACAGCAGAGCCCACCAATAACCAAGACCCAGATAGTTCAAAAGCATCCAGGCCACGAATGCGCCCAGCATATACTGCGCGCCATGGGTGAAGTTGATGATGTTCAGCAAGCCGAAAATGACCGCCAGACCAAGGCTGAGAACCGCGTAAAAGGCGCCGTTGATCAAGCCGAGCAGAAGTTGCCCGAACAAGGCCTGAGGCGGTATTCCAATCAGCTCAAACATGAAAAACCCCGATAATTCAGCCGCTTGGAGCCCATGACTGAATCAGGTCTTCAGCATGTGAGCTCCATGCATGAACGGCAGGGGCGCTGGTGGCACCCCTGCCCTGGTTCAGCCTACTGCTTTGCCATTTCGCATTCGCCATCCTCGATGGGACGGAATGCTTCCTCGGCAGGGATTGTCGCCAGCAGTTCGAAATAGTCCTCTTCGCCTTGGGCGGCATCAGGAGACTTCACCTTCAGCAGATACATGTCATGCATGTGCCGCCCGTCCTTGCGCACCGACGCTTCGCCGAAGATCGGGTCATTGGACGGATTGGCTTTCATCCACTCCATCACCTTGGACGCTTCGTCGCTACCGGTTGCCTCAACGCCCTTGAGATAGTGAAGGACCGATGAGTATACGCCTGCCTGCACCATGGTCGGGTTCTTGCCATGACGCTCCTTGAAGCGCTCGGCAAAAGCCTTGGTGTCTTCATTACGGTCCGCGAAGAAGGCATTTGTCAGAACCAGCCCCTGAGCGGTCTCCAGACCCAGCGCGGCAACGTCGGTCGAAAAGATCAGGAGCCCTGCAAGGCTTTGCCCTGCCTGCACGATACCAAACTCGGCAGCCTGCTTGATCGAGTTGATCGTATCACCACCTGCGTTGGCGAGACCGATCACCTTTGCGCCGGACGCCTGGGCCTGGAGCAGGAATGACGAAAAGTCGCTGGAACTCAGCGGGTGCCGGACATTGCCGAGCACTTTACCACCGGCTTCTTCCACCACTGCCTGCGTATCGCGCTCCAGCGCATGACCGAACGCATAGTCGGCCGTCACGAAGAACCAGCTGTCACCGCCCTCCTGCACCATGGCCTTGCCGGTACCATTGGCAAGCGAATAGGTATCATAGGTCCAGTGGATCGTGTTGGGCGAGCACGCCTTGCCGGTCAGGTCCGATGTTGCCGGACCGGAAGCGAGGAATATCTTGTCCTTCTCCCGCACCACCTCATTGACCGCCAGCGCCACGGATGATGTGGGCACGTCCACGATGACATCAACACTTTCCGTGTCAATCCATTGGCGCGCGATGTTGGAGCCGACATCGGGCTTGTTCTGGTGGTCCGCACTCAGAACCTCGACATTGATGTCCTTGCTCTCGGCGTCGAAATCCTCGATCGCCATGCGTGTCGCGACCACGGATCCTTCACCTGCAAGATCGGCGTAAAGACCGGACCGGTCGTTGAGCACGCCGATGGTGACATCCACTGCAAGGGCGGGCGTCGCCAGCGCTGCAAATGCGGCAGATGCGAATAGTGCCTTAGCGATTTTCATGCCTGTTTCCTCCTCCACTATCGACCCTGCGGGTGCAGGATCGGCTTTTGACTACACCCCAAGATAGGCGTGCAGGTCCTCCATCCTCGCTTCCACTTCTTCGCCGGGAATGACATCCACCACCCTGCCCTGATCGACAATGTAGTGACGGTCTGCCAGCTTTGCGGCGAAATGGAAGTTCTGTTCCACGAGCACGATGGTGAAGCCCTCCTGCTTCAATCTCGCGATCGTGGACCCAATCTGCTGAACGATAACCGGCGCCAGCCCCTCCGTGGGCTCGTCGAGCAGCAACAGACGCGCGCCGGTACGCAGGATTCGACCGATCGCCAGCATCTGCTGTTCGCCACCAGAGAGTTTCGTGCCCTGACTTGAAAGACGCTCACGCAGATTGGGGAACAGTTCGAATATCCGATCGACGTCCCAGCCGCCCTGACTGACCTGAGGCGGCAGGTACAGATTCTCTTCAACGGTAAGGCTGGCGAAGATGCCGCGTTCTTCCGGACAGAATGCAATGCCGCGCCGCGCGACCTGGCGTGATGGCTGGTTGATCAGCTCTTCACCTTTGTAGACGACCGAGCCCTTCCGCTTTGCCAGAATTCCCATGATGGTCTTCAAGGTCGTGGATTTGCCGGCGCCGTTTCGACCAAGCAGAGTTACGACCTCTCCTTCCCGCACATCAAAGTCGATTCCGTGCAGTACGTGGCTTTCGCCGTACCAGGCATGCAGATCTCGAACTTTCAGGACCATGTCTGCCGTGGCGGCATCACCTGTCCGTTCCATCAAACCCGCCTCAGTCATGACCGCTCCCGATATAGGCCTCTACCACACGCTCATCCTTGGAGACTTCATCATAGGTACCTTCGGCCAGCACCTGCCCGCGTGCCAGAACCGTTATTCGGTCCGACAGATCAGAAACGACGGACAGATTATGCTCGACCATTAGGACCGTACGATCCTTCGCAACACGCCTGATCAGACTGCTGATGCGTTCGATGTCTTCCTGGGTCATGCCGGCCATGGGCTCGTCCAAAAGCAGCATTTCCGGATCGAGAGCGAGCGTGGTTGCTATCTCGAGCGCGCGCTTGCGTCCGTAGGACAGCTCTTCCGCAGGTGTTTCGGCGAATTGCTCCAGCCCGACCTCGTGCAAAAGCTCTTCGGCACGGTGATCATATTGGCGAAGGGTCTTGTCAGAACGCCAGAAGTCGAAACTGTCACCGCGCGCACGCTGCAGTGCAATACGCACATTCTCCATGGCGGTCATGTTGGGGAAGACCGCCGAGATCTGGAAGGAACGGACCAGACCCAGCCGCGCAATGTCAGCAGGGCTGTAGGAGGTTATGTCTTTCCCGTTATAGGTGATGGTGCCGCGCGTGGGTGAAAGGAACTTGGTCAGCAGATTGAAGCAGGTGGTCTTGCCCGCACCGTTGGGTCCGATCAGAGCATGGATGCTGCCGCGAATTACGCTTAGATCAACGTCACTTACGGCAAAGAACCCTCGAAATTCCTTTGTCAGATTCCGCGCAGCAAGAATTGTGCTGTCACTCATGCAGCAAGTTCCTCCTCCCAGCCGCATGACCGGCTTGTTTTGCTTGATGGGGCCCCTCCTCCAAGGTCGCCGCATCGGCCTGGTTCATGCGTTCTCTACAGCTAGGATGCACGAGCCAAGTATTTATGCAAGCACCAGCAATACCCGCTCTTACGCACATGCAGCATGAAAACCGCGAAAATTGCTGCAATTGCGAAGAGTTGAGCTCGTTTTCTAAGACTAAAGTATTAGAGCTTGCGTCGGGACGAGAGGGTGAAACGAGTTGTTGAGTAACTCCATTCATCTGCGCAAATCGGTTCTGCGCACTCCTGAACTCGGCTAGAGTCCTCGCATGAAACCATCACGAGACATCGAAGGTCTTCTTCGCATCATGGCCGCTCTGAGGGATCCGGTTTCCGGATGCCCATGGGATGTCGAGCAGGACTTCGCTTCCATCGCCCCTTACACGATCGAAGAAGCCTATGAGGTTGATGACGCCATCCGTCGCGGCGACATGATGGATCTTGCAGAGGAACTTGGAGATCTTCTGCTGCAGGTCGTCTTCCATTCCCGGATTGCGGAAGAAGCCGGCCACTTTTCGTTCGAAGATGTCGTTGAAGCCATCACCAGGAAAATGATCCGGCGCCACCCTCACGTATTCGGCGATGAAGACGCACGACAGGCTGGTATGGCCAAGGGGATGTGGGAGAAGATAAAGGCAGAAGAGAAGGCAGAACGTCGCGCCCGGCGCAGGATTGCCGAACCGGCCGATGCCGAGGCAGGCTATCTCGACGACGTGCCTCTCACACTCCCAGCAACAACGGTCGCGCTGAAACTGCAACAGAAGGCCGCGCGTGTCGGTTTCGACTGGGGAGACGCAGCACCGACCCTCGACAAGATCGAGGAAGAAATCGGTGAGTTGCGTCGCGCAATCATGGAAGGCTTGACCGGCGACATAGAAGACGAACTGGGCGATGTCATCTTCTCGGTCGTGAACCTGGCCAGACATCTGAAGCTTGATCCCGAAGCCGCACTGCGTCGCACGAACGGGAAGTTCAAGAATCGCTTCCACGCGGTCGAACGCGCGCTTTCCGCGAGGGACCAAAGCCTGGATGAGGCTACACTGGAAGAGATGGAAGAGCTTTGGCAGCTTGCAAAGCGTGAGAAGAACCCCGCATAATCTATTGTTTTTATGCGGAAAGTCTGCCTCTGATCTCTTCGCGGGCCATCTCGGTAGCCCGAAGCGTGAGGGTCAGGGAGCCATCGTCATTGTCGCGGCGGGAAAGCACTTGGCTGTTCCTGTAGATCCAATCAAGTGTCCCCATTTTCGCTGGTGACACCTCGATCGTGATTTCTTCCAGAACGCCTGCGACCCGCCGTTCGATCTCTTGCAGGAGCGCATCTATACCCTGCCCGCTGACGGCCGAGATCGCGATTGAACTTCGGTTTTGCGCGTGCGCCAGGGCCGCATTCGCTCCCTCGTCCAGAAGGTCGATCTTGTTCAGAACCTCGATGATGCGCTTGTCGTCGGCGACATCGACACCAAGGCTCTTGAGAACATCCTGGACATTGGCGGCATGCGCTGACGCGTTGGGATCGGATATGTCGCGGACGTGAATAATGAAATCCGCCTCCACGACTTCTTCAAGCGTGGCACGAAAAGCGGCAACCAGATGTGTCGGCAGGTCCGAGATGAAGCCGACCGTATCGGAAAGAATGGCAATCGTGCCATGCGGGAAGCGTACGCGCCGCAAGGTCGGGTCCAGCGTGGCAAACAGCATGTCCTCTGCCATCACCGTTGCCCCGGTCAGCCGGTTGAACAGCGTGGATTTTCCCGCATTGGTATAGCCGACAATGGCAACCACCGGGAACGGAACCTTCTGTCGCTTTGCCCGATGCAGGTCACGGGTGCGTCGCACCGTCTCAAGTTCGCGCTTTATACGAACGATTCGCTCCTGCAGAAGCCGACGATCCGCCTCGATCTGCGTTTCGCCCGGACCACCCATGAAGCCACCGCCGCCACGCTGGCGCTCAAGGTGGGTCCAGCTCCGGACCAGCCGTCCGCGCTGATATTCCAGATGGGCAAGATCAACCTGCAGCCGACCTTCCTTCGTGCGGGCGCGCCGACCGAAGATCTCCAGAATAAGGCCGGTCCGGTCCAGAACCTTTGCCCTGAACGCCTTCTCAAGATTGCGTTGCTGCACCGGTGAAAGCTGGTGATCAACAACCACCAGTTCCGCTTCCAGCTCTTTTACGAGCGCAGCGACCTCTTCAACCTTGCCCGTACCGATCAGCGTGCCCGGACGTGGCGCATTGACGATGGCGGTCTCCGCGTGGGCGACCTCAAGCTCGATGGCCGCTGCAAGGCCGACCGCTTCGTCAAGCCGCGCATCCGGAGTCAGGGGGATGGTGTCGGCGTTTCCCTCATCGCTGTTCTTCGCGAAATGGCGCGGCAGAACCGGAACAAGCACAATGGCTGTCGCACCGCTGGCATTCTCAGCCGGCAGTGTGCGAAAGGAACCGTCGGAAGGGCTTTCCCAGTCGGTCAATCAGCCTTCCCGAGCGCCCTCTTCCGCTTCGAACAGCTGAACCGGCTGGCTCGGCATGATCGTCGAGATTGCATGCTTGTAAACAAGCTGCGAATGCCCGTCGCGACGCAGAAGGACGCAGAAATTATCGAAGGAGGTCACCACGCCAGTAAGCTTCACGCCGTTGATCAGAAAGATCGTCAACGGGTTCTTGCTCTTGCGTACGGTGTTCAGGAAAAGATCCTGCAAGTTTTGCGAACGTTCCGCCATTGTTTTTTTCTTTCATCTTACCCTGCGGGCGGGAGGCAGTAGCGCAAAAATGCCCCTGCCCTGTCAAGCGTGCGGACGCCATTCCCCACACAATGCTGCTTGCGGTAGTGTCCCCGTTTCGCGTCGTATCAGGCAGGACTTTTTTCCGCAATGTCAAAAAATGCTTCCCGCAACTTGCGCGCGGTCTCTCCTGGATGCCCATTGGCGACCGAACGATCATTGATGCGCACCACCGGCATCACGACTGTCGATGCAGCTGTGATGAATGCTTCGCGGGCCTCATAGGCTTCATCCACGCTGAACGCGCGTTCCTCGACCTTGAGCCCGAGTTTGGCCGCCAGGTCCATGAGCGTTGCACGAGTCACCCCACGCAGTATCCCGAAATCGGCTGGTCGGGTCACGAGAGTGCCATCCTTGGTGACGATCCATGCATTGGTGGAGCCGCCTTCCTTCACTCTGCCGTCTTCATCCACAAACCAGGCCTCGGCAGCAGATGCCTCCTTAGCCTGCTGCTTGACCAGTACATTGGGAAGCAATCCCACTGTCTTGATGTCCACGCGGTCCCAGCGGTTCTCAGGCACGGTGATGACACCCACGCCTTGTTCCGCCTTCTTGTTTGCAATCGCTGGATCCGTTTTCTTTGCGGTCACGACCAGTGCAGGTCTCACCGGAATGGTGGGGAAGAAATGGTCACGAGGCGCAACACCGCGGGTGACCTGCAGATAGACGAGCCCATTCTTCACCTGGTTGCGGCGAACAACCTCGCGAAGAACGAATTCCAGAGCCTTGCGATTCATCGGCCAACCGATCGACAGTTCCGAAAGCGAACGGCCTAGCCGGTCGAGGTGACGGGTCATGTCGATGATGAAGCCCCTGGCCACTTCACACACCTCGTAGACACCGTCCGCAAACTGGTAGCCGCGATCCTCGATGTGAACTGCCGCATCGGCATGTCTGACATATCGGCCATTCACATATGCAATACGTGGCATCTGAAATCCCCTCGCAAAACTGAAGCCCGCAGGAGCTTCATCAGAAAAATTCGAGACTTACCCGGAAAAGCTGTTCGACCTGACGGACTGCATTTTCCAACGCGAAAATGACAACCCGGTCCTTCGGCTTGATCCGCATGGAGCCGGAAGGCTTCAGCACTTCGCCATTACGATAGACCGCACCGATGCGCATGCCGTCGGGCAGTTCCTGTTCGGCCAAGGGCGGGCCAACCAGCGGCGACGTTTCCAGCGCTTCGGCTTCGATGATCTCGGCCGCACCGCGCTGCACGTTATGGACCGCGCGAATACGTCCGCGGCGAACATGCTGCAAAACCTTGGAAATCGTGACCGCACGCGGATTCATATGCGCGTCGATGCCAAGGGTCTTGGCGAAATCGTGATAGGTCGGATTGTTGATCAAGACGAGATTGGACCGGCAGCCAAGCTGCTTGGCGATCACGCTCGACAGGATGTTGACCTGGTCGTCATTGGTCAGCGCCACCATCAGGTCGGCATGGTCGATATCGGCCTCAAGCAGAAGCTTCTGCTCCAACGCACTGCCATGCAGAACCACCGTTCGGCGCAGTTCGTCGGCGATCTTCACGGCCCGCTCGCGACTGCTCTCGATGATCTTGACCTTGGTGCGGCTCTGCTTGCGTTCCAGCGCCCGCGCGACATAGAGCCCGATATTGCCGCCGCCGGCAATGACGATGCGCGTTGCCTCGGTCTCGTCATGACCGAAGAGGCCTAGGGTTCGCCGCACCTGTTCCTTGGTGGTGATCACATAGGCCATGTCACCGGCCATCAGCTGGTCGCCCGAATGCGGGACAAACAGCTTCCCCCCGCGAGATACGCCGACCACGGTGGAAGGAAGATCCGGGAAGAGCTCAGTCAGCTGTGACAGCGGTGTATTGATCACCGGGCACTCATCCAGACACTCGATGGCGACCATGGCCACATGACCATCGGCAAATCGCACCACATCCGTGGCACCGGGCAGCGCGATGCGCCGCAGAACCATCTCGCCAACTTCCATTTCCGGCGAAATGATCACATCGATGGGCAGATGATCACGCGAGAACAGATCCATGTAGTGGGGATGCAGATATGACTGCGAACGTATGCGCGCGACCTTTGTCGGAACGTTGAACAGCGAATGGGCCACCTGGCAGGCCGTCATGTTGACTTCGTCGTACAGCGTGACTGCGATGATCATGTCCGCCTGTTCGGCACCAGCCGCAGCCATGATGTCGGGATGCGCACCATGGCCGACAAAACCACGTACATCCAGCGTGTCGCGCATTGTCCGGATGAGTTCGGCGGACGTGTCGATAACGGAAACGTCGTTCTGTTCAGCAGCCAGACGCTCGGCAATGCCGTAGCCAACCCGGCCTGCGCCGCAAATGATGACCTTCATGGGGCCTGCTCCCTGGCCTTGTCAGAACAACTAGACGCCCAGCGATTTGAGTTTTCTGTGCAGGGCTGAGCGTTCCATACCGATAAATTCGGCCGTACGCGAGATGTTGCCACCAAAACGATTGATCTGTGCCAATAGATATTCCTTCTCGAACATCTCCCTCGCCTCGCGCAACGGCAAGGCCATGATGTGTTGATCGGTCTGGTTTGGCACTCGGGGCATGACGTCGCCGATCTCAGCAGGCAAGAGGTCGGCGGTGATGGGTGCGTTCTGCTCCTCATCCCGTGTGAGGATGAGAAGCCGCTCGATATTGTTGCGAAGCTGGCGCAGATTGCCGGGCCAGTTATGCGCCTGCAACACGGCCAGAGCGTCAGGACCAAGCACACGCGGCCGGATACCCAGCTGTTTCACGATCTGATCCATGAAATGATCCACGAGAAGCGGAATGTCTTCCCTTCGCTCCGCAAGTGCCGGCACCTTCACCGGAACCACTGCCAAACGATGGTACAGATCCTGCCTGAATGCGCCCTCTGCGATCATTCCTTCAAGATCCTGCGCAGTGGAGGAAATGATGCGCACATCCACTTTCACACGCTTCGTGCCGCCGACGCGCTCAAACTGCTGGTCGACCAGAACACGCAGTATCTTGGCCTGTGTCTCACGCGGCATGTCGGCGACTTCATCAAGATAGAGCGTGCCTCCATGTGCCTCTTCGAGCGCACCCACCTTCCGTTCACTGCCATTCGCTTCGGTACCGAAGAGCTCGATCTCCATCCGCTCCGGGGTGATGCTCGCCGCATTGACGGATACGAACGGTCCCTGCGCCCGCAGGCTTTGTGCATGAATGGCACGCGCCACCATTTCCTTGCCCGAACCAGACGGACCGATCAGCATGATGCGACTGTTCGAAGGCGCGACGCGCTCGATCGTCTGGCGCAGGTGATGGACGGATTGAGATTCGCCGATAAGCTCGACGCTGTCACCCGTACGCTTCTTGAGGTCGGAGACTTCCCTGCGCAATTTGGAGGTCTCCAGCGCGCGCTCGCAGATCAGAAGAAGGCGATCCGCCTTGAAGGGTTTTTCGATGAAGTCGTATGCGCCGCGCTTGATCGCGGACACTGCGGTTTCGATCGTCCCGTGACCGGAGATCATGATCACCGGCAACTCGGGATGCATCTGCTTGATCTTGTCCAGAATGCCGAGGCCGTCCAGCTTCGAGCCCTGCAACCAGATATCGAGCAGGACCAGGCGCGGTACACGCGCCTCGATGGCCGCAAATGCCGCATCGCTGTCACCAGCGGTGCGCGTTTCATGGCCTTCATCGCTCAAGATTCCGGCGACGAGCTCGCGAATGTCTTCCTCGTCGTCGATGACCAGTATGTCAGACGCCATTTTGGACCTTCTTTACTTCATCAATATGCTTCTCGGATGACGCGGGGCCTGCGTCTTCGGCTGGCAGGTACAGACGGATCTCAGCACCGCCCCCACCGTCAAAGTCCGGCGGTGCATCGTGAAGTTCGAGATGTCCGCCATGGTCTTCGATAATCTTCTTCACGATCGCAAGGCCCAGGCCCGTGCCCTTTTCTCGTGTGGTCATGTAGGGCTCGAGAAGACGCTGCCTGTTCTTGCGCGGCAACCCCTTGCCGTTGTCGGTCACCTTGACCTCGATCATCTGATCGACGCGACGCGCACTCACCCTGATCCGCCCGGGTTTGCGATCTTCGCGGTCGCCATCGATGGCTTCGGCAGCATTCTTGATGATGTTCCCGAATGCCTGGCTCATCAGCCGGGAATCGAAGCGACCGGGCAGAGGTTCCGACCCAAGGTCGCGTTCGAACGCGATATCCGACCGCGAAACCTCCACCAGAAATGATGCCTCGCGCAACGGCTCGCGCAAATCGAGCTTCTGGATGTCCGGCTTCGGCATGCGCGCAAATGCGGAAAACTCATCCACCATGCGACCGATATCACCAACCTGACGGATAATCGTGTCCGTACATTGGTCGAACACGTCACGATCTTCGGTAATCACCTTCCCGTAGCGGCGCCGGATGCGTTCGGCCGAAAGCTGGATGGGCGTCAGCGGATTCTTAATCTCATGTGCGATGCGTCGCGCAACGTCGGCCCAT
The DNA here is from genome assembly GCF_000733725.1 of Nitratireductor basaltis. Classification (NCBI taxonomy): domain Bacteria; kingdom Pseudomonadati; phylum Pseudomonadota; class Alphaproteobacteria; order Hyphomicrobiales; family Phyllobacteriaceae; genus Nitratireductor; species Nitratireductor basaltis. The sequence continues at coordinate 1,048,580 of NZ_JMQM01000001.1, read as the reverse complement.
GCCGACGAGCGCTGCGCCTGAACAAGATCGGTGATGTCATCAACGGTCACGACGAATGATCGCTCATCACTCAACTCTCCGCTCTCCTCGGTCGTCAGCTGGATATTGAAAGTCCGCTCGGCGCCCGAGCGATAGAACGTGACCTGTTCGCGATAGACCTTGCGCCCTGCTTCACGACCTTTCTCGAAAACGGCGCCAACTTGCGGAAGCACGGCCGATAGTTTCTGTCCGATCGCCTCTTTCTCGTTCAGGGCCAGCATCCGTTCCGCGGACCGGTTGACGATCGATACCGTTCCCTCGCCATCCACACCAATCACACCGGCCGTCACGCCGGCCAGGACGGCTTCGTTGAAGCGGCGGCGCTCATCGATCACGTCGCGGGCGCTGATCAACTCGTTGCGCTGCGTCTTCAGCTGCAGCGTCATCTTGTTGAAGGTGTCGCCAAGCGAGGCCACGTCTCCATCCGATGCACGCACCGGCACCGCGACATCGAGATTTCCATGCGACACGGCGTCAGCCGCACCGATCAGCTGGCGGATCGGACGAACGATCCGATCAGCGACTGCAATGCCGGTCCAGATGGCCGCAAGCACGATTGCCAGGGTAACGACGAGATAGACAAGCGCATAGGCGAGCTGTGTCTGCATTCGATTCTGTTCGAGCGCGCTGTATTCGTCGGTATTGTCGGCAACAAGTTTCTGCGCTTTGATGACCTGCGAATCCAGCTCCCGCGCCGTATAGAGATAGGCGTCCGGGATCGCCTTCAGCTTGATGATGGTCCCGATCAGATTACCGGGCGGCAATTCGAACAGATTGGGCATCCGATCTGCCGCAAGCTTCAACGCGTCCGCGGGCGGTGCGGGCACGGTGTCCTGCTCGGGGATTTCCGCCCCCATGATGAGAGACCCGTCTTCCTTGATCAAAAGGGCATATGCCAGTCCCCTGATCATCGCCTGTTGTGTCAGACGCTGGCGAAAACCCGTGCGGTCGAGATTGTAGAGGCTGCGCATCCGGTCGAGATCGATCGCCATGGAAAGCGTCGTGCCCTGCAGGTTCAGCGCGTTGTCGCGCTCATAGGCCTCGGCAATCGACAGCGACGACTGCACGATCACGCGGGTGCGTAGATTGAACCAGCGGTCCAGACCGTAGTCGAGGGTGATCGAAGCAATGATCGCGACGAGAATTGCGGGAATAGCCGCGATCAACGAGAACATCGTCACGATCCGCACATGAAGCCGCGATGCCGCCTTCCCACCTCTGCGCGCTGCGTAGATGCGCAAGGCTTCCCGGATGATCAGGGACAAAAGGAGTATCAGGAAGAACGCGTTGATGCCGATCAGTGCGAGGGTCGTCGTCGCATCCGGATTGACCGGCGTGAAACCCAGCAGCACCGCGAAGGACAGACCTGCAGATATGAGTGCACCCAGCGCCGAAATGAGCCCCGGCAGCGCAAGAAGTCTGCGCCTCTCTTCGTTCCCCTGATAGGTGCCCGTAGCAGCCATGGCTGGTGCTGAGTTACTCATGAGATGCTAGACTTTTGATTATCCCGCCACACGAAGTCACGTTGCAGATATGCAACGCAATGTGGCGACATTGCAACATCGCACCGCCAAAGGTCAAAATCAGCTGTGGTCGGAATGTCTCGTCAGGAGACCTGTCTATGTCTGGTTGCCTTGAAGACATCCACGCCAAGCTCCCGGATTTTCTTGCGCAGCGTATTGCGATTTACCCCGAGCAGTTCCGACGCCTTGATTTGATTGCCCTGCGTTGCGGCAAGGGCTGCCAGAACCAGCGGGTACTCTACTTCCGCCAGAATGCGTTGGTAGAGCCCCGGTGGCGGGAGTTCTGCGCCAAAGGAGCTGAAATGACGCTGCAGATACTGCTCCACGGCCTGGCCCAATGAGACATTCTCCGGCAGCACGCTCTCCGATGCCGGCAGCTGCGGCGTAACCGAATTGCTGCCAAGCTCGCTCAGAACGATTTCCTCCGAGATCTCGTCCTGTGGATAAAGCGCGGAAAGACGGCGTACAAGATTTTCCAGTTCGCGCACATTCCCCGGCCAGGGGTAGCGCATCATCGCATCCAGTCCGGCTCGCGAAACCCGCTTTGACTGCAGCCCTTCCCGCTCGGCCAACTCGAAGAAATGCCTCACCAGATCGGGAATGTCTTCTGCGCGCTCCCTCAAGGGCGGCAAACGCAGCGGAACCACATTCAGCCGATAGAACAGATCTTCCCGGAACAGGCCCTGATTGATCAGGGATCGGAGATCCTTGTTGGTCGCAGCGACGATACGCACATCGGTCTTGATCGGCGTGCGTCCCCCGACGGTCGTGTATTCACCTTGTTGAAGCACGCGCAAGAGACGCGTCTGCGCTTCCATCGGCATGTCGCCGATCTCATCAAGGAAGAGTGTGCCCCCCTCTGCCTGCTCGAAGCGACCGGAGGAACGATGTTGCGCCCCGGTAAACGCACCCTTCTCGTGGCCGAAAAGCTCCGACTCGATGAGATCGCGGGGAATTGCCGCCATGTTGATCGCAACGAACGGCCCCCTGCTGCGCCGGCCGAACTCGTGCAGAGCCCGCGCCACCAATTCCTTTCCGGTCCCGCTCTCACCATTGATCATGACGGTGAGATCCGTCTGCATCATGCGCGCAAGCATGCGATAGATGTCCTGCATGGCCGCCGAACGGCCGATCAGAGGCATTTTCTCCGAATTTTCTGCAGGCTTGTCGTTGCTTTTCGCTGTCTTGGGCTCGGCCAGCGCCCGACCCACAATGCTGAGCAATTCGCTCAGATCGAATGGCTTTGGCAGATATTCATAGGCACCGGCCTCTGATGCTCTGATTGCTGTCATGAAGGTGTTCTGCGCACTCATGACGATGACGGGCAGGTCCGGCCGCGCCTTCTTGATGCGCGGCAACAGATCGAACGCGTTTTCATCGGGCATGACGACATCGGTGATGACAAGATCGCCTTCACCGGCCGCCACCCACTTCCACAGAGCAGCGGCATTCGAGGTGACCCTCACCTGGTGTCCCACACGTGATAGCGCCTGATTGAGGACGGTACGGATCGCCGCATCGTCATCGGCGACAAGAATGTTGCCGCGTATGGTCATGGCTTCTGCCCCTCGCTGGAATTTCCGGCGCGTTCTGCATCCCGCTCCCGCCAGGCAGGCATCAGAACCCGGAAGGTGGTGCCACGCGACGTGGAGTCGCATTCGATCACTCCGCCATGCGCTCCCACGATCTTGGCCACCAGTGCCAGCCCTAGACCGGAACCGTTCTGCTTGGTGGTGATGAAAGGATCAAAGATGATCGATTGGATATCGGGCGAGACACCCGGACCATTGTCGTGAACGCAAAATTCCATAGGCAGCGAAACCCGCTCTTTCGTCCCCGGCACGGAGAAGCGAATGCCTGGCCTGAAGGCCGTGGAAATAGTGATCTCGCCATCACCTGCATTTCCAATGGCTTCTGCTGCATTCTTCAACAGGTTTATGAATACCTGCACGAGCTGGTCACGATTGGCCAGAATGGGAGGAAGCGATGGATCATACCGTTCCGTGATGGTGATGTTCCTAGCGAAGCCGTTGCTTGCAATTGCCTTCACGTGGTCCAGAACGACATGAATATTGACCGGCTCGCGATCGACAGGACGCTCATCGGAAAAGACCTCCATGCGATCTACAAGCGCAACGATCCGATCGGTTTCCTCCGTGATGAGCCGGGCAAGGGGCCGGTCGGCATCCGTGACCACGCTTTCAAGAAGCTGCGCTGCACCACGAATACCGGAAAGCGGGTTCTTGATCTCGTGCGCGAGCATGGCAGCAAGCCCAGAGACGGAACGGGCAGCACCGCGATGTGTCATCTGACGGTCGATCTTCTCCGCCATCCCCCGCTCGAGGAACATCACCACGACATGATTTGAGAGCTCCGCCACGGGGGCGACATAGATATCGACCAACCGATCAGAGCCAAGTCGGGGAGAAGAAATGTCTACCCGATATTCGTTGAATGCCGCGCGCCTTTCCTGTGCCTGTTCGACAAGCGTCAGAAGCGGGCTGCCGAACGGTACATAGTCGCAAAGCCTGTTCCTGCTGAGAACGGCAGCACTGACCCTGAAGAAGTCTTCAGCTTCTGCGTTGGCGAAGGTGATATAGCCCCCTTCATCCACCATGATGACGGGATGCCCGAGTGCATTGAGCGCCAGCTGCGCTGTTGTTGCTGCGGTGCCGGGTGCCGGGTCCAAATCAAGGCTCAAGCGACAAGTCTCCGTTGATTTTCCGAATTTGTTGGAAACAGCTGGCGAATTGCCGTGAGCGCCACTGCGGGATCGGTCTGAGTCATCAGCATCTTGCGCTTTTCCAGGCTCAGATCAGGCGCAAAACGCTCCGCATACCACCCAAGATGCTTGCGCGAGTGCTGCACGCCGCGCCGTATCCCGTAGAGCGAAAGCATGTCTTCGTAATGCGCGGCAACATACTCCGCCGGATTGTCCGGAAGCGCTGCCCCTGCCTGCGCAACGCCTCGAGCAGCATTCGCCAACATACCGGCAGTCCAGGGCGCCCCATAGTGCGCGCGGCCGACCATCACTGCGTCCGCACCTGATTTCTGCAGGATGGACGGAAGATCCCGGACGTCTTTCACATCCCCATTGGCGACTACTGGCACACGGACGGCCTGACTTACGGCACGGATGGCATCCCAGTCTGCTTCACCTTTGTAAAATTGGCAGCGCGTGCGTCCATGGATCGTGATCATCTGGACGCCTGCCGCTTCGGCTTGAGCCGCGATGTCCGGGGCGTTGTGGCTGTTCTCGTCCCAACCGAGGCGCATTTTCAATGTAACCGGAACAGTGACGGCCTTGACGACGGCTTCGATCAGCGTGAGCGCATGTTCAGGCTCCCGCATCAAGGCAGAGCCGGAATATCCGCCGGTGACCTTCTTTGCAGGACAGCCCATATTGATATCGATGATGTCGGCGCCGCCAGCCTCCGCGATTCTGGCCGCCTCGGCCATCCAATAGGCTTCTCGGCCAGCCAATTGCACCATATGCACATCTATGTCTGGCCGATTGATGCGCCGGGCGCTCTCATCCCGCCCTTTCGCCAGTTCACCGCTGGCCACCATTTCCGAAACGACAAGGCCGGCACCATGACCATGTGCGCGTCGGCGAAACGGCAGGTCGGTCACCCCGGACATGGGGGCCAGAAAGACCCGATTCCTCAAGGTCACACTACCGACCAGCAGCGGCTCGGCAAGAATGGAGATGTCGGACATGCTCAAAATTAGGGCACCATTTTCATCTGATTAATTTGTAGACATTTGCGCCAGCATTGGCAATCCGCCAAACGCACGAAATGACACGGCACTGCTCTGTGCAAATCAGGATTGGCATTTTGGAGGCGAGCGTTCTAATCCTCGCCCCATGACACATGAACTGCGCAATGAGATAACGGGCGTCGCGGTTGTTCTGGTCGCGGCAGGCCGTGGCGAGCGCGCCGGCGGGCTGACCACTGGGCCGAAGCAATATCGGACCATCGCCGGCAAGCCCGTCATCCGTCACACGCTCGAACATTTTCTGCAGCATCCGGCAATTGGACCCGTGGTTGTCGCCATACATGAAGACGATGCCGCGCTCTTTGCCGATGCCGTGAAGGGACTGGAAGAACGCGTATCCTCCGTCACTGGCGGCTCCACCCGTCAGGCTTCGACCCTGCGCGCTCTGGAAGCGTTGAGCACCTGGAACCCGGAAAAGGTTCTGATTCATGATGCCGTGCGTCCTTTCGTGGACGCGAAGCTCCTGGACCGTGTGATTGAAGCCATTGACGAAGATCACGGCGTGTTACCCGCTCTGGCAGTGTCCGATACCCTCAAACGGGGCACTGAAGACAAACTGGTCGGTGAAACGGTATCGCGCGAGAATCTCTTCGCAGCCCAAACGCCTCAAGGGTTTCCCTATGCCAGGATCCACAAGGCGCATGAGGTCGCTCACGCGCAATCCTTTATGGATTTCACGGATGATTCTGCCATAGCCGAATGGGCAGGACTTCGCATGAAGCTCGTGCGCGGCTCTGCTGCCAACACGAAGATAACCTGGCCGGAAGACCTGCAGGCGGCCGATCAGAAAATGAAGGCGCTCTCCATGAATTATCCGGATGTACGCACTGGCAACGGCTATGATGTTCATTCTTTCGAGGATGGCGAATTCGTCACGCTATGCGGAGTGCAGATACCGCATGCCAAGAAACTCTCTGGCCATTCGGACGCGGATGTTGGGCTCCATGCGCTCACGGATGCGCTGCTGGCCACATGCGGCGCAGGCGATATCGGCACGCACTTTCCACCCTCGGATCCTCAATGGAAAGGCGCAGCTTCACATTTGTTCGTCGAACACGCGGTAAAAATCGTGCGCCAGCGCGGCGGCAGGATTGCCAATGCTGACATCACCCTGATTTGCGAAGCGCCGAGGATCGGCCCACATCGTGAAGCCATGACAGCGGAACTTGCACGGATGCTTTGCATTTCTGAGGACCGAATATCGGTCAAGGCTACAACCAACGAAAAACTCGGCTTCGTGGGACGCGAGGAAGGTATTGCGGCCATCGCGACTGCCAGTGTGGTCTATCCCGGCCAACTGCCGGAGTGAGGATGAAATGAGCGACACGGAAATTCTGGCGGGCAAGGTGTTGAGGACGCTTCAACAACGCGGTCTGATGCTGGCCACGGCAGAATCCTGCACCGGTGGCCTGGTTGCAGGCGCGATCACGGATATCAACGGAGCTTCTGAGGTCCTGGACCGTGGCTTTGTTACCTATACCAACGAGGCCAAGGTCGAGATGCTGGGAGTGGACCCCCAGACCATCAAACAGCACGGTGCGGTTTCCAAGGAATGCGCGCGCGAAATGGCGGATGGAGCCCTGCGCAATTCCCACGCCGATATTGCTGTTTCCATCACCGGCATTGCGGGTCCCGGCGGAGGCAGCCCTGACAAGCCCGTCGGGCTGGTCTGGTTCGGCTTGGCCGTAGCCGGTTTGCCTGTCGTGACGGAAAGACGCAGTTTCGCACCGGAGGGGCGTGCGATTGTCAGGCGCGACAGTGTGTTGACCGCGCTTCAGATGGTGCTTGAAGCAGCCGAGAAGGCAAAACCTCAAACCGAGGCAACACCATAGACGCGGTCGGCCCGCTTTTCGAAGGCATCGGTGAACATGCGAAAGGCGCGGTCGAACATAGCGCCCATCAACATGCCGAGCATGCGGTTCTTGAACTCGTATTCGATGAAGAAGTGGATGTCGCAGACACCCTCTGAGACTTCCTCGAAGAACCAGCGGTTCTGCAGAAAGCGGAACGGCCCGTCGATATAGCGGACCTCGATCAGGCTCTCTTCGGGCTTGAGCACGACCTGGCTCGTGAATGTCTCGCGGATGGCCTTGTAGCCTACAGTCATGTCCGCCACGAGAATGCGCACGCCATCGCGTTCCTTTTCCGAACGCACCACAAGTGCCTCGCACATGGGCACGAATTCCGGATAGGCTTCCACATCGGCCACCAGCGCGAACATCTCCTTCGCGCTGTGGTTCACCCGCTTTACGGTCTCATGCTTCGGCATTGCTGACGATCACGCCGACTTGGCAACAGCATTCAGCTTTGCTTCGCGCGCTGCACGCAGCCGCTCGAAATCTTCGCCAGCGTGATGAGAGGAGCGGGTCAGCGGGCTGGAGGAAACCATCAGAAAGCCCTTGGAATAGGCAACCGTCTCGTAGGACTGGAACTCCTCCGGTGTGACGAATTTCTTGATCGGGTGATGCTTGCGGGTTGGCTGCAGATACTGGCCGATCGTGATGAAATCGACATCCGCCGAACGCAGGTCATCCATGAGCTGCAGAACCTCGTTCCGCTCCTCGCCAAGACCGACCATGATGCCCGACTTGGTGAAGATGGATGGATCAAGCTCTTTCACGCGCTGAAGCAGCCGGATCGAGTGGAAATAGCGCGCACCGGGCCGAACCGTCAGATAATTTGAGGCAACCGTCTCCAGATTGTGGTTGAAGACGTCGGGCCGGGCTGCAACGACGATCTCCAGAGCACCATCCTTGCGCAGGAAGTCCGGCGTCAGGATCTCGATGGTCGTCTCCGGCGAAGCTGCCCTGATGGCGAGGATCACGTCGGCGAAATGCTGCGCACCGCCATCCTTCAGATCGTCGCGATCCACGGAAGTGATGACGACATGCTTCAGGCCCATCTCGACAACGGCCTTGGCCACATTGGCCGGCTCATCCAGATCAAGCGGGGCAGGAATGCCTGTGGCGACATTGCAGAAAGCGCAGGCACGGGTGCAGATTTCACCCATGATCATGAAGGTCGCGTGCTTCTTGTCCCAGCACTCGCCGATATTCGGGCAACCGGCTTCCTCGCAGACCGTGACGAGCTTGTTCGTTTTCACGATCTCGCGCGTTTCGAGATACCCTTTGGATGTCGGGGCCTTCACGCGAATCCATTTCGGCTTGCGCATGACCTCCTGATCAGGCCGATGAGCCTTCTCGGGATGGCGAGGGCGCGGCTTGGCGGCGCGGTTGTCGAGAATGGTGACCATAGCTTCTTCCTATCGTGCGCGCGGCTTTTCCGACCGCCCGAAGAGCCAGAGAATGAGGATCGCACCGGCAGTTGCCACGACCAGATTGCCCAGAAATCCGTAGAACTCGATCCCAACCACGCTGGCAACGGTTCCGCCAACGAAAGACCCCGCAATTCCCACCAGGATATTGGTGAGGACGCCGTGGTCGCGGTTCATCGTCTTCTCGGCGATATACCCTGCGAGAAAACCGATCAGCAGCATTCCGATGAAGCCGACACCCGGCATGGACATGATGGCTAGATCCGGTTCCATTCTCTGCTCCTTCGCCCATATAGGCATTCGGGTTCACGCCAACCAGTTTACGGGGCAGGCGTCAACCCCTGCCCTCACCAACGGCGCTAGGCGTTCAATGTGCGCCCATAGGCATCAAGCACGCTTTCCTTCATCATCTCCGACAGCGTCGGATGGGGGAAGACCGTGTGCATCAGCTCTTCTTCGGTAGTCTCGAGATTCATCGCGATCACGAAGCCCTGAATGAGTTCGGTGACTTCGGCACCCACCATATGGGCACCCAGAAGCTCACCCGTCTTCTTGTCGAGAATGGTCTTGATGAAGCCCTGGTCTTCACCCAGCGCAATAGCCTTGCCATTCGCGCCGAATTGGAACTTGCCGACGCGAATATCGCGGCCGGCTTCCTTGGCCTTGGCCTCGGTCAGACCGACAGACGCCACCTGAGGGTGGCAATAGGTGCAACCGGGGATCTTGCCCTTGTCGAGCGGATGAACGCCTGGAACACCGGCGATCTTCTCCACGCAGATGACACCCTCATGCTCGGCCTTGTGCGCAAGCATCGGCGCACCGGCAACATCGCCGATTGCATAAATGCCCTCGACATTGGTGCGGCCATAGCCATCGACAACGACCGTGCCGCGTTCAACTTTCACGCCGATCTCTTCCAGACCGAGATTTTCCGTATTTCCCTGAACGCCCACTGCGGAAATAAGACGATCGGCCGTGATCTTCTCGACCTTGCCATCCTTGGTCTCGACATGCGCGGTGACGCTGTCGCCGCTCTTCTCGACCTTGGTCACCTTGGCTTCGAGCTTGAACTTCATGCCCTGCTTTTCAAGCTGGCGCTTGGCAAATTTGGATACTTCTACATCCTCCACCGGCATGATCTGCGGCATGAGCTCAACCACGGTCACATCAGCGCCCATACTGCGATAGAAGCTGGCAAATTCGATGCCGATTGCACCGGAACCCATCACGATCAGCGACTTGGGCATTTCCTTCGGCACCATCGCCTCGAAATAGGTCCAGATCAGCTTGCCATCAGGCTCGATGCCCGGCAGAACGCGCGGGCGCGCACCGGTAGCAACGATGATGTGTTTTGCCTTGTAGGTCCCCTCACCCAAGGTCTTCTTGGGCTTGGGCGGCTGCGGCTCCATGGCCTTCTTCTTCGGTGCGGCGACTGTCACTTCACCCTTGCCGGTGATCTTGGCCTCACCCCAGATCACGTCGACCTTGTTCTTCTTCATGAGGAACTCGACGCCGCCATTCAGGCGCAGCGAAACCTTGCGGGAGCGATCGACCACAGCCGCAGTGTCAGCCGTCACCTTGCCCTCAAGCTTCAGACCATACTGGTCGGCATGCTCGGCAAATTCCTTGATCTCAGCGGAACGCAGCAGCGCCTTTGTCGGGATACAACCCCAGTTCAGGCAGATGCCGCCCAGATGCTCGCGCTCGACAATGGCCGTTTTCAAACCGAGCTGCGATGCGCGCGCCGCAGTCACATAGCCGCCGGGGCCTGAACCGATGATGATAACGTCGTAGGAATCAGCCACTGACTGTGTCTCCTTCAATCATGGACACCCGCAGGCATCCCGCAATGAGTGAGAAGGACCATTGCCCTTCCGGAAGCGCTCGGGCGCGAAGCCTAAAGCGCGAGAATTTCCTTAACCGGCCTGGCGAGTGCCTCACCGATGGAACGTGTGTTGGCCGCATCGAGATGGATGCCGTCGATCGGGCTGGCATTGGCCACGGAAGCCGCGTCGAAGAAACCTGCGCCCGAAACGTCCGCTACATCCCGGTAAAGACCAGCCAGCTTCGCACTTTCTTCCAACGCCCCCTCAAATACCTGCTGGAAATCGCCGTTTGAGGTGGCGACTGCATGCGGTGGCGAGACGAGCAGGACCTTTGGCGCGGCCTGTTCGAACGGATAGACATGGGTCTGGACAATCTCCACCAGCCGCCGCATGCCTTTCGCGGCACCGATGGCATGCCCGCACAGGAAGCGCTTCATGTCATTGGTGCCGAGCATGATGATGACGAGATCGAGCGGAGCATGAGTGGAAAGGATGCTCGGCAAAAGCCGCGCCCCGTTCCGATCAATGCCTGCCGTGAAGTCGTCAAATGCGGTGGTTCGCCCGTTCAGACCTTCAGCAATCACCTGCGCATCGCCTGAAAGGACGCGACCAAGTACACTTGGCCAGCGCGTTTCGAACGCATGGCGTCCCGGACCTTGCGGATCGTAACCCCAGGTCAGGGAATCGCCATAGCACAGGATGGTCTTCATGACGGACATTCCCGCTTAGACCAGCATGCCCATCGGGTTCTCGATGAGACGCTTGAATGCTGCCAGAAGCTCCGCGCCAAGAACACCGTCGACCGCACGGTGATCGGTGGAAAGCGTGGCGGACATCACCGTCGCAACGGCCAGTTCGCCATCCTTGACGACCGGACGCTGCTCGCCAGCACCAACGGCCAGAATGGTCGCATGGGGCGGGTTGATGACTGCGGAGAAATCCTTGATGCCGAACATGCCCAAATTGGAAACCGCAGTGCTGCCACCCTGATATTCCTCAGGCTTCAGCTTGCGGTTACGAGCCCGGCCCGCCAGATCTTTCATTTCGTTTGAGATGGCAGACAGCGTCTTCTGTTCCGCCTTGCGAATGATCGGCGTTATGAGGCCACCGGGAATTGAGACCGCAACGCCGACATCGGCATGTTTGTGGCGGACCATATTGGCCTCTGTCCACGATACATTAGCGTCCGGCACCGCCTGCAGCGCCATGGCCATGGCTTTGATGACCATATCATTGACCGAAAGCTTGTAGGCAGGCTTCTCGCCGTCGTCGGTCTTTACCACGGGCGCCGCCGCATTCAGCTCCTTGCGAAGCTTCAGCAGCGCGTCGAGCTCGCAATCCACCGTCAGATAGAAATGCGGAATCGTGCTCTTCGCCTCGACCAGACGCCGCGCGATGGTCTTGCGCATGGAATCATGCGGCACAAGCTCGTAGGAGCCTTCCTCGAACAGCTTGAGAACGGCATCGTCGGACATGGGCTTGGCTGCTGACGCTGCCGCAGGTGCATCCGCGGCCTTGCCCGCAGGAACACCTTCTTCCCTGGCCTTCTCCACGTCAGCCTTGACGATCCGGCCTTTTGGACCACTGCCCTTCAAGGTCTTGAGGTCGATACCTGCGTCCTTGGCGATTCGGCGCGCGAGAGGCGAGGCAAAAACGCGTTCACCCTTCGCAGCGTCGTCGCTCTTGGATGGTGCGGCCTCCGCTTTCGCAGAAGCTTCAGCCTTTGCTGGAGCAGGCTCGTCCTTCTTTTCCTCAGCCTTCGGAGCTTCCTTGGCAGGTGCACTTTCGCCACCTTCCGCCGCCTTGGCTGCCTCGGATGCATCCTCGCCTTCTTCTGCCAGAACCGCGATGAGGGCATTGACCTTCACGCCCTCGGTGCCTTCGGAAACGACAAGCTTTGCCACCGTGCCTTCGTCCACGGCCTCGACTTCCATCGTCGCCTTGTCCGTCTCGATCTCGGCAATGACATCACCGGCCGAGACGGTATCGCCTTCTTTCACCAGCCACTTGGCGAGGTTGCCCTCTTCCATGGTTGGTGAGAGCGCAGGCATTGTGATCTTGATCGGCATGAAGACTGCTCCCTCAGTTCCGGTAGGAAACGGCTTTCACCGCTTCGACCACTTCCGCCACATTGGGCAGAGCCAGCTTTTCAAGATTGGCCGCATAAGGCATCGGCACATCCTTGCCCGTGATGGTGATGACCGGTGCATCGAGATAGTCAAATGCACGCTGCATCACCTGGGCAGCGATGTGATCGCCCACGGACGACTGCGGGAAGCCTTCCTCGACTGTCACAAGACGGTTCGTCTTCTTCACCGACTCGATAACCGTATCGAGATCAAGCGGACGGATCGTGCGCAGATCGATGATCTCCACATCAAGACCTTCGCCGGCCAGTTCCTCGGCGGCCTTGACCGCATAGGTCATGCCGATGCCGAAGGAGACGATGGTCGCGTCCGTACCAATCTTGTGAATGCGCGCCTTGCCGATGGGCAGCACGAAGTCATCCATCTTCGGCACGTCGAAGGTCTGCCCGTAGAGAATCTCGTTCTCGAGGAAAACCACCGGATTGGGGTCACGGATGGCTGCTTTCAACAAGCCCTTCGCATCCGCTGCGGTGTAGGGCATGACGACCTTGAGACCCGGAATATGGCCGTACCACGCCGCATAGTCCTGGCTGTGCTGGGCTGCGACACGTGCAGCAGCACCGTTCGGGCCACGGAACACGATCGGCGCACCCATCTGGCCGCCTGCCATATAGAGGGTCTTGGCTGCCGAGTTGATGATCTGGTCCATCGCCTGCATGGCAAAGTTGAAGGTCATGAACTCGACAATCGGCTTCAAACCGGCAAAGGCGGCACCGACACCGACACCGGCAAAACCATGTTCTGTGATCGGCGTGTCGACAACGCGGCGGTCGCCGAACTCATCGAGCAACCCCTGGGTAATCTTGTAGGCGCCTTGATACTCGGCGACTTCTTCACCCATGACGAAGACATCCTCGTCGCGGCGCATTTCTTCGGCCATCGCGTCGCGAAGCGCCTCGCGAACGGTGGTCGGAACCATCTCGGTGCCTTCCGGAATATCCGGATCGGAAGGAAGCTCCTGCTTGACAGACTTGGGCGCAGCAGCGGCCTTGGGGGCCTCTTCGTTCTGCTGGGAAGATGCTTCCTCGGCAGGTGCTTCGGAATCCTTCGCTGGCGCGCTGGATGCGGACTTGTCCAGATCGTCAGCGCTTTCGCCTTCTTCGAGAAGTACGGCGATAGGCGTGTTGACCTTCACGCCTTCCGTTCCCTCTTCGATCAGGATCTTCCCGATCGTGCCTTCGTCGACGGCTTCGACTTCCATCGTGGCCTTGTCGGTTTCGATCTCGGCAATCACGTCGCCAGGAGCAACGCTGTCACCTTCCTTCTTGAGCCACTTGGCAAGATTGCCTTCCTCCATGGTCGGGGAAAGCGCGGGCATGAGAATTTCCGTTGGCATGGATGCGTCCCCCTTAGAGCAGAATGTCGGTATAGAGCTCGGATACATCCGGCTCGGGGTCGTTCTGAGCGAATTCGGCGGAATCGGCGACCACTTCGCGAACCTTCTTGTCGATGGCCTTCAGGTCGTCCTCGCTCGCCCACTTCTTCTCGATCAGACGGTTCTTCACCTGCTCGATCGGATCCTGCTCGGAGCGCATCTTCTGCACTTCCTCCTTCGTCCGGTACTTGGCCGGATCGGACATGGAGTGCCCGCGATAGCGATAGGTCTGCATCTCGAGGATGATCGGACCCTTGCCGGAACGGCACCACTCGACGGCAAGATCGCCGGCAGCCTTCACGGCACGCACATCCATGCCGTCGACCTGGATGCCCGGTATCTTGAAGGAGATGCCGCGCATGGAGAAATCGGTTTCAGCGGATGAACGCGAAACGGATGTACCCATGGCGTAGCGGTTGTTCTCGATGATGTAGACCACCGGAAGCTTCCACAGCGAAGCCATGTTGAAGCTTTCATAGACCTGACCCTGATTGGCCGCGCCATCGCCGAAATAGGTCAGAGAGACACTGTCATTGCCGCGATACCGATTCGCGAAGGCCAGACCGGTACCCAGCGACACCTGTGCGCCCACGATGCCGTGACCGCCATAGAAATGCTTCTCTTTCGAGAACATGTGCATGGAGCCGCCCTTGCCCTTGGAGTAGCCTCCACGGCGACCGGTAAGCTCTGCCATCACACCACGTGCTTCCATTCCGGTTGCAAGCATGTGGCCGTGATCACGGTAACCGGTGATGACCTGATCACCCTCCTTGAGCGACATCTGCATACCGACAACCACGGCTTCCTGACCGATATAGAGGTGGCAGAAACCACCGATCAGCCCCATGCCGTAAAGCTGGCCCGCCTTCTCCTCGAAACGGCGGATGAGGAGCATCTCCTCATAGGCCTTCAGTTCGTCTTCCTTCTTGAAATCGGCTGGCTCGGGTGTCTTCACCGCGTTGGCAGCAGCAACAGCCGTCTGGGGCGTACCCTTGGAACGGCTGGGTGCCGACTTCGATGAGGCTTTCCTGGCGGATGTCGCCATCGGTCACTCCCTAAAGTCTTGCATCGGGCCGCTCCCCTTTTTGTGGAGACAGGTTTCGACATGAAACCATCGGCCCTGCAGGCTAAACGATACCGCGCACTGCAGCGCCCCGCTTCCAGCCAGGGAAACGGAGCGCGCAGCAGCAGTTGCCAAAAGGCTAGCATGGCAAGAACCGTTCCGCCATGCGGAAAATGCATGCCAGCTATGCAGCTAAACCGTTCTAACACATAGGGAAAAAAGCAATTAACCGAATACCGGTTAATTGCTGCGCTGCACCCTAAAGATCACCAATTCACGATCCTGGGCGAGATTGAGTGCGCGCCGCGCCTGTTCATCGAGCATGTCCCGCTCCACGGATCCGTCCTGCAGCAGCGCAAGCCTCTCTTCCAGCTTCACCCGTGACGAGACAATCTTTTGATGCTGTGCTTCAAGCAGTTCCAGCCTCGCCTCAAGGCTGGCCTTGGAGTTGATCCCGTAGCGGCCATGATAGGCGTGATAGCTGAAATAAGCCAGCACGACGCAGGCGATCATCGGAACGATCAGCCGACCGGTATTGCGTCTTTTGTGATGGCGGGTCCACATGCCGAGAAATTCTCCTTCTCTGCCGCATATCGCCCGATTTTGCTTAATGGACCGTTATGTTGCGATAGCAAATGAAAAAGAGGTGCACCGGCATCCCGATGCACCTCCCATGACAACTGTCGGGATACTGCGAGATATCAGCCGCGCAGCATCTTCTTGCCGTGGTAGCGCGCCTGACGCCCAAGCTGCTGCTCGATACGGATAAGCTGGTTGTACTTTGCCAGCCGGTCCGAACGCGCCAGCGATCCGGTCTTGATCTGCCCGCAATTGGTGGCAACGGCCAGATCGGCGATGGTGGAGTCCTCGGTCTCGCCCGAGCGATGCGACATCACGGCGGTGTAGCCAGCCTTGTGCGCCGTCTCGACCGCGTCCAGCGTCTCCGTCAGCGTGCCGATCTGGTTCACCTTCACGAGGATCGAGTTGGCGATTCCCATGCCGATGCCGTCATTCAGGCGGGCTGAATTGGTCACGAAAAGATCGTCACCGACGAGCTGGACGCGGTCGCCAGCCAGTTCTGTCAGAATCTTCCAGCCTTCGAAGTCGTCTTCACCCATGCCGTCCTCGATCGAGATGATCGGGTAGTCGGACGAAAGCTTGGCAAGATACTCGGCCTGCGCCTGCGCGTCGCGTGTTGTCCCCTCGCCTTCGTAGACATATTTCCCGTCCTTGAAAAACTCGGTGGCAGCACAATCAAGACCGATGGCGACCTGTTCACCGGGCTTGTAGCCAGCCTTCTCGACCGAAGCCATGATGAAGTCGAGGGCTTCCTGTGCGCTGTTGAGGCCCGGAGCGAATCCGCCTTCATCACCCACATTGGTGTTGTGGCCGGCCTTTTTCAGACCCGCCTTCAGCGTGTGGAAAATCTCTGCCCCCCAGCGCACGGACTCCGAAAGTGATTCCGCGCCAACCGGGATGACCATGAATTCCTGAAAATCGATCGGGTTGTCGGCATGCGCGCCGCCATTGATGATGTTCATCATCGGCACTGGCAGGATGTGAGCGGAAGCGCCACCTACATAGCGATAGAGCGGCAGCCCGGAAGCATTCGCCGCGGCTTTGGCGACTGCCAGCGAAACACCCAGGATCGCATTCGCACCAAGACGGCTCTTGTTTGGAGTACCATCGAGGTCGATCATCGTCTGATCGATCTGCATCTGCTCTTCGGCTTCAAGACCACCGACAGCCTCGAAGATCTCTCCATTCACGGCCTCGACAGCGCGCTCTACACCCTTGCCGAGATATCGCGTACCACCATCACGAAGTTCAACGGCTTCATGCGCGCCTGTGGACGCCCCTGAAGGAACGGCAGCACGGCCCATGGAGCCATCTTCAAGGTAAACATCGACCTCCACAGTCGGATTACCGCGGCTATCAAGAATTTCACGTCCGACGATGTCGATGATGGCTGTCATGGAAGTGTGTCCCCATTACTCGTGTGGATTGATCGGAGAAATACGCGCTTCTCTTACCCTATGGCGTCAAAAAGACAATGACACCGCATGCGTCAGGTGTTCTTTGAAACACTGTCAAAAGCCATCAGGCGCTCCAGCAACCGCTTCATGTCGGCAAATGGCACCATGTTCGGCCCATCGGAAGGTGCATTGTCGGGATCTTCATGCGTCTCTATGAAAATGCCCGCGACACCAACCGCTACCGCTGCGCTGGCGAGCGGTTCCACAAAGCGGCGGTCACCACCGCTCGACCCGCCTCGCCCGCCCGGCTGCTGAACGGAATGCGTGGCGTCAAAGATGACCGGAGCGCCAAACTCCGCCATCTGCGGCAGGGCTCGCATGTCAGACACGAGTGTATTGTAGCCGAACGATGCCCCGCGTTCGGTCACCAGCACATTGGGATTGCCTGATTCGGTGACCTTGCTGATCACGTTTCCCATATCCCAGGGAGCCAGGAACTGTCCCTTTTTCACATTGATGACCTTGCCGGTTTTCGCAGCAGCAATGAGCAGATCCGTTTGTCGGCAGAGAAAGGCCGGAATCTGAAGGACATCGACGACCTCGCCCACCACAACGCATTGTTCTTCGTTGTGGATGTCGGTCAGCACGGGCAGTGAGAGCTCCTTGCGGATATCCGCAAAGACCGGAAGGGCTGCTTCCAGCCCCATTCCCCGCTTGCCCGAAAGCGATGTGCGATTGGCCTTGTCGAAACTGGTCTTGAAGACGAAGCCAAGACCAAGCTCGGTAGTCAGTTCCTTGAGCTTGCCGGCCATGTCGAAAGCATGCTGGCGCGATTCCATCTGGCACGGACCGGCAATGAGCGCGAACGGAGCGTCATTGGCGAATACCGCATCGCCGACCTTCACGCTTGTATTAGGCTTCATGATCATTCTCCTTGAAGATGAATGTCGCGCCCTGGCCCGGCGCAGTCGGAATGTGTATGGCACCATTCCTTTCCTGCCAGACAATATTCGAACGCGTCAGAATTTGACGAAGCTTTCCCGGGTCGGCGCATGAAAATGTCACCGCATCGAAGCGGATCTCGTCGCTGTCAGGCATCGCGGGATCCTGCTCCAGGTGAACGGCACAATTCCGGAACCGAACCACCGCGCCGGTTTCTGTACCAATGGCAGGAACACAGGCGAGCTTGCTGAAATAGATTTGGGCTGTCTCGAGGTCTCCGACTTTCACGGAGACCGAAAGCAGACCGCTAACGCCGTTCCCGTGCCGGCTCGAGGTTCCGCCCCCCATGGCCGAGCGGTGCAAGCGCTGGCAGGTAAAGCAAAAACCGCCAGTCCCTGCAGGCGCAGAGAAAGCCAACCGAAATCGTGCTTCCCCCGTCGAACCGTCAGGCCCTTTCAGAGGACGTGCAAACTCTACGGGAGCACCGGCAGAGTTGCCCGACAGAAGGAAGCGCTCATGATCTGCCCGAGCGTCGTCGGTTTTCAGGGCGAGTGCGGAAAATCCCTCATTGCCCTGCGTCTGTCTGAAACTCTTGTCACGCAGGATGAAACTGTTTTGGTCGCTCAAAGCATCCCGATAGGCAGTCCGGTCGCAAACCGCCAGCGGTTCCAGATAGGTGCCGTCTGCAAAAAAGATGCAGGCATTGCCGGTTCCAAAAGGATGTAATGCATCCGGCGCGACCGTGAAGCCAAGCGCCTCATAGCGTTCACGTGCCACTGCAAGCGAGGCCACTGGC
The DNA here is from genome assembly GCF_000733725.1 of Nitratireductor basaltis. Classification (NCBI taxonomy): domain Bacteria; kingdom Pseudomonadati; phylum Pseudomonadota; class Alphaproteobacteria; order Hyphomicrobiales; family Phyllobacteriaceae; genus Nitratireductor; species Nitratireductor basaltis. Next base: position 1,029,839 of record NZ_JMQM01000001.1, on the reverse strand, counting down.
AAGACGCAGTGGTCAATTGCAACAGTACTGGTCGTGGGCGCTCTATCGCTCATGAAATGCGATGTGCCCCATGATGAGGCACATTGCAAACCTGTGGCAGTCTCGACCGACTACACAAGGCGCGATTGTTCGACCGCAGCTTCGATGAAGGACGCGAACAGCGGATGCGGCTCAAGTGGACGGCTCTTCAGCTCGGGGTGGTACTGCACGCCGATGAACCAGGGATGGTCCGCATATTCCACCGTCTCGGGAAGCACGCCGTCCGGAGAAAGACCGGCAAAGACAAGACCGCATTCCTCCAGCTTCTCGCGATAGCCGATATTCACCTCGTAGCGGTGGCGATGGCGCTCAGAAATCGTCTCGCTGCCGTAGATGTCGGCAATGCGCGAACCTTCCACCAGTTTGGCTTCAAATGCGCCGAGACGCATCGTGCCGCCCAGATCACCGGCTGCGGTGCGCTTCTCAAGCATGTTGCCCTTCAGCCACTCAGTCATCAGGCCGACCACCGGCTCCTTGGTCGGGCCGAATTCCGTGGACGAGGCCTCTTCAATGCCAGCCAGCGAACGTGCGGCTTCGATACAGGCCATCTGCATGCCAAAGCAGATACCGAAATACGGCACCTTGCGTTCACGCGCGAACTTAGCAGCCAGGATCTTCCCTTCCGCACCACGCTCGCCAAAGCCGCCAGGAACGAGAATGCCGTGCACTTTCTCAAGCCAGGGCGCGGGATCTTCCTTCTCGAAGATTTCCGCCTCGATCCATTCCAGCTTCACGCGAACGCGATTGGCCATGCCACCATGAGCAAGCGCTTCGTTGAGCGACTTGTAGGCATCCTTCAGGCCGGTGTATTTGCCGACCACCGCAATGGTGACTTCGCCTTCGGGATTATGGATCCGGTCGGCAACTTCCTGCCACTGCTGCATGCGCGGCTTCGGTGCCGGCTCGATACCGAAGGCTGCAAGCACCTCAGAATCAAGACCTTCGCGATGATAGGCCGTCGGCACATCATAGATATGCGCAACATCCAGCGCCTGAATCACTGCCGATTCGCGCACATTGCAGAACAGTGAGAGCTTGCGCCGCTCTTCCGCGGGAATTTCACGATCGGCCCGCACGAGAAGGATATCGGGTGCAATACCGATTGAGCGCAGCTCCTTCACCGAATGCTGCGTAGGCTTCGTCTTGAGCTCGCCTGCAGCCGGGATCCACGGCATGAGCGTGAGATGCACGTAAAGCGCATTGCCACGCGGGAGCTCGTTGCCAAGCTGGCGAATCGCCTCGAGGAACGGCATCGCCTCGATATCGCCCACTGTGCCGCCAATCTCGCACAGAACGAAGTCGAAATCCTCGTTGCCTTCGAGGATGAACTGCTTGATCTCGTCCGTCACATGGGGAATGACCTGCACGGTCGCGCCCAGATAGTCGCCACGGCGTTCTTTCTCCAGAATGTTCTGGTAGATCCGGCCGGTCGTGATGTTGTCCGACTTCGTCGCCGAGCGCCCCGTGAAGCGTTCATAATGTCCGAGATCAAGGTCGGTCTCCGCACCGTCGTCGGTAACGAAAACTTCGCCATGCTGATAGGGCGACATCGTTCCCGGATCGACATTCAGGTACGGATCGAGCTTGCGGATACGCACACGATATCCACGTGCCTGGAGCAAAGCGCCCAAGGCTGCTGCTGCAATACCCTTGCCGAGAGAAGAAACCACGCCGCCGGTGATGAAAACATATCGCGCCATGGGACCTACCGCATAACTGGCCCGTGACGATTCCGCCAGAGGCAAAATCGCAAGAACCCTATCTTTTTCACAAATACGCCGCACAATCAGTGCGGCGCGACCAAAAAGGAAGGCGCCTGAAGCGCCTTCTCTCTAACCCGTTACTGACCAGTGGGCACTTGTGGCTCGGCATTGTCTGCCGGCGCAGCGTCACCCGAAGGCACGGCCGGTGCGTCACTGTCTGCCGGAGCAGACGGTTCATCACTTCCGCCAAGCTGATCGAGCACGCCAGCGCCACCTTCGCTCTGACCACTCTCGCCCTGGGTCTGTGGAAGTCGATCCAGAATATCGGTGGGGCTCGCCTGGTAGCGAGCAATCAGGGAAAGCGCCAGAGACGTGGCGAAAAACGCTGCAGCAAGAATGGATGTGGTGCGCGTGAGCGCATTGGCTGCGCCGCGAGCAGACATGAAGCCCGAACCGCCACCAATTCCAAGCCCGCCTCCCTCGGAGCGCTGCATGAGGACAACGCCGACCAGAGCAAGGACGACAAGCAGGTGAATGACAATGATGACAGTTTGCATTTTTCCTTCCAGCGCCTTGCGCGGACAAGCGGCTTATTGCTGCGGACGCGGCTCATTACACGGCTTTATCGCAGAATCCAACCCCGCATCTGCGGCGTCGTTGAGGCGGATATAGGCACCATACGGTCTTCTGCAAGCGCCCGATGCCAGTGTTTCAGCCAACGGAGCCGACAATCCCCAGATAGTCTTCTGCCTTCAGGCTTGCTCCACCAATAAGCGCACCATCGACATTTTCCACCGAAAGTATGTCTCCTGCATTCCCCGGCTTCACGGAACCACCATAGAGCAGACGCATGGAGTCGGCGGTTTCGGCGCCCAACTGCTTGCGCAAATGCTGCCGGATATGTGCATGAGCGGCCTCGATATCGGCGATTTCTGGTGTGAGGCCGGTGCCGATCGCCCACACCGGTTCGTAGGCAATCACTGTATTTGTGGCGCTTGCACCGGCAGGTACCGAACCCGCCATCTGCTCTTCCAGCACATTGAATGTCTCGCCGGCCTTGCGCTGGGCCTCGGTCTCGCCGATGCAGATGATGGCGATCAGCCCAGCACGCCAGGCGGCCTTCGCCTTGTCCGCGACCACGCCATCGCTTTCCCCATGATCGGCGCGGCGCTCCGAGTGGCCGACAATCACATAGATTGCACCACAGTCAGAGAGCATCTCTGGCGAAATATCACCTGTATGCGCACCTTTCTCCGCTGGATGACAGTCCTGCCCGCCAACCTGCAATGAAGAGCCTTCGACGACACCCGCGGCACGCTCAAGCAAGGTAGCTGGTACACAGATTACCCCATCCGCGTCGGATGCCGCCTCGGCAAAGCCGGTTGCCATGGCCTCCAGACTGGAGAGCGAAGCACTCGTGCCATGCATTTTCCAGTTGCCGGCGATGAGTGGCTTGATGTTTGGCGTCATCTGTTCCTCACAATGCTTTGACTTGCTGTGCCCTGTTCCCCTACCAAATTGCACGCACAAAGCAATCGACAGGGCTGCTTTGGGGCGTTATTGCCTTGCTGCAACGAAAAGAACACTCATCCACACGGGATCGATCATGCTCAACACTCTGAGAAACGCTGCTTCAAGCTGGATTGCGAAGCTGCTGCTTGTCTTGCTGGTGGCCAGTTTTGCGTTCTGGGGCATCTCGGGGCAGATCTTCTCGGATATGGGCCGGGATGTCATTTCGGCGGGCCGCACTTCGGTCTCCATGCTGGACTATCGCCTGGCCTATGACCGCTCGATTTCGGTGCTCTCCCAGCAGATCGGCACGCGCATCACCCGTGAACAGGCCATATCCTTCGGCATCGACAACCAGGTGCTTTCGGAACTGGCTTCCGGAGCCGTATTGGATGAAGCCGCCCGCGAGATCGGTCTTGGACTGTCTCAGGACAGGCTTGCCGAGCTCACGGCATCAGACCCTGCCTTCCGCGGACCCGACGGACGCTTCGACCGCCAGCAGTTCCAGTTCGTGCTCTCCCAGGTCGGCATGCGTCCCGAAGACTATCTGAAAAACCGTGAACAGGTCGCTATCCGCCAGCAGATCATCGAGGCCGTGTCCGATGGCATGAACGCGCCTGAGACCTTCCTGCGCAATCTTGCGCAATATCGTGGCGAAAGCCGCACCATCGAATTCGTGCCCCTGCCCCGCTCGCTCGTCGAGCCGATCAGTGAGCCATCCGACGAAGAGCTTGCACGTTTCTTCGAGGAAAACAGGGCTGATTACGCGGCACCGGAATACCGCACGATCGCCTATGTGAAACTTGAACCGGAAGACATAGCGGATCCCCAAAGCGTTGCCGACGAACAGGTGCGTGAATATTACGAGGCACGCGAGGAGCGCTACACCCAGCCTGAGAAGCGCAGGATCGAGCAGATCGTCTTCCCCACACAGGAAGAAGCGACAGCAGCCCGCGAAAGCATGCGCACCGGCGCGACTTTCGAAGACCTCGTGGAAATGCGCGATCTCTCGCTTGAGGATGCCGAGCTCGGTACCTTCACCAAAAGCGAGCTTTCGGATCCGGCCCTTGCAGAAGCAGCATTTGCACTGCCCGAAGGCGGCGTGAGCGACGTCTTTGAAGGTGCTTTTGGCCACGTCATCCTGCGGGTGAGCGAAATCACGCCCGAGCAGGCAACACCACTGGAAGAAGTCAGCGACGAAATCCGCAATGAACTCGCACTCGATGATGCAAGCCGTTCCCTGCTCGACATATATGACGCCTATGAGGATGCACGCGCTGGCGGTGCAACCATGAAGGAAGCAGCCGAGCGTCTGGGTCTGGAAATGCAGACAGTGGAACGCGTTGACCGCAACGCTCAGGACGAAGACGGTAATGTCATTTCCGACCTGCCGGCTTCAAGGGACCTCCTGTCGGAAGCCTTTGAGAGCGACACGGGCATCGAAAATGCGCCGATCAATCTCGGTGCCAACGGCTATCTGTTTTACGAAATCGAGGAGATCGTACCTGCTCGCGAGCGTGAACTTGAAGAAGTGCGTGAACGGGTTGTCGCCGACTGGAAGGAAGGCGAAGCAGTAGCTCAGCTCGAGGAACGAGCAGAAGAACTCGCTGCCAAACTGCGCTCCGGCGCAACGCTCGACGCCATCGCCGAGGAAATCGGGCAGACCAAGCAGGTCAAGCGCGGCCTGAAGCGCCTTGCAGACGATTCCGATCTCGGCCGCGACGGTGTTGCAGCCGCATTCAATGTTGCTCCTGAGGGCGTGGGCATGTTCCCCAATCCGGCAGGCGAAGGTCGCTTCCTCTTCAAGGTAACGGAAGTTTTCGCTCCCGCGGAAGCCGGAGCCGATGCGCTGCCCGAAAATGTGGTCTCCAACACCGGCTCTGCCTATGCCAATGATCTGGTGCAGCAGCTTGTGCAGGGACTGCAGGAGAAATACGACGTGCGGGTCAACCGGAATGCGGTCGAACAGGCGCTGAGCTTCTGAGCCATGGCGGATCTGAAAAAGCACATTGCCACGGTTGCAGCCGGCGCTTCGCTCGACTTCGACGACGCACGTGCCGCCTTTGAAATCATCATGTCCGGCGAGGCCACGCCGGCACAGATCGGTGGTTTTCTGATGGCTCTGCGCGTGCGCGGCGAGACGGTCTCCGAAATTACCGGCGCCGTCGACACGATGCGCGCGAAAATGCTGCCTGTGAAAGCACCGGCTGATGCCGTGGATATCGTCGGCACCGGCGGCGACGGATCCGGCACCTACAATGTTTCAACCTGTGCCGCGTTCATCATATCAGGTGCCGGGCTGCCCGTTGCCAAACACGGCAACCGTGCCCTCTCCTCCCGGTCAGGTGCTGCCGACAGCCTTGCAGCCCTTGGTGTGAATATCGACATCGGTCCCGAACGTATCGCCGAATGCATCGCCGAGGCCGGCCTGGGCTTCATGTTCGCGCCCAATCATCACGCAGCCATGCGCCATGTCGGACCTGCCCGTGTTGAGCTCGGCACCCGCACTATCTTCAACCTGCTAGGCCCGCTTTCAAATCCCGCAGGCGTGAAGCACCAGCTTGTGGGCGTGTTCTCAGCGCAATGGGTCGAACCTCTGGCGGAGGTTCTCAGAGAACTGGGGACGCAAAAGGCCTGGGTCGTTCATGGAGATGGCCTGGACGAAATCACCACGGCAGGCACGACCAGGGTCGCGGCGCTGGAGAATGGCGAAATCCGCACTTTCGAACTCGAACCTGAGGATGTTGGTTTGAAGCGGGTCACTCTGGCCGATCTGAAAGGTGCGGATGCCGAGCATAATGCGCGTGCGCTTCGTGCGGTCCTTGAAGGCGCGCGCAATCCCTATCGCGACATTGCAGTACTGAACGCTGCCGCCACCCTGACGATGGCAGGAAAATCGGCAAGCTTGCAGGACGGCGTCGAACAGGCGCAAAATGCAATCGACAATGGCAGCGCGCTCAAGCGGCTCGACAAGCTCGTCGAAGTTTCCAATCGTTGAGCCTTCAAATGACGGACGTACAGCCATGGCTGACATTCTGAAAAAAATCGAGAACTACAAGCGCGAAGAGATCGCCGCAGCAAAATCCTCAGTTCCCCTGGAGGAGCTGAAGGCACGTGCGGCAGATGTGGAACCGCCGCGCGGCTTTGCCAGTGCGCTGCGCTCCGATATTGAACGCGGCCGCTTTGCCCTTATCGCAGAGGTGAAGAAGGCAAGCCCTTCGAAAGGCTTGATCCGCGCAGATTTCGACCCACCGGCGCTCGGCAGGGCCTATCGCGATGGCGGGGCGACATGTCTTTCCGTCCTGACTGACAAGCCGTCGTTTCAGGGCGCTCCGGAATATCTCGATCAGGCGCGTCGTGCATCGGGACTTCCGGTACTGCGCAAGGATTTCATGTTCGAAACCTATCAGGTTCACGAAGCCCGGGCCTGGGGTGCCGACGCGATATTGCTCATCATGGCGTCCCTTACGGATGACGAGGCACGCCGGCTCGAAGACGAAGCTTTCGGCCTTGGAATGGACGTCCTTGTCGAAGTCCATGACGCAGAAGAGCTTGAGCGATCTCTCAAATTGTATTCCCCCCTGATCGGGATCAACAATCGCAACCTGCGCACGTTCGAGGTCAGTCTCGAGACCAGCGAGCTACTTGCTCCACGCGTCCCGAACGATCGCATTATTGTTGGTGAAAGCGGGATATTCACCAACGCCGATTGTCAGCGTCTTGCGAAAGTCGGCATCAACACGTTCCTCATCGGCGAAAGCCTGATGCGGCAGGATGATGTTGCCGCGGCGACGCGCACTCTTCTTGCCCCGATTGCAGCCTGAACCCGGTCATGGCGAAACTCACTCATATCGCATCCGATGGAAGCGCACAGATGGTCGACATTGGCGCCAAGTCCGCCACGACCCGTCTGGCCACTGCGGAAGGCTATGTGAGGATGGAAGCGGAAACGCTGGAGACCATCAGGCATGGAAATGCCAAGAAGGGCGACGTGATCGCAACAGCGCGCATCGCCGGCATCATGGCTGCAAAGCGCACCCACGAGTTGATCCCGCTGTGTCATCCGCTTGGGCTGGATAAGGTGAGCGTGGAAATAACGGCAGACGAGGATCTTCCAGGCCTGCACATACGCGCAACAGCGCAGGTCACCGGGAAAACCGGCGTCGAGATGGAAGCGCTCACGGCCGCTTCTGTTGCCTGCCTGACGATCTACGACATGGCCAAGGCGCTCGATCGCGCGATGGAGATAACCGGCCTTCGGCTGCTTGAGAAGTCCGGAGGCAAATCCGGACACTGGTCACGGGAAGATGCAGCGGATGGCACTGATTCCTGTTGATGCAGCGCTTGAGCGCGTGCTGGAGGGTATTAATCCACTACCGGCCGAAGAAATACCGCTGCACGACGGGATGGGTCGTGTTCTTGCCAGCCCCCTCCATGCCCTTCGAACACAGCCCCCTTTCAACGCATCAGCCATGGATGGCTATGCCGTTCGTGCTTCTGATACGCTTGATGAGCGGCGCGACCTGAGTGTCATCGGCGAGGCAGCCGCCGGAGCACGGTTTCCCGGCTCGATGGGCCAAGGTCAGGCCGTGCGCATATTCACCGGCGCTCCGGTACCGGACGGCGCTGACGCGGTACTCATCCAGGAAAATGCCGAATCCGTCAGTGACCGGACCATCCGCGCAGCAAAGCCTGTCGAACACGGTCGGCACATACGTCAGGCCGGCATGGATTTTCATGCAGGGGACCTGCTGCTTGAGCAAGGACGGCGGTTAGATCCGGGCGCATTGACCCTTGCTGCCTCCAGCGGACACGCAAGACTGCTCGTCCATCGCCGCCCGCGCGTTGCCGTGCTGGCGACGGGAAACGAGCTGGTAAACCCCGGAGAAACGACCGGCCAGGATTCCATCGTGGCATCGAACAGCTACGGTATTGCGGCAATCGCAAAGGAGGAAGGAGCGGAGATCATCGACCTTGGCATCGCTTCCGACAATGACCAGCACCTGTCGTCCCTGTTTGCCAAAGCGCGAGATACTGCAGCCGATATCCTCGTGACGCTTGGCGGCGCTTCGGTCGGCAAACATGATCTCGTGCGCGGGGCGCTCGCAGAAGCCGGAATGGAACTGTCGTTCTGGAAAGTGGCCATGCGCCCGGGCAAACCGCTGATCTCTGGCCGGATGGGCGCAATGCATGTGCTTGGCTTGCCCGGCAACCCGGTATCAAGCCTGGTCTGTGCCGAACTCTTTCTGCGCCCTCTTGTTGCGCATATGCAAGGGGCTCGGCATGAGCCCGACATGCGCAGCGCCGCGCTCGGTGCGCCCCTTCGCGCCAATGACGAGCGACAGGACTACATACGTGCGGTTGTTCGACACACGGCGGAGGGGATGATCGCAACGCCTTTCACCAGGCAGGACTCATCACAGCTTACTGCCTATGCGACTGCCAACTGTCTTATCATCCGCAAACCGCACGCGCCTGCCGCGAATACCGGTGACGACTGCCGAATTTTGATGCTGCATCGCTGATCCTGAGAAATGCCATTGCGGAACACAACTGGAACAGATAAATTATGTTCTGGTTTTGTTTATGACTGATTCTGGGAGTCGGCGATGCTGACACGCAAGCAGCACGAGTTGCTACTCTTCATCCATGAGCGTCTTAAGGAGACGGGCATACCGCCTTCATTCGACGAGATGAAGGAGGCTCTCGATCTGGCATCAAAGTCAGGCATTCACCGTCTCATTACCGCCCTTGAGGAGCGTGGTTTCATTCGCAGGCTGCCCAACAGGGCTCGTGCGTTGGAAGTGCTGCGGCTGCCCGATTCCATCGCGCCTGGCCTTCCAGGTAGCGCGCGCAGGTTCCAGCCGAGTGTTATCGAGGGAAGCCTCGGCAAGACATCCGAACCTGCCCGCCCGGCAGCACCCGCGTCAACGCCTGTTGAAGACAGTGGCGCCTACAGCGTGCCTGTCATGGGCCGCATTGCAGCCGGTGTCCCGATCGACGCGATACAACATCAGACCCACAGCATCACCGTACCACCCGACATGCTTTCGGGAGGGGAACATTACGCGTTGGAGGTCAAGGGCGACTCGATGATCGAAGCGGGCATCTTTGACGGCGACACGGTCATCATCAAGCATTCGAGTTCGGCCAATCCCGGTGAGATCGTCGTGGCACTGGTCGACGATGAGGAAGCCACACTCAAGAGGCTCAGACGCAAAGGCGCATCTATTGCGCTCGAAGCGGCCAATCCGGCCTATGAGACCCGGATCTTTGGGCCTGACCGGGTCAAGGTTCAGGGAAAGCTCGTTGGCTTGATCCGGCGCTATTGAGATCTGGTGGAGTTTTTTCCCTCAATCGCGCCTGTAGGGCGCGAGCCCTCGCGCTGCCCTGGAATATCGCCGATGTTCGTGCCAGGGCCGGTAAGGCATGTCGACGGCATAAGTAACATTTGCACCATTTGTCGCCCGTGCATCCATCTGGATTGAGGCAGCGCCGCGTCGGGCAAGATCCCGCTTCGTCAAGACCAATGTCCGTGCACCGCAGCGTGGTTCAACCGTCGCATCATCCAGAATGATTATTGCCGCCTTGCCACACCACTGCGCCACCTGAACCGGCTCATTCAGATGAGCAATCCAGGCTCCGCTGGGATGCTGGATGGCACAAGCGCCCTCACGACATGAAAATCCCCGGGCGGAGGTGGCTTCAGCACCATCATTATCCTGTAGAGGCTTGATCACACTCTCGATCATGAGCGCATGCTCCCAGTCACCCATGGTGAAGCCGTTTAGACGCTCGCGGTTCACTGCCAGCCTGCCTTCACCCATATAGACACCAACAAGTCGCGCATCATCGCTGACCAGCACATCCGGTAGTTCGCGCTGCGCCCACAGGATCGCACCGGCAAGGAGCAGTGGCAAAGCCAGAAGCCGCAAGCCGGTGGTGAAGATGACGAGCAGGGTGAAGCCTGCAGCAAGCAACAAAAAGGCGCTGCGGGGCATCAGGCCGATCGCATCGATCGGGCTGTGGCTGGCGATGGTTTCCGCCACGATGACAATACCTTGAATGGCTTTGCCCATGAGTGTCCAGAAAAGTCCATCCAGCCCGAAGGGCATGGTGATGATAGCCATGACCGCGGAGGGCATCGCCACAAGCGAAACCAATGGCATCGCCGCCAGATTGGCCGGCAATGCCAGGGGACTTGTACGCTGGAAATGCCACGCACCGAAAAGGGTGGTCGCAAGCCCCGCAATAATGCTGGTGGCACATAGCCCTGCAAAGAAGATCAGCATCGATGTGAGCGCACGTCTGAGCACTCCGTGATCAGCCGGCATGTTCGAACCGCGCCTGCGCTGGCGTCCGGTCCAAAGACTGTAGGCCGCAATAAGGGCTGCCGTGGCGGCGAAGGACATCTGGAAGCTTGGCCCGATGACCACATGCGGTGAAGCGGCCGTGATGAAAAGAGCCGCGATCGCCAGATTGCGCATGGTGATTGCCGCACGATCAAAGAGCAGCGCCACAAGCATGACGGCAAGCATTATATAGCTTCGTTGAGCCGCGACGGCTCCTCCGGAGATGAGGAGATAGAGGGTCGCGAGCATCAAGGCCGCGGCCGCGGCATACTTCTTCACGGGCAGACGCGACGCGGTTTGGGGAAAGAGCGCGAAACCCCAGCGCAAACCGATCATGACGCAGCCGGCTGCAAGTGCCATGTGAAGGCCGGAGATTGCCAGTATGTGTGCCAGACCGGCGCGACGCAGCCATTCGTTGGTCTCCTCGGGTATCCCCCCTCGAAAACCCGTGATCATGGCGACAGCGATATGCCCCTCCTGCCCCTGAACATGGTGCAGGATGCGCTCGGAAAGTGCCCTGCGCAGCCGCTGCACAACTCCTTGCAGGCGCAGCAGAACCGGTTCTGCCTGGAGGGTCAGCTTTTCCGGATCACGGAGGAAGAACCCGACGGCTCCACGCTCCTGGAAAAAGCTCGCGAAGGCGAAATCGTAGGCTCCGGGCCGGACAGGCCCACTCGGGGGCATCAGGCGCACCAGTCCCTTGATGACGTCACCGGGTGCAAGATTCTCCGGCACTTGTCTCGCGCTCACGCGTATCCGATCCGGGGCATATCTGAGTTGCGGGCGCTCGGTGGCGATCACGTCCAGTGTAAGCCGCATTCTCCCGCTCGCCATATGCTCAAGCGCTCGCACCTGACCGGTAAGTGTCGTTGCGATGGGTGAGCCGAGCATTGGTGTCGACCGCCGCCAGGTCTCAAGTTTGGCTGCGGCCATTCCCATGGTGAAAACGAGCAGCGCAGCGATGATGACGGAAGCTGCCGGTCTGCTACGGGCCAACCAAAGACTGCAGAGCTTGGCAAGGAGCACCGCGATGATCGCGCTTCCCGACGGCTCTTCCGGCAAAGCGAAATAGGCTGCAGCTCCGACTGCCAGCAAGACCGGCAGGAACAGAAACGGTGTACCTCGTGCGGCCTCCTGGCGCATAAGGCCTGCCATCCGGGCTGTGCTCGGTAGCGAATAAGAGCCACCGCCCCTTTCTTCGACCGGCGTAGCAGCTTCTTCACGTGAGACTACGGAGCCTGAACCCACAACAGCATCGACCAAGCGGGAGGCTTGCAAGAAGCGCTCACGCTCATCGATGCTGGTGCTGGCACCCTCACCTTGCATTTTCCCACAGCCCCCGGCGCTTGCGTGCGCTCTCGCCTATGCTACATGAGGCGCACGCAATTTCTACCCGACGGGGGCGGTGCCACCGCCCCGAGCCAAAACAGGATGTCATGTCTAGACCTGTCGTAACCCGCTTTGCCCCTTCACCCACCGGCTTCCTGCATATCGGTGGCGCCCGCACGGCCTTGTTCAACTGGCTCTACGCACGCCATACCGGCGGCAAGATGCTCCTGCGCATCGAGGACACCGATCGCAAACGCTCCACCGACGAAGCGACAAAAGCCATCATCGAGGGCATGTCCTGGCTGGGGCTGGACTGGGACGGCGAACCCGTCTCGCAGCATTCGCGCGCGGAGCGGCACCGTGAGGTCGCCCTGGAGATGGTGGAGCGCGGCGAAGCCTATTACTGCTATGCCTCGCAGGAAGAGCTGGAAGCGATGCGCGAAAAGGCGCGCGCTGAGGGTCGCCCTCCCCGCTACGACGGTACATGGCGCGACCGCGATCCATCCGAAGCACCTGAAGGGGTCAAACCCGTCATTCGCATCAAGGCGCCGAAAGAGGGCGAGACCGTCATCCACGACAAGGTGCAGGGTGAAGTGCGCTTTCCCAACAAGGATCTCGACGATTTCATCGTCCTGCGGTCCGATGCCTCGCCCACCTACATGCATGCCGTTGTCGTCGACGACCACGACATGGGCGTCACGCACATAATTCGCGGCGACGACCATCTGACCAATGCGGCGCGACAGACATTGATTTACAAGGCCATGGGCTGGGACGTGCCGGTCATGGCCCATATTCCTCTAATTCACGGCGCGGATGGCGCGAAGCTCTCAAAGCGTCACGGCGCGCTGGGTGTCGAAGCCTATCGTGCCATGGGCTATCTGCCCGAGGCGCTGTGCAACTACCTCGCCCGCCTTGGCTGGAGCCATGGTGACGACGAGGTAATGACCATTGCCCAGATGGTCGAATGGTTCGAGATCGAAGACGTCAACAAGGGTGCTGCTCGCTTCGACTTCAAGAAGCTCGAGGCGATCAATGGCATTCACATGCGAAACAGCACCGATGAACGGCTTTTCGATCTCTTCATGAAGCAGTTGCCTTATCTGGAAGGCGGCGCGGAGATCGTTCAGAACATGCCCGATGGGCAGCGAGCCCAGATCCGTCAGGCCATACCCGGTTTGAAGGAACGTGCAAAGACGCTCGTCGAACTGCTCGATGGTGCCGGATTTATCTTCGCCGAACGCCCCCTCGTCTTCGAAGAAAAGGCAGCCGGCTTGCTCACTGATGACGCACGTGCTGTTCTTGCAACTCTTCATGCAGACCTGTCTGCGCTCGCAGACTGGACGCTTGAATCGACAGAGGCAGCAGTGCGGGCTTGCGCCGAAAAATCCGAGGTCAAGCTTGGCAAGGTTGCACAGCCGCTTCGCGCGGCGCTCACAGGCCGCACGACTTCGCCTGGAATATTCGACGTGCTTATTGTTCTCGGTCGGGAAGAATCGCTCGCGCGGATAAAAGATCAGTTGGCATAATACTTTGGTCTGCACATCGCCGTTGCGCTGCAACATTGGGGGTGCGGTGCGCTTGGCATGGGCGGACAAATGCGATAGCTAAGTGCCACCTGCGGCGGGCCGCGTCTCCTACGCGGAGTTTTATCCGCGCCCCCAAGTTTCACATATGGAAGAGGTGTTGCGATGTCAGAGTCGAGTGCGAAACTGGAGCTTGGTGGCGACAGCGAAGAATTTCCGGTACTGAACGGTACGCTCGGACCCGATGTCATCAATATCGGTGCACTGTACAAGAACACCGGGATGTTCACCTATGATCCCGGCTTCACCTCCACGGCAAGCTGTGAATCCAAGATCACATATATCGATGGTGACGAAGGCATCCTGCTCCACCGCGGCTACCCCATCGAGCAGTTGGCAGAACACGGCGATTTCCTCGAGACCTGCTACCTGCTGCTCTATGGCGAACTGCCGACCAAGGCTCAAAAGCAGGACTTCGATTACCGCGTGACGCACCACACCATGGTGCATGAGCAGATGAACCGCTTCTTCACCGGCTTCCGCCGGGACGCACATCCCATGGCGGTCATGTGTGGTGTGGTTGGTGCCATGTCTGCTTTCTATCACGACTCGACGGACATTTCCGACCCGCACCAGCGCATGGTCGCAAGCCTGCGCATGATTGCGAAAATGCCGACCATCGCGGCCATGGCCTACAAATATCACGTCGGTCAGCCCTTCGTTTACCCGAAGAACGATCTCGGCTATGCGGCCAACTTCCTGCATATGTGCTTTTCGGTGCCGTGCGAAGAGTACAAGGTGAACCCTGTTCTGGCACGTGCGATGGAGCGCATCTTCATCCTGCATGCTGATCACGAGCAGAATGCATCCACTTCCACCGTTCGCCTCGCCGGTTCGTCTGGCGCAAACCCCTTTGCGTGCATCGCCGCCGGCATCGCCTGTCTCTGGGGTCCCGCTCACGGCGGCGCGAACGAAGCTGCACTGAACATGCTGTCCGAGATCGGTTCGGTCGACCGCATTCCCGAATATATCGATCGGGCAAAGGACAAGAACGATCCGTTCCGCCTCATGGGCTTCGGCCACCGGGTCTACAAGAACTACGACCCGCGCGCGAAGATCATGCAGAAGACCTGTCATGAGGTCCTCAGCGAACTCGGCATCAAGGACGATCCGCAGCTCGATATCGCCATGGAGCTGGAGCGTATTGCGCTAACCGATGAATACTTCATCGAAAAGAAGCTCTATCCGAATATCGACTTCTACTCCGGTATTACGCTGAAGGCGCTCGGTTTCCCGACCACCATGTTTACCGTGCTCTTTGCGCTCGCACGTACCGTCGGCTGGATCGCCCAGTGGAAAGAGATGATCGAAGACCCGAACCAGAAAATCGGTCGTCCGCGCCAGCTCTATACCGGCTCCACCCAGCGCGATTACGTACCGATCGCAAAGCGCTAGGCGCAGCAGAACGCGAGAAATCGGAAAATGGCCCTGCAGCAATGCAGGGCCTTTTTCATATATTTGGGCGAGAACAGGCAAAACTGCAGCTTAACCTGCACATGAAAGGCGCCAGCAGCAGTTCCCTTCCACGCTCTTCTGCCCGAAACTGGACCGGGAGACAGGGCGATTCTCTGCAGTCGCGGGGATGGGGGAGGCAGAATGCAGAAACTCGATGCGCGGACGCGTTATCACCGGAAGTGCCGCAACCTCGTCATTGCGAGCCTCGCGGCGACTGCGGCAATCTGGTTCACGCTGCTGTTCATGATCCACAGCGGAACTGCAGCTCTCCATCACACAATGTCATTGCCGGTTTTGATCATCCTGCATCTGGTCATCCTGATCGTCCACTTAACGCGCCGTCAGGCGCTCGACCGTGCATTCGGCTTTGAGGAGCGCCAATTGTGAACGGCCAAGGTATCCAGCATCCGCGCTCGACGCGAAAATTCACTCTCTCCTATATTCTCGCATGTGTCGGTCTGATCGCACTCCTGATCATCCTGGAAATTCTGGGAACGGCCGGCGGTACGATCGACATCGTTTATGTTGGCTGTAGCGCTATATTCTTCCTTCATGGAGCATTTGCCGCGCGCACCATGACCCAAAACGCTTTCCTGCTGGCCGATCGCTCGCCAAGTGGAAAGACTGCAGGGGCCATGCTCGCATCCACAATGCTTGCAGGCGCCGTGGTATTGACGTTCTCCGGCCCCCGCAACGCACCTGGCGTTAATCTGCTTCCAGCTGTGGTGGGGGGATCGAGCGCCTTCATCATCCTGAACACATGCATCGCTCCCCAATTGCGCAAGAGCGGCGAAGCTTCCGTACCTGCCTTTCTGGGCCGCAGATACGCAAGTCGGTCCGTGCGCGCACTTGCAGCCCTTGTTTGTCTGCCCGTATCGGCCGCTCTCCTTGTTGCGGCGTTCGTCATAGCAAGTACGGTTCTGGAAGTCACATTCGCACTGCCCGCCCTGCCCGCCACCATTGTCGTTGCCGCTTTCGCCCTGCTCGGCACGCTCTTTGGCGGCATGCGCAGCTTTGCCACCACGACAGGCATTCTCCTCAGCGCCATGGCCCTGGCCACGATCGCGGTATGCCTGCCGCAATTCCTCATGGGAACGGGAATGTTGGAGGGTCAGACCGGTGGAGCCTCTCTTCCTCGCGCCCCGGCACCGGGCGGAGACCTTGAGCCTTCGGCATTTGACCCCTGGAGCGCGGCGACCCTCATGTTGTCCCTTGCAGCGGCGATCGCCTCGACACCGCTCCTGCACGCTCCCTATTTCGCCGCACGGGATATTCGCTCGTCCCGAAGTGCCAGCGCGTGGGCACTCGCCTTGATTTTTCTCTTCACGCTCAGCTTCAGTCTTCTTCCATATCTGGGGATGAATGGGACCGTCCCTCAGCCGTCGGGCCTGGAGGTGGAATCCCCGGACATCGCGGGATCCGTAGCGGCGCTTCTGGAACTGCCGCCAGCTCTGGATCTGCCGCAGGTGTGGAGTGCCCTGATCGCGACCGGGCTTCTGGCGGCCTGCCTTGCCATCGCAAGCCTGACGCTCGCGGTCATGGGGGCCATGCTCAGCAATGACATCATCTTCGCGGCAGCAGGCCGGAAAGCAGATACGGCATTGCGGCTGTTTGCTACAAGAGTGGGAATGATCGTTCTGGCAATAGGAAGTGCGATTGCGGCAACAATTGTGGAGCACGCCCTGCTTCCCTTGATCGCAGTGACATTGGCCCTTTGCGGCGCCTGCCTCTTCTTCCCGCTCGTTCTCGGTATATGGTGGAAGAAGCCGGGCCGGATTGCAGCAAGTGCCGGAATTGTTGGGGGTTTCACTGCCAGCTCAGGCTGGCTTTATCACCTGCTGGTGACTGCCGAGCCTTGGCTCGGCCTCGACATTTACCGGATTGCAGTGCCCGGGCTCGCCGGAAGCCTCATCTTTATGCTGATTGCCACGATGCTTCAGCGTGGCCACGCGTCCAAAGACACGGCTCAACTGGTGGAACAGCTGCACTTTCCCGTAGAAGCGTCCCCGTGACCGGCAGTATCAGGGCAGAACAGCCAAAAGGTCGCTGGCAGCTTTCATGTCGCGCCAGCGATTGGCCCGGCGCTGGGCCGCTTCGCTGTCCTCGCCCCATTGGGTGATGTTCCAGTCCTCATCCACATGCGCAGCCGCCCACGCGGCTTCGGCCGTAAGGTGCCCGTCCTCTACGGCAAGTGCGATAAGGGCTGAACCGGTAAGGCTCGTCATGAGATGCAGACAACAAATGCGCAGGGGCTCCGTACGCTCCCGCAGATAGGTGCCTACGGAAGCGACAGTTGTACGCGGCTGCTCGACATGCATGACACCTTCGGCAAGGTTGAAGCTCCCGCCAAAACGCCGCTCGGCCCAATCCAGAACCGGATCCCAATGTTCGCGCTGTTTCTCGACCAGTGCTTCGGGGCCATCCGCGCGGTAGCAGAGAAGATCGCTCGACACGAAGCGCAGAATATCTTCCGCGACAGCCTGCGGGTCCTGCGCCACGCCGTCGATGGCCGTGTTCACCAAGCGCGTCACGGGCATGGTGGAAGGATCCACTTCCTTGTCCTGCGCATCATACTCTGCCCGGACGATCTCTGCAGCCTCGGCCACCGGAAGCACGACCACCGCCTTGCCAGGGGTGCGCACCGGCTTGCCATCCAGAAGCACTCGAAAACCGCCATCTGCCTCGCCTACTTCCACGCTTTTGTAGAAGCGCTTCGGAAGAGGTGTCCGCATCTGCTTCTGCGCGCGCTTGACCGGGTCGGGGTCTGACAACGGAGAAGGCGTTTCGAGATCGGTCAGAATTTCACGCATGACAACTCACATAGGTTTCCGGTATCGGCAGCGAAAGGGCTTGTCCGTTCAGCTTTCCGTTTCGCCAAGCGTCTCGTCGAAGCCAAGCAGGTTCCAGGCTTGCTGCATGTGTCCGGGCATTTCAGCCGTTACATCAAGCTTTCCACCTGAGGGATGCGGAATGATGATGCGCCGGGCATGGAGATGCAGCCGGTTCTGCAAGCCACCAGGCAGTTCCCAGTTCTGGTCGGCCTCGAAATATTTCGGATCGCCGATGATCGGACAGCCGATATGGGCGGCATGAACACGCAGCTGGTGCGTACGCCCCGTATAAGGCTCCATGTGCAACCACGATAACGCCGTTCCGGCCTGTTCAACGATCTTGTAGTTCGAGACCGCATGGTCGGAATCCGGCTCGCCATGCTTTACCACACGCATCCGGTCGCCATCAGGCGTCTGCTCCTTGGCAAGCCAGGTGGAAATCTTTGCTTCGCGTTTCTTTGGCACGCCTTTCACGAGCGCCCAATAGATCTTCTGCGTTTCGCGGGCACGAAACGCCTCGGCAAGCTTCATTGCGGCCAACCGGCTTCTTGCAACCACGAGAACACCGGAAGTATCGCGGTCCAGCCGATGGACAAGGCGCGGCTTCTCGCCCTTCTTGTTGCGCCAGGCTTCCAGCATGCCGTCCACGTGACGCGCGACGCCAGATCCGCCCTGCACGGCAAGCCCCGCGGGCTTGTTGAAGACGTAGACCTTGTCATCCTCATGAATGAGCATTTGCGAGAGCACGTCGCCGTCAGCCTGCCCGCGCATCGTGCGAACCGTGGCTGGCCCGGAAGCCTTGTGGTCGACCTGCAGCGGCGGCACGCGCACCATCTGTCCCGGCTGGACACGCGTATCAGCCTTCGCGCGACCGCCGTCCACTCGAACCTGCCCTGTGCGCAAAAGCTTCTGCAACTGTCCAAACCCAAGTCCCGGATAGTGAGACTTGAACCACCGGTCGAGGCGCATTCCTGCCTCGCCCTCGTCAATCTTGATCTGTTCTACGCCAGCCATTTACCTGCATCCATTTCGACTGCGGCCAATAGCATTAAGGAAGGCTTCTTGCGAGCCACAAACCAACAAAGACGGCAATGATGGATAGGATTACGCTGAGCACCGCGTAAATCAGCGCGGCCTGCATGGCCTGCCGCTCCCATAAATCAGCGAAATCGAGCGAAAAGGCGGAAAAGGTCGTGAAGCCGCCAAGGAAACCCGTAGCCAACAACAATCGCGCGCCCTCTCCGACTCCTTCGGCGCGACGTGCCAGATAACCGATCAGGAGCCCCATCGCCAAAGAGCCGACCACGTTGACGGTCATTGTTCCAGCCGGAAACCCGGGCCCGACCAGGCGCCCGATCCATTGTGCGCTAACATAGCGAAGGCTCGCCCCTGCTCCGCCTCCCAGGAACACCAACAGAAAGCTCAACCTTCCCCCCGCTCGCGGCGCAGCTTCGACCAGTAGTCCAGCCGCTTGCGTATCTCTCTTTCAAATCCACGTTCCGGTGGATCGTAGAACACCTGGCGTCCGAGAGCCTCTGGAAAATAGTTCTGGCCCGAGAACGCGTCCGGTTCATCATGGTCGTAGCGATAGCCCGAACCATAACCGCTTTCTTTCATCAGTTTGGTCGGCGCGTTCAATATGTGCTTGGGTGGAAGAAGCGAACCATGTTCCTTCGCGGCACGATAGGCGCTCTTGAATGCGGTGTAGACGCCATTCGACTTTGGCGCGGTCGCCAGATAGACACATGCCTGTGCCAAGGCCAGTTCCCCCTCGGGCGAGCCGAGATAGTCATAGGCGTCCTTCGCGGCATTTGTAATGACAAGTGCCTGAGGGTCGGCGAGCCCGATATCCTCGACAGCCATGCGCACCAGGCGCCGGCCTATATAAAGAGGGTCTTCGCCCGCATCGAACATCCGGCAAAGATAGTATAGGGCGGCATCCGGATCGGAGCCCCGCACGGATTTGTGCAGCGCTGAGATGAGGTTGTAGTGCCCGTCCTGTCCCTTGTCATAGATGGGAGCCCGCCGCTGGACGACCTTCAGCAGACCTTCGGCATCAAAGGTTTCCTCCTCACCGGCAGCGCGCCAGACTTCTTCAGCAAGCGTCAGCAGAGATCTACCATCGCCATCGGCCATACGAAGCAGCATGGTTCGGGCACCGTCATCAACGGGAAGCGCCTTCTCTTCCAGCGCCTCGGCGCGCGCAAGCAGATGCGACAGATGATCTTCACCCAAGGATTGGAACGTCAGGACCCTGGCCCGCGACAGCAATGCGGCATTGAGCTCAAAGGACGGATTTTCCGTCGTCGCTCCGACGAGAATGACAGTGCCATCCTCCATCACGGGCAGGAACGAATCCTGCTGCGCCCGATTGAAGCGATGGATCTCATCCACAAACAAGAGTGTCTGCCGCCCCTGCGAGCGACGCAGCCGTGCGGCCTCGAACACCTTTTTCAGGTCTGCGACACCGGAGAAGATTGCGGATATCTGCTCGAAGGCAAGCTCGGTCTCACCGGCAAGCAGCCGCGCGACCGTAGTCTTTCCGGTTCCAGGCGGTCCCCAAAAAATCAGCGACCCCAGCGAACCGGATCGGATCATGCGTGTAAGTGCGCCATTCGGCCCCGTCAGATGTTCCTGTCCGACGACATCCTGCAATTTTCTTGGACGCAAGCGTTCAGCCAAAGGCTGACCAACTTGCCCTGAGACATTTGGCGGTGCCTGGAAGAGATCACCCATACCTGTTTGAACACCTCAATACCGGATCACCTGGCGCATCAACCGCCCGTCGCGTTCGATCGTGAACTGCCACCAACGTGCGCCAGAACTGGTGATCTCGGCAAGGTCGGAAGCCGTCTCTATGGCCTCCCCATTGACCTCCCGCACGATGTCACCAATGCGCAAACCAACGCGCGCTGCAGGTGTCCCCCGCTCCATCCCTGTGACGACGACGCCTTCAAGGTCTACCGAAAGACGCAGACGCTGCGCAAGGCGCGGACCCAGTTCCTGCACAGTCACACCGGCAAAGGGGCTGTTTCCCGCAATTGACAGAGGTTTGGCATCGCTATCCGGCGCTCGCTCGATCGCAAGTTCGATCTCAACCTGGCTTTCATCGCGCAGGACAATCAGCTTCACCGCGGACCCCAGAGGCATGGTTGCAAGGCGATATTCCAGCCCTTCGGGATGTTGCACCGGTTTGCCCTCAGCCTGAAGTATCAGGTCGCCGCTGCGCAAGCCCGCACGTGCCGCGGGACTGTCCTTGGTCACATTGGTGACAAGTGCACCTGTGGGGCGATCAAGACCCAAAGCTTCGCCGATACGCGCAGTCACAGTGTCGAAGCTCGCCCCTACATAGGGGCGCTCGAAAAAGTCCTCCCCGCGCTGCGCTGCTTCCACCACCACCCGCACAATATTCGCAGGAATAGCGAAACCGATACCGTTGGATCCGCCCGAGCGGCTGAAGATCGCCGTATTTATTCCAACCACGCTGCCATTCATCCCGACCAGAGCGCCCCCTGAATTACCAGGATTGATCGCAGCATCGGTCTGGATGAAAAAACCGAAATCGGTAATTCCACTCGGTGTACGGGCAAGCGCGGAGACAATGCCGCTGGTGGTGGTCTGTCCGACACCGAAGGGGTTTCCTATGGCAAGAACGAGATCGCCGACCTCAAGTGCTTCGGAATCCCCGAGGCTGACCGATGGAAGCGGCCCGTCATTGCTGATCTTCAGCACAGCCAGATCAAGCCCTTCGTCCTTTAAGAGCACTTCGCTCTCAAACTCTCGGCCATCCGCCAAGGCGACCTTCACTTCATCCGCTCCGCGAATGACGTGGTAATTGGTAACGATGATGCCATCCGCATCCACGATAACACCTGACCCGAGCGACGACTGTACGCGCGGCGGCATGCGGGGCACGTCGAAAAAGCGTTCAAAGAAGGGATCACCGGCAAATGGCGAACGCACTTCCACCTGGGAAGAAGCATAGACATTTACGACTGCGGGCGCGGTTTCCTTGATCAGCGGAGCGAATGACAGCTGAATCTGCTCCTGCGAGAAAGGCACCCTCTTCAATGCACCTTGTTGTGCTGTTGCCCCCTCCTGCGTGCGACTGCCACGCAACAGATCCGTCAGGGCATCCGCGATACCATCCTGGGCAACCGCACTGGAAGCCATCGAAACGGCCACGAGCAGCAAGCCCGCCTTGGATAACCGGTTCATCGCAAGCCGACCGACCATGAAGAGTATCCTTGAAATGTCGCTGATTGAATCACGGGTGAGGCCTTTATGACAGTCAAAGATGATGGCGAAACCGTGGGCACGAAAAAAGGGGCCCTGAAGCCCCTTTGATCGAAATCCAAATAACGAACTGGCAGCTTATGCTGCTTCAGCCTCGTCATTGGCCGCTTCTGCCTCAACGCGAGCGCGGTCAGCCGCACCCTTCGCATCAACATCGCGATCGACAAACTCGATCACGGCCATCGGTGCGTTGTCGCCGTGGCGGAAGCCTGCCTTCATGATGCGCAGGTAACCACCGTTGCGCGATGCATAGCGCGGTGCAACCGTCTCGAAAAGACGGCGAACGAGCTTCTCGTCGCGGATGGCCGAAATGGCCTGGCGGCGTGCGTGCAGGTCGCCGCGCTTGCCGAGCGTCACCAGCTTCTCAACGATTGGACGCAGTTCCTTGGCCTTGGGCAGCGTGGTGACGATCTGCTCATGCTCGATGAGGGATGCTGCCATATTGGCAAACATCGCCTTGCGGTGGCTGGCGGTCCTGTTCAGCTTGCGGCCGGATTTTCCGTGACGCATGGCTTTTCTCCTTCACATACCCGTCAGGCTCTAAAGGCCCCGGGCGCTTAATACTGGTCTTCGTAGCGCTTTGCGAGTTCTTCAATATTGTCCGGCGGCCAATCCTGCACTTCCATGCCGAGATGCAGCCCCATCGAAGCAAGCACTTCCTTGATTTCGTTCAGCGACTTGCGGCCGAAATTCGGAGTGCGGAGCATTTCCGCTTCCGTCTTCTGGATCAGGTCGCCGATATAAACGATATTGTCGTTCTTCAGGCAGTTGGCCGAACGGACCGAAAGCTCCAGCTCGTCCACCTTCTTCAGAAGCGCCGGGTTGAACGCAAGCTCGGTGACCTGCTCTGCAGGCTGCTCGCGCTGCGGCTCCTCGAAGTTGACGAACAGACCGAGCTGATCCTGCAGAATGCGCGCTGCAAATGCGACGGCATCCTCACCGGACACTGAACCATTGGTTTCAATGGTCATGGTCAGCTTGTCATAGTCGAGAACCTGGCCCTCACGGGTGTTTTCGACCTTGTAGGAGACCTTCTTGATCGGCGAGTAGAGGCTGTCGACCGGGATAAGGCCGATTGGCGCATCTTCTGCACGGTTACGTTCTGCGGGAACGTAGCCCTTGCCGCTGTCGACCGTGAACTCCATGCGGATTTCCGCACCCTCGTCAAGCGTGCAGATCACGTGGTCCGGGTTCAAGATTTCGACATCGCCAACGGTCTGGATGTCACCAGCGGTGACGACACCCGGGCCCTGCTTGCGCACAACCATGCGCTTTGGACCGTCGCCGTCCATCTTGATGGCGATTTCCTTGATGTTCAGAACGATGTCGGTGACATCTTCACGAACGCCGGAGATCGAGGAGAACTCGTGAAGCACACCATCGATCTGTACAGCAGTCACAGCCGCACCACGAAGCGAGGACAGAAGCACGCGACGAAGCGCATTGCCGAGGGTCAGGCCGAAACCACGCTCAAGCGGCTCAGCGACCAGGGTGGTCTGCGTCTTGCCCTTTGACGTGAACTCGATCTTGTTCGGCTTGATCAGTTCCTGCCAGTTTTTCTGGATCATAAGCTTTTCCTTCCGTTACCCCGACACCATCCATTCGTGCCGGGCGTGCTGGAGACCGCAGAGGAGCGGCGGACCGCTCTTACGGTTGCAAGCAATTAGACGCGGCGCTTCTTGCGCGGACGGCAACCATTGTGCGGGATCGGAGTCACGTCACGGATGGACGTGATCGTGAAGCCGGCTGCCTGGAGAGCGCGGAGCGCGGATTCACGACCCGAACCGGGACCGGAAACCTCAACCTCAAGGGTGCGCATGCCATGTTCCTGTGCCTTGCGCGCACAATCTTCGGCAGCGGTCTGTGCAGCGAACGGCGTCGACTTGCGCGAACCCTTGAAACCCTGAGCACCGGCAGACGACCAGGCAATAGCATTGCCCTGAGCGTCGGTGATGGTGATCATGGTATTGTTGAAGGTCGAGTTGACGTGTGCAACACCCGACGAGATATTCTTACGTTCACGACGGCGAACGCGTGCGGCTTCCTTAGCCATAAACTTTCCTTCCGTTGATCTCTACACCGCCGTAACACCAGCGGCTCCACCATCGGGTGAACAGTGAATGGTAAAATGGCGAATGGACGACCCATTCACCATTCACCAAAAACCATTCACCAGATTACTTCTTCTTGCCGGCGATTGCCTTGGCAGGACCCTTGCGGGTACGCGCATTGGTGTGCGTGCGCTGACCACGAACAGGCAGCGAACGACGATGACGCAGACCGCGGTAGCAGCCAAGGTCCATCAGACGCTTGATGTTCATGGAAACTTCGCGGCGCAGATCGCCCTCGACCTGGTAGTCGCGGTCAATCGTCTCGCGGATCTGCAGGACTTCCGCGTCGGTAAGCTCGCTCACGCGACGCTCTGCGGGAATACCCACCTGCTCCACGATCTGGCGCGCGAAATGCGGGCCAATGCCGTGAATGTACTGAAGCGCGATCACTACGCGCTTGTTCGTCGGAATGTTGACGCCAGCAATACGGGCCACGTCGGCTCTCCTTGGTTGTCTGCCGCCTCTCGCGGCACTTCACTATTGAAGGCCGGACAAAGCGAAAGCGCCCGATACCGGCCATCGTTCTTCAGCCCGGCACCGACCGCTATAAATACAAAGCGATTTGTGTCGGTCTTTGACGGAAACGGGCGGGAAAGTCAACTCCCCTGCCCGCTTTTAGGATCAACGCTCAGAGGGAGCGCAGAACTGTTTCGATCTCTTCGGTGACGGCATCGATCTCTGCCATGCCATCAACCGTATGGAGCTTGCCCTTCGCATGATAGTAGCCGATCAGCGGTGCGGTTTCCTTGTAGTAGACCCACAAGCGATCCTTCACTGCATCCGGACGGTCATCTGCGCGGCGCTTGAACTCGGTGCTGCCGCACTTGTCGCAAACGCCTTCCTGGCGTGGTTTCAGATTCTCGTCGTGATATCCAGCCCCGCAATTGGCACAGGTATAGCGACCCGCGATGCGATCCACGAGAATCGCGTCATCCACGCGCAGCTCGATAACGGCATCAAGCTTCATACCCTTTGCTTCCAGCATCACTTCGACCGCATCGGCCTGCACAAGCGTGCGGGGATATCCATCAAGGATGAAACCGTTGGCGCAATCGTCGCCATCAACCCGCTCGGATACGATCTGGTTGACGATATCGTCCGAGACAAGCTGACCGGCATCCATCACTGACTTGGCCTTCTTGCCGATCTCGGTCCCGTCAGCGACAGCCTTGCGCAGCATGTCGCCTGTGGAAAGCTGTGGGATGCCGAGCTTCTCGACCAGCCGCTGAGCCTGGGTTCCCTTGCCCGCCCCCGGCGGCCCAAGAAGTATAAGCCTCATCGTCCTCTTTTCCCCCCGCGGAGTTTCGATTTCTTGATCAGCCCCTCGTACTGATGGGCAATCAGGTGGCCTTGTACCTGCGCCACGGTATCCAGCGTGACGCTGACGACGATCAGCAGCGATGTACCGCCGAGGTAGAATGGTACGCCGGTGGACGCGATCAGGAACTCTGGCAACAGGCAGACCAGCACCAGGTAAATAGCACCAACTACCGTAATGCGAGTCAGCACATAGTCGATATAGTCCGCCGTACGCTCACCCGGGCGATAGCCGGGAATGAAGCCCGAATGCTTCTTGAGCTGGTCAGCCGTGTCCTTCGGATTGAACACGATCGCCGTGTAGAAGAAGGCAAAGAATGCGATCAGCGCGGCGTAGAGAACCATATAGGCAGGCTGACCATGACCGAGCGTGGCAAGAACCGTGCTTGCCCATGCAGGCAGCGTGGTTGTGTCGGCGAAGCCCGCAACCGTCGCCGGCAGAAGCAGAAGCGACGATGCGAAGATCGGCGGAATGACACCGGCTGTATTGAGCTTTAGCGGCAGATGCGATGTGTCGCCCTGGAACATGCGGTTGCCAACCTGACGCTTCGGATACTGGATCAGAAGCCGGCGCTGTGCACGCTCGAAAAAGACGATCAGTGCGATCACGGCAATGGCCAGAACAATGATCGCCAAGATGAGCCCGGTGGACATTGCCCCGGTACGGCCAAGTTCGAGAGTACCGCCAATCGCAGACGGAAGGCCCGCCACAATACCGGAGAAGATGATCAGCGAGATACCGTTACCAATGCCGCGTGCAGTGATCTGCTCGCCCAGCCACATCAGGAACATGGTGCCGCCAACAAGCGTGATGACGGCAGAGATACGGAAGAACCAGCCCGGATCGGTGACAATGTCCGCACCACTCTCAAGCCCCACGGCAATACCGTAGGCCTGGACCGTGGCGAGAATTACCGTGCCATAGCGGGTATACTGGTTGATGACCTTTCGGCCCTGCTCACCTTCCTTCTTCAGCTGCTCCAGGGACGGCACGACCGACGTCATGAGCTGCATGATGATGGAGGCGGAAATGTAAGGCATGATGCCGAGCGCGAAGATCGCCATGCGCTCCACTGCACCACCGGCAAACATGTTGAACATGCCAAGCACGCCACCAGACTGCTGCTGGAAGGCCTGCGCGAATGCATCAGGGTTGATGCCGGGCATGGGAATATAGGTGCCGAGCCTGTAGACAAGCAGAGCCCCAAGCGTAAACCAGATACGCTTCTTCAGATCCTCTGCCTTGGCAAAGGCCGCGAAATTGAGATTGGACGCAAGTTGTTCGGCTGCCGATGCCATTAAGAACTTCTCCCCTTCGTCACGCGCCTGGGCGTAACCAGGTTCCTGCACGGTTGGTCTTGTGACGACCGCGCTTGAAGATCCGCCGGGGCATCCGGCTATGACCGCCATTGCGGCGGAGACATCCTCGACGTCGCGGCAACGTCAATGCATTACCGGCCCCAGATAGGCCCGGCCGCAACCGGATGCAAGCGGCGCTGACGCGCCGCCTGCAGCTATTCACTTATTCCGCAGCTTTTGCGGTGACCTTGACCGAACCGCCAGCCTTCTCGATCTTCTCGATCGCAGACTTGGTTGCGCCGGCAACTTCAAGGTTCAGCTTCGCCTTGAGCTCACCATTGCCGAGGATGCGCACACCATCGCGAGCGCGGCGAACAACGCCGGCCTTGATGAGAGCTTCCGTATCGACAGTGGCCTTCTCGTCCAGCTTCTTGGCGTCAACAGCCTCCTGGAGACGCTCAAGCGAGACCTCGTTGAAGTCCTTGCCGAAGATATTCTTGAAGCCGCGCTTGGGCAGGCGACGGTAAAGCGGCATCTGGCCGCCTTCGAAGCCCTTGATCGCCACGCCGGAGCGCGACTTCTGACCCTTTACACCGCGGCCGCCGGTCTTGCCGAGGCCCGAACCGATGCCACGACCGACGCGCTTGCGCGATACGTGTGCACCTTCATTGTCCCTGAGTTCATTGAGTTTCATGATCAGCTCCTCGATCTCAGGCTTCGTCCACGACACGCACGAGGTGCGCAACGGACGCGATCATACCGCGAACCGAAGGCGTGTCCTCAAGCGTAGAGCGACGGTGCATCTTGTTCAGGCCCAGGCCAACGAGCGTTGCACGCTGTTCCTTCGGGCGGCGGATGGGGCTGCCGATCTGCTCAACGGTGATCGTTGCGCCCTTCTTCTTCTCTGCCATTTCCATCATTCCTTGCCATTGATCGTTCCAGCCGGAAGGCCAGTGACGATCTGCCAGCCTTATTCTTCCCCGGCGACCGCGTTGCCGCGACGAGCCTGGAGGGTGGAATACTTGATGCCGCGCTGTGCAGCCACATCCTTCGGATGCATCTGATGCTTCAGGGCATCGAAGGTAGCGCGAACCATGTTGTAGGGGTTGGACGAACCCATCGACTTCGCGACAACGTCCTGAACACCAAGCGTCTCGAAAACCGCACGCATCGGACCGCCGGCGATGATACCGGTACCCGGCTTTGCAGCGCGCAGGAGAACGCGGCCGGCGCCATGGCGGCCATTCACGTCGTGATGCAGCGTACGACCGGAACGCAGCGGGACAAAGATCATGTCGCGCTTTGCGCTTTCGGTTGCCTTGCGGATTGCCTCAGGCACCTCACGGGCCTTGCCGTGGCCAAAGCCGACGCGACCCTTCTGGTCGCCAACGACGACGAGTGCTGCGAAACCAAAACGACGGCCACCCTTGACCACCTTGGCAACGCGATTGATGTGAACGAGCTTGTCGACGAATTCGCTATCGCGCTCTTCGCGGTCGCGACGGTCGTCCCTACGGCCTTGTGCCATTATCCTTGTCCTTTTTCTTTTCCGGAAGCACGGGATTGATGGAAAGCTCCGGGCGCATTCGCCCGGAACAGGTTAAAACTCCAGACCACCCTCACGGGCGGCATCAGCCAGCGCCTTGACGCGGCCGTGGTAGATGTATGGTCCGCGGTCAAAAACCACAGCCGTTACACCAGCCTTCTTGGCACGCTCAGCAACAAGCTTGCCGACTTCGGCAGCAGCAGCCGTGTCGGCGCCGCTCTTTAGCTTGCCCTGCAGATCCTTGTCCAGTGTGGACGCGGCTGCGAGCGTGTGACCCTTCGTATCGTCAATAACCTGAACATAGATGTTCTTCGACGAACGATAGACGGAAAGCCTCGGCTGGCCGTTGGCGACCGCCTTAAGCTTACGGCGAACGCGCGCGGCGCGCCGCTTAACGGATACCTTCGACACCATTGCCTGCGATCCTTACTTCTTCTTGCCTTCCTTACGGACGATCGTCTCATCCGCGTATTTGACACCCTTGCCCTTGTAGGGCTCAGGAGAGCGAAATTCGCGGATCTCGGCCGCGACCTGGCCAACAGCCTGCTTGTCGATGCCGGAGACAACGATCTCGGTCGGCTTCGGCACGGCAATGGAAACACCCTGCGGCGCTTCATAAACCACTTCGTGGCTGTAGCCCAGAGAAAGCTGCAGCTTGGTACCCTGCATGGCTGCACGGTAACCAACGCCGTTAATCTCTAGCTTCTTCTCGAAACCAGTCTTCACGCCATTGAGAATATTGGCGATCTGCGTGCGTGACATGCCCCATTTGGAGCGTGCAAGCTTGGACTGGTCGCGCGGATCAACCTGAACCGCGCCATCTTCCATCTTGACGAGCACTTCGTCATTGACGACGAATTTGAGTTCGCCCTTCGGCCCCTTGGCCGTAACAGTCTTGCCCTCGACGGTGGCGGTAACGCCCTCCGGTACGGGGACTGGCTTTTTGCCAATACGAGACATTTATTCGTCCTCGCTGTTCCGTTGTGGTTACCACCCGATCAGAAGATCTGGCAGAGAACCTCTCCACCTACATTCTGCTCGCGCGCCTCGTGGTCTGCCATCACGCCCTTGGGCGTTGAAAGGATGGCGACACCGAGACCGTTCGCAACCTGGGGAATCGATTTCACAGACACATAAACGCGACGGCCCGGCTTGGAAACCCGTGCAATCTCACGGATGACCGGTGCGCCTTCATGATACTTCAGTTCAATCTCGATTTCCGACTTGCCATTGTCATAGTCGACCTGGCTGTAGTCACGGATATAGCCCTCGGCCTTGAGGACATCGAGCACACGCGCGCGCAACTTGGAAGCCGGCGTGGAGACCTTCGTCTTCTTGCGGCCAATCGCGTTGCGGATGCGGGTCAGCATATCGCCGAGTGGATCATTCACAGACATTTCTTCAGCCCCCTTACCAGCTCGACTTCACAAGACCAGGAATCTGGCCGTTATTGCCAAGCTCGCGAAGCGCGATACGGGACATCTTCAACTTGCGGTAATAGGCGCGCGGACGGCCGGTTACGTCGCAACGGTTGCGGATGCGGGTTTTGGACGAGTTGCGCGGAAGCGCGGACAACTGGAGCTGCGCCTTGAAGCGCTCTTCAATCGGCTTGTCCTGGTCCTTGATGATGGCCTTGAGTGCCGCACGCTTTTCAGCATAGCGGTCGACCATCTCCCGGCGCTTCTTGTTCTTCTCGACTGCGCTAACTTTAGCCATAGGATATTTCCTTGTTCTCGCTTGCCGTTACTGCCGGAACGGGAAGTTGAAAGCCTTCAACAGCGCCCGTGCCTCGTCGTCGGTTTCAGCAGTCGTACAAACGATGATGTCCATACCCCAGATCTGGTCTACCTTGTCGTAGTTGATCTCGGGGAATACGATGTGTTCCTTCACGCCCATGGCATAGTTGCCGCGGCCGTCAAAGCTCTTCGGGTTGAGCCCGCGGAAGTCGCGAACGCGCGGCAGCGCGATGTTCACGAGGCGATCCAGGAACTCGTACATGCGCTCCTTGCGAAGCGTCACCTTGGTGCCGATCGGCATGCCTTCGCGCACCTTGAAGCCTGCAATCGAATTGCGGGCACGGGTGATCACGGGCTTCTGACCGGCGATGAGCGCCAGATCTTCAGCAGCAACCGAAGGCTTCTTGGAGTCTGCAGTCGCCTCGCCGACACCAATATTGATGACGATCTTGTCGAGGCGCGGAATCTGCATCTCGTTCTTGTAGTTGAAGGTTTCGAGAAGCTCCTTGCGGATCACTTCGTCGTAACGCTTCTTCATACGTGGCTGGATGTTCGCGTTAGCCATCGATCACTTCTCCCGAGCGCTTGGCGACACGCACTTTCTTGCCGTCATCGCCAACACGGAAACCGACACGGGTCGGCTTGCCATCCTTGGGATCGGCCAGTGCGATGTTGGACAGGTTGATCGGCGACTCCTTGGAGATGATGCCGCCTTCCTGCTGCGCTGACTGTTTCTGGTGACGGCGAACGACATTAATGCCACGGACCAGAGCCTGGTCTTCCTTCGGCATCACCTTGATTACTTCGCCCGTGCGGCCCTTGTCACGGCCGGCGAGCACGACGACCTGGTCGCCTCTTTTGATCTTCTGCATTTCTCCGGCCTCCTTAGAGCACTTCCGGCGCCAGCGAAATGATCTTCATGTGGTTCTTGGCGCGAAGTTCACGCGGAACCGGTCCGAAGATACGGGTACCGACAGGCTCTTTCTTATTGTCGACGAGTACGGCTGCGTTGTTGTCAAACCGGATGACACTGCCATCCGCGCGCCGGATATCCTTGGCGGTGCGAACCACAACCGCCTTCATAACGTCGCCCTTCTTCACACGGCCGCGCGGAATGGCTTCCTTCACGGAGACGACGATGATGTCGCCTACCGAAGCATATTTCCGCTTCGAGCCGCCGAGCACTTTGATGCACATGACACGACGTGCGCCGGAATTATCCGCCACATCGAGGTTTGTTTGCATCTGAATCATGACTGGCCGCCTTCTAATTCTTCTGGGAAGCTGCTCTTAACGGCAGTCCCGGCATATTCCAATAATTATTGCGCCTGGTTCTCGGTAACGACGATCCAGCTCTTGTCCTTCGAGATCGGACGCGTCTCTTCGATCGACACCTTGTCGCCGACCTTGAAAGCGTTGTTCTCGTCATGTGCCTTGTACCGCTTGGAGCGGCGCACGGTCTTTTTCAAGAGCGGATGAGCGAACCGGCGCTCGACACGTACGACAATCGTCTTGTCGCCCTTGTCGCTAACCACGGTGCCCTGCAAAACGCGCTTTGGCATGTTCGCTTTCCTCAGGCGTTGTTGCCGGCCGACTTCTCGGCGGCGATTGTCTTGATACGCGCAATGTCACGGCGAACCTGCTTCACGCGCGCGGTTTTCTCGAGCTGTCCCGTCGCCCGCTGGAAGCGGAGGTTGAACTGCTCTTTCTTAAGCTTGGCCAGCTCGTCATTGAGCTGATCAGGGGTCATTGACCTTACGTCTGCGGCCTTCATGATGAACCGTCTCCTACTCTGCGATGCGCTGTACGAAGCGCGTCTTGACCGGGAGCTTGGCAGCACCGAGGCGCAGCGCCTCACGGGCCACGTCGATACCCACGCCGTCGATCTCGAACATCACGCGACCCGGCTTGACGCGGGCTGCCCAGTAATCGACCGAACCCTTACCCTTACCCATACGGACTTCCGTGGGCTTGGAGGTTACCGGAAGATCCGGGAATACGCGGATCCATACACGACCCTGGCGCTTCATGTAGCGCGTGATCGCACGGCGGGCTGCCTCGATCTGGCGTGCGGTTACACGCTCAGGCTCGAGGGCCTTGATGCCGAAGGAACCGAAATTCAGTTCCGTGCCGCCCTTTGCAGTGCCGTGGATGCGGCCCTTGAACTGCTTGCGGAATTTCGTGCGCTTTGGTTGCAGCATCTTTCTACTCCAAAATCCCGGCTATCAGGCGTTTTCACGGCGGCGGTTGTTGCCACCCTGGTCGCCTTCGACCGCACGACGCTCGGAAGCCATCGGGTCATGCTCAAGGATCTCGCCCTTGAATACCCAAACCTTCACGCCGCAAATGCCGTAGGCCGTCTTAGCTTCAGCCGTGCCATAGTCAACATCCGCACGCAGCGTGTGCAGCGGAACGCGACCTTCACGGTACCATTCGATACGGGCGATTTCCGCGCCGCCCAGACGACCCGAGCAGTTGATACGGATACCTTCTGCACCAAGACGCATGGCCGACTGAACCGCACGCTTCATGGCGCGACGGAATGCAACGCGGCGCTCGAGCTGCTGTGCGATCGACTGAGCAACAAGCGTGGCATCGATCTCGGGCTTGCGGACCTCGACGATGTTGAGATGCGTCTCCGCATTCGTCATCTGGGTCAGCTTGCGGCGCAGCTTTTCGATGTCAGCGCCCTTCTTGCCGATGATCAGGCCTGGACGGGCAGCATGGATCGTGACGCGGCACTTTTTGTGCGGACGCTCGATGACCACCTTCGAAATGGCAGCCTGCTTCAGTTCCTTCTGAATATAGTTGCGGATCTTGAGATCCTCATGAAGGAGCTGGCCATATTCGGCATTGTCCGCGAACCAGCGGGAATCCCAGGTCCGGTTGATGCCGAGGCGCAGGCCGATCGGATTGACTTTGTGGCCCATCAGGCGGCCTCCACTTGTTCTTCGACTTCGCGGACGACAATCGTCAGGTGCGAATAAGGCTTCAGGATCCGGTTGCCACGGCCACGGCCGCGTGCATGGAAACGCTTAAGAACCATCGACTTGCCGACAAAGGCCTCAGCCACCACCAGCGAATCCACGTCGAGATCGTGATTGTTCTCTGCATTTGCAATGGCCGATTCAAGCGTCTTCTTGACGGTACCGGCGATGCGCTTGCGCGAGAATTCCAGATCGGCGAGAGCGCTCGCCACTTTCTTTCCGCGGATCATGGCAGCAACGAGGTTCAGCTTCTGAGGGCTGACGCGGATCGTGCGCAATACGGCACGTGCCTCGTTATCTGCAAGCCTGCGCGGTGCTTTGGCTTTGCCCATCGTTACTTCCTCTTTGCCTTCTTGTCCGCCCCGTGGCCGTAATAGGTGCGGGATGGAGCAAATTCACCGAATTTGTGGCCGACCATCTCTTCAGAGACGAGGACCGGGATATGCTTCTGGCCGTTGTAGACACCGAAGGTAAGGCCAACAAACTGCGGCAGAATGGTGGAGCGGCGGCTCCACATCTTGATCACTTCCTTGCGGCCACTTTCGCGCACCTTCTCTGCCTTCTTGAGCAGAAAACCGTCTACGAACGGACCTTTCCAGACTGAACGGGACACTTGCCGTTACCTTTCCTTAAGACTTGCGCTGATGGCGCGAGCGCATGATGAACTTGTCAGTCGACTTGTTCGACCGCGTCTTCGCACCCTTGGTGGGCTTGCCCCATGGCGAAACCGGGTGACGACCGCCGGAAGTACGGCCTTCACCACCACCATGCGGGTGGTCGACCGGGTTCATGGTCACACCGCGGTTATGCGGACGCTTGCCCATCCAGCGCTTGCGGCCGGCTTTGCCGAGGCTCACATTCGAATGATCCGGGTTCGATACTGCACCGACAGTTGCCATGCAGTTACCGGATACAAGGCGCTGCTCACCGGAGTTCAGGCGCAGGATCGCCATGCCATCATCACGGCCAACCAGCTGGGCATAAGCACCAGCCGAACGTGCCATCTGGCCGCCCTTTCCTGCCTTCATCTCCACATTATGGACGATGGTGCCGATCGGCATGGAGCCGAGTGGCATGGCATTGCCGGGCTTCACGTCTACGGCCTTGGACGAGGCAATAACCTTGTCGCCGGCTGCAAGACGCTGCGGAGCCAGGATGTAGGACAGCTCGCCGTCCTCATAACGAACCAACGCGATGAACGCGGTGCGGTTCGGGTCATATTCAATGCGCTCGACAGTCGCCGAAACGTCAAACTTGCGACGCTTGAAGTCGATCAGACGGTAGGAGCGCTTGTGACCGCCACCCTGGAAGCGAGCCGTTACACGGCCCGTATTGTTGCGACCGCCCTTGGAGGTCAGACCTTCGGTCAGGCCCTTGACGGGCTTGCCCTTGTAGAGGCCCGAACGGTCGACGATCACCAGCTGACGCTGGCCCGGTGTTACCGGTTTGAAGTGCTTGAGTGCCATGTTCTAATCCCCGGGCCTCTCAAAGACCTGTCGCGATGTCGATCGAATGGCCCTCGGCCAGCGTGACAACTGCGCGCTTGACGTCGCTCTGTCTGCCGATCGTGCCGCGGAACCGCTTGACCTTGCCCTTGCGGACAAGAGTGTTCACACCCTTCACCTTCACACCGAAGAGAGCTTCAACCGCAGCCTTGATTTCAGGCTTGGTGGCCTTCGGCGCCACATTGAAAACAACCTGGTTGTTTTCGGAGGCGATGGTGGTCTTCTCGGTGATCGCCGGGCTGACGATCACGTCGTAATGGCGAAGATCCGTCATTTGAAGCGCTCCTCGAGTGCCTCGACAGCCGACTTCGACAGCACCAGCGTGCCGCGACGAAGAATGTCGTAAACATTGATACCCTGGACCGGCAGAACATCCACATTCGGGATATTTGCTGCAGCCCGCTTGAAGCCGGCGTCGATCTCGTTGCCGCCGATCATCAGCGCATTGGAGAGACCAAGCTTTGCAAAGCTGTCGACCAGAGCCTTGGTCTTGCCGTCGGCAAAGGTCAGGTCATCAAGCACGATGATCTGATCTGCACGAGCCTTGGCGGACAGTGCATGCTTCAGACCAAGCGCACGAACCTTCTTGGGGAGCTCGTGTGCATGGCTGCGAACAACCGGTCCATGAGCACGACCACCGCCGCGGAACTGCGGTACGCGAGCAGACGAGTGACGAGCGCGGCCCGTACCCTTCTGGCGGTACATCTTCGCACCGGTGCGTGCGATCTCTGCACGGCCCTTGGTCTTGTGCGTGCCCTGCTGACGCTTGGCAAGCTGCCAGCGGATCACGCGGTGAATGATGTCCTCGCGCGGATCAAGACCGAAGATTGCATCGGAAAGAGCAACCTTACCGGCATCCTTGCCTGCGAGTGTTGTTACCTTGACGTCCATTATTCTGCACCCTCGCTGGCACCGGCATTCTCAGCCGAATTCGAATTGCCTGCAGCACGGATGGC
Source organism: Nitratireductor basaltis (assembly GCF_000733725.1). NCBI lineage: Bacteria > Pseudomonadati > Pseudomonadota > Alphaproteobacteria > Hyphomicrobiales > Phyllobacteriaceae > Nitratireductor > Nitratireductor basaltis. The sequence goes on along the minus strand of NZ_JMQM01000001.1, from coordinate 994,282 downwards.
AGCCGGAACCGGAGCGTTCTCGGGCAGCGGCGCCTTCACCGCGTCACGAACCACGATCCAAGCGCCCTTGGAGCCGGGAACAGCACCGCGAACGAGGATCAGACCGCGCTCGGTATCCGTGGAGACGATTTCAAGGTTCTGGGTCGTCACGCGGGTGGAACCCATGTGACCGGCCATCTTCTTGCCCTTGAAAACCTTGCCCGGATCCTGACGCTGACCGGTCGAACCATGCGAACGGTGCGATACCGAGTTACCATGGGTTGCGCGACCACCACCGAAATTGTGGCGCTTCATGACACCCTGGAAGCCCTTACCGATCGAGGTACCGGTGACATCAACCTTCTGGCCGGCAACGAAGTGCTCGGCAGTGATCTCTGCACCAACCTCAAGAAGGTTGTCGGGGCTTACCCGGAACTCGGCCAGCTTGGCCTTGGGCTCGACGGAGGCCGTGGCGAAATGACCACGCATTGCCTTCGACGTGTTCTTCACCTTGGCCAGTCCTACACCGAGCTGAACAGCCGTATAGCCATTCTTCTCCTCGGTACGCTGCGCGACGACCTGGCAGTTTTCCATGCGCAACACCGTGACAGGGATATGCTCGCCCGCCTCGTTGTAGACGCGCGTCATCCCGATCTTCTGTGCGATAACACCTGAACGCATCGGTTCGATTTCCTTTCAGGGTTCCCGCCTCCGGCTGCTTCAAGCAACCTATCGCGGGTTCCTCACCTAATGTCTTCCGCCTACAACTTGATCTCGACGTCCACGCCGGCAGCCAGATCGAGCTTCATAAGCGCGTCGACCGTCTGCGGGGTTGGATCGACGATATCCAGAAGACGCTTATGCGTGCGCATTTCGAACTGCTCACGGCTCTTCTTGTCGATATGCGGCGAACGGTTCACCGTGAACTTCTCGATGCGCGTCGGCAGCGGGATGGGCCCACGCACATTCGCACCAGTGCGCTTTGCCGTAGACACGATCTCGCGGGTCGAGGAATCGAGCACCCGGTGATCGAAAGCCTTGAGGCGGATACGGATATTTTGTCCGTTCATCATTCTTCGTTTCCTTCTCCGCTGCGGCGCGGGCTTCTGCCGCGCCGCGCCGGATGCTGCCCCAGATTACTCGGTGATGGATGCCACGATGCCGGCACCGACGGTGCGGCCGCCTTCACGGATAGCGAAGCGCAGCTTCTCTTCCATGGCGATCGGCACGATCAGCTCGACGTCAACGGTCACATTGTCGCCAGGCATCACCATTTCCGTGCCTTCCGGCAGCGAAACAACACCGGTCACGTCCGTCGTGCGGAAGTAGAACTGCGGACGGTAGTTGGTGAAGAACGGCGTGTGACGGCCACCCTCTTCCTTGGTCAGGATGTAGGCTTCTGCCTTGAACTTCGTGTGCGGGGTAACAGAACCCGGCTTGCAAAGAACCTGGCCGCGCTCAACGCCCTCACGGTCGATACCGCGGATCAGAGCACCGATATTGTCGCCGGCCTGGCCCTGGTCGAGCAGCTTGCGGAACATCTCGACGCCCGTAACCGTCGTCTTCGTGGTGTCGCGGATGCCGACGATCTCGACTTCCTCGCCAACCTTGATGATGCCGCGCTCGACACGACCGGTCACAACCGTACCACGGCCGGAGATCGAGAAGACGTCTTCGATCGGCATCAGGAAGGGCTGGTCAACCGGACGCTCAGGCGTCGGGATGTAGGCGTCGACTTCCTTCATCAGAGCGCGGATTGCGTCTTCACCGATCTCCTTGTTGGAGTCTTCGAGAGCAGCAAGAGCCGAACCCTTGACAATCGGAATGTCGTCGCCGGGGAAGTCGTAGGACGACAGAAGCTCGCGAACCTCAAGCTCAACCAGCTCGAGAAGCTCGGCATCGTCAACCTGGTCAACCTTGTTCAGGAAGACAACGATGGCCGGAACGCCAACCTGACGGGCAAGAAGGATGTGCTCGCGGGTCTGCGGCATCGGGCCGTCAGCGGCCGAGCAAACCAGGATCGCGCCGTCCATCTGTGCCGCACCGGTGATCATGTTCTTCACATAGTCGGCGTGGCCCGGGCAGTCGACGTGAGCGTAGTGACGCGCTTCCGTCTCGTACTCGACGTGCGCCGTCGAGATCGTGATACCGCGTGCCTTCTCTTCAGGTGCACCATCGATCTGGTCATAGGCGCGGAATTCACCAAAATACTTGGTGATCGCGGCCGTCAGAGACGTCTTGCCGTGGTCGACGTGACCGATCGTCCCGATGTTCACATGCGGCTTCGTACGCTCAAATTTACCTTTGGCCATGTGAGGTCTCCGTTTCTTTCTTGCCTTTTACAGGCCTGTGTTACTGGCGCGCGCCTGAGGCTTACGCGTATTTCTTCTGGATTTCCTGAGCCACTGCGGTCGGCACCGGCTCGTAGTGGTCGAACTGCATCGTGTACTGGGCGCGGCCCTGAGACATCGAACGCAGGTTGTCCACGTATTTGAACATGTTGGCCAGCGGCACCATCGCGTTGATCACGGTGGCGATGCCGCGTGGTTCCTGGCCCTGAATCTGGCCACGACGGCCATTCAGGTCACCGATCACGCTGCCCACATATTCCTCAGGCGTCACGACCTCGACCTTCATGATCGGCTCGAGAAGCTGTGCACCAGCCTTCTGAGCACCCTCACGGAAGGCAGCACGTGCCGCGATTTCGAAGGCGAGAACGCTGGAGTCTACGTCATGGTAGGCACCATCGACGAGCGTTGCCTTCACGCCGAGCATCGGGAAGCCTGCAACCGGACCGGAAGACAGAACGCTCTCGATACCCTTCTGAACGCCGGGGATGTATTCCTTGGGAACGGAACCACCGACAATCTTGGATTCGAACTCGAACTCTTCGCTCTCGGTGTTCGGCTCGAAGATGATCTTGACGCGAGCGAACTGACCCGAACCACCCGACTGCTTCTTGTGGGTGTAGTCGATCTCGGCTGCCTTGGTGATGGTCTCACGGTAAGCAACCTGAGGCGCACCAACATTCGCTTCGACCTTGAACTCACGCTTCAGACGATCAACGATGATGTCGAGGTGAAGCTCGCCCATGCCGGCGATGATGGTCTGACCGGATTCCTCGTCGGACTTGACGCGGAAGGACGGATCTTCTGCAGCCAGACGGTTGAGCGCGAGGCCCATCTTTTCCTGGTCGCCCTTGGTCTTCGGCTCGATCGCGATCTGGATGACCGGATCGGGGAATTCCATGCGCTCGAGGATAACCGGCTTCAGCGGATCGCAAAGCGTATCACCCGTCGTGGTCTCCTTGAGGCCAGCCAGGGCAACGATGTCACCGGCATATGCAACTTCAAGATCCGAACGGGAGTTGGAGTGCATCTGCAGCATGCGGCCGATACGCTCGCGCTTGTCCTTGACCGTGTTCTGGAGCGAAACGCCCTTGTTCAGAACACCGGAATAGATGCGGCAGAAGGTCAGCGAGCCAACGAACGGGTCGTTCATGATCTTGAAGGCCAGCATGGAAAGCGGCTCTTCATCAGAGGACTTGCGGGAGATCTCGCCCTCGGTCTTGGGATCAACACCCTTGATGGCCGGAACTTCGAGCGGAGAAGGCAGGAAGTCCACAACACCGTCGAGAAGCGGCTGAACACCCTTGTTCTTGAAGGCAGAGCCACAGAACATCGGGAAGAACTTGACCTCGATGGTGCCCTTGCGGATCAGCTTGCGCAGTTCGTCATTGGAGGGCATTTCGCCTTCCAGATAACGCTCCATCGCGGCTTCATCCATCTCGACAGCCGTCTCGATCAGCTGCTCGCGATACTCTTCAGCCTTGGCCTGCATGTCGGCCGGGATCTCGACGATATCCCAGGCGGCGCCGAGATTTTCGGACTGCCACACAAGGGCCTTCATCTCGATCAGGTCGATAACGCCGGCGAAGTCGTTTTCAGCGCCGATCGGCAGCTGCATCACAACAGGCGTTGCACCAAGACGCGACTTGACCATCTCGGCGGAGCGATAGAAGTCCGCACCGATCTTGTCCATCTTGTTACAAAAGATCATGCGCGGGACATGATACTTGTCGGCCTGGCGCCAGACGGTCTCCGTCTGCGGCTCGACACCGGCATTCGCATCGAGAAGAGCGATGGCACCGTCGAGAACGCGCAGGGAGCGCTCGACTTCGATGGTGAAGTCAACGTGTCCGGGCGTATCAATGATGTTGAAACGGCGCTTCTTGCCGTCACGGCCTTCCCAGAAGGTGGTCGTAGCAGCAGAGGTGATCGTGATGCCACGCTCCTGCTCCTGCTCCATCCAGTCCATGGTGGCTGCACCATCATGAACTTCACCGATCTTGTGCGACTTACCCGTGTAGAACAGGATGCGCTCGGTCGTCGTCGTCTTACCGGCGTCGATATGCGCCATGATACCGAAATTACGGTAATCTTCGAGCTTATATTCGCGGGCCATCGTCGTTACCTCTTCAATCCGTGCCCGTCATTACCAGCGGTAATGCGAGAATGCGCGGTTGGCCTCAGCCATCTTGTGGGTGTCTTCACGCTTCTTCACGGCGGTACCGCGATTATTGGCAGCGTCAAGCAGCTCACCCGACAGGCGATCAACCATGGTCGTCTCATTGCGCTTGCGCGCAGCAGCAATCAGCCAGCGGATCGCCAGGGCCTGACGGCGCTCAGGACGAACATCGACCGGAACCTGATAGGTTGCACCACCAACGCGGCGGGAGCGAACCTCAACATGCGGCGCAACATTGTCGAGCGCCTGATGGAAGATGGCGACAGGCTCCTGCTTCATCTTCTCTTCAACGCTGTCGAATGCGCCGTAAACAATACGCTCAGCAGCAGACTTCTTGCCGTCGAGCATGATGGCGTTCATGAACTTGGTCACAACCACATCGCCGAATTTCGGATCCGGGTTGATCTCGCGCTTTTCTGCACGGTGACGTCGGGACATATCTTTCGTCTCTCACCTTCGTAGCCTGGCGCCATGAGGCACCAGCGCCGGACAACCTTACTTCGGACGCTTGGCGCCATATTTGGAGCGGCGCTGCTTGCGGCTCTTCACGCCCTGCGTATCGAGCACACCACGGATGATGTGGTAGCGAACGCCCGGAAGATCCTTCACGCGACCGCCGCGGATCATGACCACGGAGTGCTCCTGAAGGTTATGACCCTCACCGGGAATATAACCAATCACCTCGAAGCCATTGGCGAGCCGGATCTTTGCGACCTTGCGCATTGCCGAGTTGGGCTTCTTAGGCGAAGTCGTATAAACGCGCGTGCAAACGCCCCGCTTCTGCGGGTTTGCCTGCATGGCGGGAACCTTATTACGCTTCACCGGCGCTTGGCGCGGCTTGCGGATCAGCTGGCTTACGGTCGGCATCAAACCTTCCCTTGTTACAAATCTCGTGTCTCTTGCGAACGGGTTCGCTAACTCCAAGCGCCAGGTGACCATACGCAAATTCGGGCCGCAAACCGTGATACACGGTCTCGCCCGAACAAAAGCAGAGGAAGCAGTTGCCCGCTTCATGCGCCGGATGGTCTGTCGCTCGTAAAAACGAACCCTGTTTGAGGCCAGCTTCGGAGCGCGTCGCTCTGAAAATGGAAAGCCTCACATCGGCTCAGACGAGGCGGGTATTACGCTTAACATCGCCAATCGTCAACCCCGTCGCGCCTGATATCGTTATGGGAAGACGATAATTCCAGCCTGCCTGGCGCAAATTAGCACTTTTTTAACCCCTCAAGCCTGCCGCCCTGCCCTTTTAACTTCAGATCAGCCGCTATATGCCTGAAATGAGCCCGGCCGTAGGGCCTGAGAATCGCCGCGAATATGAAAAGGCAGAATCACGTATGGAAGAACAGGACATCCACCCCGTCAGCATCATTGTCGGTCGCGCCTGGCGTGAAGGCAGCAAGAAGCCCGAGGGTGTCCACATCCTCCTCATGGCGCCAGATGAAGACACCGCCGTTCGCATGGCCCTCGAAGCGCTCTCCGAGGAGGGCTATGCGGAAGCCGAGCTTGATCAGATCGGCGAGATGGAAGGCCCACCGGATGAAGAACCCCACCAGTCTGCCTGGCAAGGAGCTACCGAGGGCGAGATCGCGATCGTTACCTTCGACGACGACGAATAGCCAGCGCGCCACAGACCGGCTCGAACTGCCGACCAATGAAAAAGGCCGCCGAAGCAAAGCTCCGGCGGCCTTTTGATTTGTAGCTCGCTGAGCTGCCTATTATTCGGCAGCCCCGGACTGTGCGCCCGACATGTCGGCAAGCATCGGGTCGGCACTTTCTGCACCCGACGTCTTGCGACGCTCGTCGAGGATCAGGTCGTCACGCGAACGTGCGATGCGACGGACCTGGCTCATGGCACCACCGGTACCAGCCGGGATCAGGCGGCCCACGATCACGTTTTCCTTCAGACCCTGCAGGGTGTCGATCTTGCCGGCGACTGCAGCCTCGGTAAGGACACGCGTGGTCTCCTGGAACGAAGCGGCCGAGATGAAGGACGGCGTCTGCAGCGATGCCTTGGTGATACCGAGCAGAACCGGCTGACCTTCGGCAGGCTTCTTGCCCTCTTCCACCAGACGCTCGTTGACCTCGTCGAATTCGACGGAGTCGACGTGATCGCCGGGGATATAGGTCGAGTCGCCCTGTGCCGTCACCTCGATTTTCTGCAGCATCTGGCGAACGATCACCTCGATGTGCTTGTCGTTGATCAGCACGCCCTGCAGTCGATAGACTTCCTGGATCTCGTTGACGAGGTAGGAAGCCAGAGCCTCCACGCCCTTGATCGCCAGGATGTCATGCGGTGCCGGGTTGCCGTCGAGGATGTAGTCACCCTTCTCGATCTGGTCACCATCCTGCAGATGGAACGGCTTGCCCTTCGGGATCAGATATTCAACAGGCTCCTGGGTCGAGTCATGTGGCTCGATGATGATGCGGCGCTTGTTCTTGTAATCCCGGCCGAACCGGACAGTACCGTCGATCTCGGCGATGATCGCGTGATCCTTCGGACGACGTGCCTCGAACAGTTCGGCAACACGCGGCAGACCACCGGTGATGTCCTTGGTACGGGCACTTTCCGTCGGAATACGCGCGATCACGTCACCAGGCGCAACCTTTGCACCAGGCTCGACCGAAAGGATGGTCTCAACCGAGAGCAGGAACCGCGCATCACCGCCACGGGCGAGCTTTGCGACCTTGCCCTTGGAGTCGAGGATCGTCATGGCCGGCTTGAGATCGGTACCGCGTGGCGTCGAACGCCAGTCGATGACCTCACGCTTCGTGATGCCGGTGGATTCGTCGGTCGTCTCCTGAACGGAAACACCATCCACCAGATCCTCGAACGCAACCGTACCCTCGACCTCGGTGAGCATCGGGCGGGTATAGGGATCCCACTCGGCGATACGCTGACCGCGCTTCACCTTGTCGCCGTCGTCGACATACAGACGCGAACCATAGGTCAGTCGGTGCGAGGCACGCTCTGCGCCCTGCTCGTCCATGATCAGAACGGCCATGTTGCGGCCCATGACAACGAGGTGGCCCTCGGAGTTGCGGACAACATTGCGGTTGCGGATCTTGACCGTACCCTCGAAGGAAGCCTCGAGGAAGGACTGGTTCACGACCTGTGCCGTACCACCAACGTGGAAGGTACGCATGGTCAGCTGGGTGCCGGGCTCACCGATGGACTGGGCGGCGATGACACCGACAGCCTCACCGATATTGACCGGCGTGCCGCGTGCAAGGTCACGGCCGTAGCAGACCGCGCAGACACCGTTGCGCACTTCGCAGGTCAGTGCGGAACGAATGCGGACCGACTGGACGCCTGCGGTCTCGATGGCTTCGACATCGCGCTCGTCGATGAGTGTGCCTGCCTTGACGAGCACGTCACCCGTTGCCGGATGCAGAATGTCGTCAAGCGAGGTGCGACCGAGAACGCGCTGGCCGATGGAGGCAACCACCTGACCGGCATCCACTATGGGCTGCATGGTCAGGCCCTTCTCGGTACCGCAGTCCGGCGTGACGACGATGCAATCCTGCGCAACGTCGACGAGGCGGCGGGTAAGATAACCCGAGTTTGCCGTCTTCAGAGCGGTATCGGCAAGACCCTTGCGTGCGCCGTGGGTGGAGTTGAAGTACTCCATCACGGTCAGGCCTTCCTTGAAGTTCGAGATGATCGGCGTCTCGATGATGGAGCCATCCGGACGGGCCATGAGGCCGCGCATGCCGCCGAGCTGGCGCATCTGCGCCGGCGAACCACGGGCACCGGAGTGGGACATCATGTAGATGGAGTTCATCTGCTTCTGACGACCGTTCTCGTCAAACTCGATAGCCTTGATGCGCTTCATCATCTCGTCGGCGACCTTCTCCGAGCACTTGGCCCAGGCGTCGACGACCTTGTTGTACTTCTCGCCCTGAGTGATCAGACCGTCATTGTACTGCTGCTCATATTCCTTCGCGAGCGCCTCGGTCTCGGAGACCAGCTTCTCCTTGGTATCCGGAATGACCATGTCATCCTTGCCGAAGGAGATGCCCGCGCGGCATGCATGGCCGAAGCCAAGCTGCATGACACGGTCACAGAAGATAACCGTCTCTTTCTGACCGCAGTGACGATAGACCGTGTCGATCATCTTGGAGATGTTCTTCTTCGTCATCTCCTGATTGCAGATGTCGAAGGGAACATTGTGGTTCTTCGGCAGAAGTTCGCCGATGATCATGCGGCCAGGCGTGGTCTCATGGATCTGCGAGACCGGATTGCCGTTCTCGTCAACCGTCTTGAACCGGCCCTTGATCTTCGTGTGAAGCGTGACGACCTTGTTCTCTAGCGCGTGGTGCAGCTCGCCCATATCGGCGAATGCCATCCCCTCGCCCGGCTCGTTCTGGTTCATGATGGACAGGTAATAGAGACCCAGAACCATATCCTGCGACGGAACAATGATCGGTGCGCCCGAAGCCGGATGCAGGATGTTGTTCGTCGACATCATGAGAACGCGTGCTTCAAGCTGCGCTTCGAGCGACAGCGGCACGTGAACAGCCATCTGGTCACCGTCGAAGTCGGCATTGAATGCCGTACAGACGAGCGGATGCAGCTGGATGGCCTTGCCTTCGATCAGCACAGGCTCGAACGCCTGGATGCCGAGACGGTGAAGCGTGGGCGCGCGGTTCAGGAGAACCGGATGCTCGCGGATCACCTCATCAAGGATATCCCAGACTTCCGGCTTTTCCTTCTCGACCAGCTTCTTGGCCTGCTTGACGGTCGAGGAGTATCCCTTGGCGTCAAGACGGGCATAGATGAAGGGCTTGAAGAGCTCGAGCGCCATCTTCTTCGGCAGGCCGCACTGGTGCAGCTTGAGTTCCGGACCGGTCACGATGACCGAACGGCCGGAATAGTCGACGCGCTTGCCAAGCAGGTTCTGGCGGAAGCGACCCTGCTTGCCCTTGAGCATGTCGGAGAGCGACTTCAGCGGACGCTTGTTGGCACCGGTGATGACGCGACCGCGACGACCATTGTCGAACAGCGCATCAACCGCCTCCTGAAGCATGCGCTTCTCGTTGCGGATGATGATGCCCGGCGCACGAAGCTCGATCAGGCGCTTCAGACGGTTGTTACGGTTGATCACGCGGCGATAGAGATCGTTCAGATCGGACGTCGCGAAACGACCGCCGTCCAGCGGTACGAGCGGACGCAGATCCGGCGGGATCACCGGAACGATCTTCATGATCATCCACTCGGGACGATTGCCGGATTCCAGGAAGTTCTCGACGACCTTGAGGCGCTTGAGAAGCTTCTTCTGCTTCAGTTCGGACGTCGTTGAAGCAAGTTCGGAACGCAGGTCGCCCGCGATCTTCTCCAGTTCCATCGATTCCAGAAGATGATGGATCGCCTCGGCACCGATCATTGCGGTGAAGGAATCCTCGCCATACTCGTCAACGGCGAGCATGTACTCTTCTTCGGAAAGAAGCTGGTTTTCCTTCAGAGCCGTCAGGCCCGGCTCGGTCACGATGTAGTTCTCGAAATAGAGAACGCGCTCAATGTCCTTGAGCGTCATGTCGAGCAGCGTACCGATGCGCGAAGGCAGCGACTTCAGGAACCAGATGTGAGCAACCGGTGCGGCAAGCTCGATATGGCCCATGCGCTCACGACGCACACGCGAAAGCGTGACTTCGACGCCGCACTTCTCACAGATGACGCCCTTGTACTTCATGCGCTTGTACTTGCCGCACAAGCACTCGTAGTCCTTCATGGGACCGAAGATACGCGAGCAGAAAAGACCGTCACGTTCTGGTTTGAACGTACGGTAATTGATGGTTTCGGGCTTTTTGATCTCACCGAAAGACCAGGACAGGATCTTTTCCGGGCTCGCGAGCGAGATCCGGATTGAATCGAATGTCTGTGCCGGCGCCTGAGGGTTGAAAAGATTCATGACCTCTTGGTTCATGCCGATCTCCTTTGCGGGACGCTTTGTCCCTTGTCATCTGCGGTGCTGACGGCCGCCACCGCCTCACCGGTCCAATTCCCTTGGCCAAAGGCCAGCCCTTGCGAAGGGCGATGGCGCCGCGAGAAGGCTCGCGGCGCCCAATCCTTATTCGGCAGCGTCCGGCAGTTCCTGTGCCTGGCTGGTGCTGAAGCCCGAGTTTTCCAACTCGACATTGAGGCCAAGCGAACGCATTTCCTTGACGAGAACGTTGAAGCTCTCGGGAATGCCTGCCTCGAACGTGTCATCACCACGCACGATCGCCTCATACACCTTGGTACGACCGGCCACGTCATCCGACTTGACGGTCAGCATCTCCTGCAAGGTATAGGCCGCACCGTAGGCTTCAAGTGCCCAGACCTCCATCTCACCGAAGCGCTGACCACCGAACTGCGCCTTACCACCAAGCGGCTGCTGGGTGACGAGCGAGTATGGACCGATCGAGCGAGCATGGATCTTGTCATCGACAAGGTGATGCAGCTTCAGCATGTAGATGTAGCCCATCGTGACCTTGCGGTCGAATGGCTCACCCGTACGGCCGTCATAGAGCTGGGACTGTCCGCTCGAATGCAGACCCGCCTGTTCCAGCATCTCGTTGACGTCCGCTTCATGCGCACCGTCGAAGACCGGCGTCGCAATGGAGACACCGCGCTTCATCTGCTCGCCAAGGCGCACGATGCTCTCGTCGTCATACTGACGGACCGGCTCGTTGCGGTCATTGTCAGGAATGACGCTTTCGATCGTCTCGCGCAGCGGCTTGATGTCGCCGCTTTCCTTGTAGGCTTCGATCAGATCGCCGATCTTCTTGCCCATGCCGGCACAGGCCCAGCCGAGATGCGTCTCGAGGATCTGTCCGACATTCATGCGCGAAGGCACGCCAAGCGGGTTCAAAACGATGTCTGCATGCGTGCCGTCTTCGAGGAACGGCATGTCCTCGACAGGAACGATGCGCGACACGACACCCTTGTTGCCATGACGGCCAGCCATCTTGTCGCCGGGCTGCATCTTGCGCTTTACGGCGACGAAGACCTTGACCATCTTCATGACGCCCGGAGGCATCTCGTCACCGCGCTGGACCTTCTCGACCTTGTCCATGAAGCGATGCTCGAGCTGGCTCTTGGACTCGTCGTACTGTGCACGAAGAGCCTCAAGCTCGCTCTGCTGCTTCTCGTCCTCAACGGCGAACTGCCACCACTGCGAACGCGGATATTCCTCAAGGATCTCCGAAGTAACCGTCGTGCCCTTCTTGAAGCCCTTCGGTCCGGCAATAGCCGACTTGCCATCGAGCATCTCTGCAAGGCGTGAGTAGACGTTGCGGTCGAGGATCGACTGCTCGTCATCGCGGTCCTTTGCAAGACGTTCGATCTCTTCGCGCTCGATGGCCATCGCGCGCTCGTCCTTCTCAACGCCGTGGCGATTGAAGACGCGAACCTCGACAACGGTACCATAGGTGCCGGGCGGCATACGCATGGAGGTGTCACGCACATCCGATGCCTTCTCACCGAAGATGGCGCGCAGAAGCTTCTCTTCCGGCGTCATTGGGCTCTCACCCTTCGGAGTGATCTTGCCCACCAGGATATCGCCTGGCTGAACCTCGGCACCGATATAGGTGATGCCGGCCTCATCCAGGTTCTTGAGAGCTTCTTCCGAGACATTCGGGATGTCGCGGGTGATCTCTTCCGGTCCAAGCTTGGTGTCGCGAGCCATGACCTCGAATTCCTCGATATGGATCGAGGTGAAGATGTCATCGCGAACGATACGTTCGGACAGGAGGATGGAGTCCTCGTAGTTGTAGCCGTTCCAGGGCATGAACGCGACGAGCACGTTGCGGCCCAGAGCCAGATCACCGAGATCGGTCGACGGACCGTCTGCGATGATGTCGCCCTTGTTCACATGATCGCCAACGCGAACCAGCGGACGCTGGTTGACGCAGGTGTTCTGGTTGGAACGCTGGAACTTCATCAGGCGATAGATGTCCACGCCCGACTGGGAAGCATCGACATCTTCGGTCGCGCGGATAACGATACGGGTCGCATCCACCTGATCGACCACACCCGTGCGGCGTGCAGCAATCGCAGCACCGGAATCGCGTGCCACGATGGGCTCCATACCGGTACCGACAAACGGTGCCTCTGCACGAACCAGTGGCACGGCCTGACGCTGCATGTTCGAACCCATGAGCGCGCGGTTGGCGTCATCGTTCTCGAGGAACGGAATGAGCGCGGCCGCAACCGAAACGAGCTGCTTCGGCGAAACGTCCATGAGGTCGACATTCTCACGCGGTGTCATGAGCACTTCGCCGGAGTGGCGGCAGATCACGAACTCATCGGCGAAAGTGCCATCGTCGTTCAGCGAGGCATTGGCCTGAGCCACATAGTGCTTGGCCTCTTCCATGGCTGAGAGATAGACCACGTCCTGCGTGACCTTGCCGTCAACGATCTTGCGATACGGGCTTTCGATGAAGCCATATTTGTTGACGCGGGCGAAGGTGGCAAGCGAGTTGATCAGACCGATATTCGGGCCTTCCGGCGTCTCGATCGGGCAGATACGGCCGTAATGGGTCGGGTGAACGTCGCGTACCTCGAAACCTGCACGCTCACGCGTCAGACCACCCGGTCCAAGTGCCGACAGGCGGCGCTTATGCGTGATTTCGGACAGCGGATTCGTCTGATCCATGAACTGCGAGAGCTGCGAGGACGAGAAGAACTCGCGAACGGCAGCAGCGGCAGGCTTCGCATTGATGAGATCCTGCGGCATGACCGTGTCGATCTCGATCGAAGACATGCGCTCCTTGATCGCGCGCTCCATGCGCAGCAGACCCAGACGATACTGGTTCTCCATTAGCTCGCCGACCGAACGCACACGGCGGTTGCCGAGATTGTCGATATCGTCGATCTCGCCCTTGCCATCGCGCAGTTCTACAAGCGTACGCACGACTTCAACGATGTCTTCCTTGCGAAGGACACGAACCGTATCCGGGCACTCGACGCCCAGACGCATGTTCATCTTCACGCGACCGACTGCCGAAAGGTCATAACGTTCTGCGTCGAAGAACAGCGAGTTGAACATCGCCTCTGCCGTCTCGAGCGTCGGCGGCTCGCCCGGGCGCATCACACGGTAGATGTCGAACAGCGCGTCCTGGCGGCTCTCGTTCTTGTCGGCAACCAGCGTGTTGCGGATGTAACCGCCGATATTCACGTGGTCGATGTCGAGGAAATGAACCTCTTCCTCACCCGTCTCGAGCAGGACCTTGAGGGTCTTGTCGTCGATTTCGTCACCGGCCTCGAGGAAGATCTCACCCGTCATCGGATTGACGATATCCTCGGCGAGATAGTTGCCAAGAAGGTCTTCCTCGGTGGCGCGAATGGCCTTCAGGCCCTTCTCTTCCAGCTGACGTGCCTGACGTGCGGTGATCTTCTTGCCCGCCTCGACAACAACCTCGCCCGTATCGGCATCGACCATGTCGGTCGTTGCCTTGATGCCGCGGAAACGGTCGGCGGAGAAGGGAATGCGCCAGCCATCCTTGTCGCGACGGAAGGTCAGCTGGTTGTAGAAGGTCGACAGGATTTCTTCCGAATCCATGCCAAGCGCCATCAGAAGCGATGTCGCTGGAATCTTGCGGCGACGGTCGATACGTGCATGCACCACGTCCTTGGCATCGAATTCGATGTCGAGCCAGGAACCACGATACGGAATCACGCGAGCGGCGAAAAGCAGCTTGCCCGAGGAATGGGACTTGCCCTTGTCGTGATCGAAGAAGACGCCCGGCGAGCGGTGCATCTGCGACACGATCACGCGCTCGGTACCGTTGATGATGAAGGTGCCGTTGTCCGTCATGAGCGGCATGTCGCCCATATAGACATCCTGCTCCTTGATGTCCTTGATGGACTTCGCGCCCGTGTCCTCGTCCACATCGAAAACGATGAGGCGCAGCGTCACCTTGAGCGGCGCTGCATAGGTGAGGTCGCGCTGGCGGCACTCGTCAACGTCGAACTTGGGGGCCTCGAATTCGTATTTGACGAATTCGAGCATCGCCGTACCGGCAAAATCCTGGATCGGGAAAACCGATTTGAAGACCGACTGCAGACCTTCATCCGCACGTCCGCCCTCCGGCTCGTCCACCATGAGAAACTGATCATATGATGCCTTCTGAACCTCGATGAGGTTGGGCATCTCCGCAACTTCCGGAATGTTACCGAAAAATTTGCGTACGCGCCTGCGACCGTTGAATGTGAGGGTCTGGGCCATCGTCGCTCCTTGCCTGCCTGGCTTGCCTGCCATCGTCCGCGCCGTCTGTGACGGCTGATCAAAACGGGTGAAAACCCGTTTCCCAAAGGCCGTTGGTCCGGCCTTTGGGAAAGAGGCTTCCGTAAAACGTCAATGGGCGCGGCCCGCGGAAGAGTTTCCGCAGGCCGCATCCATATTACTTGAGCTCGACCTTGGCGCCGGCACCTTCGAGCTGGCTCTTGATCTTCTCAGCTTCGTCCTTGGCAACGCCTTCCTTGATTGCCTTCGGAGCGCCCTCAACGAGGTCCTTCGCTTCCTTCAGGCCCAGGCCGGTGATGCCACGGACTTCCTTGATGACGTTGATCTTCTGTGCACCGGCATCGGTGAGGATCACGTCAAACTCGGTCTTCTCTTCAGCAGCTTCACCGCCGGCAGCAGCGCCACCAGCAGCAGCAACTGCAACAGGAGCAGCGGCAGAAACGCCCCACTTCTCTTCGAGCATCTTCGAGAGCTCAGCCGCCTCGAGGACGGTCAGGTTCGAAAGGTCTTCAACGATCTTTTCGAGATCAGCCATTTTTCACTTCCTTTAAAAGTTCGAACTTCGTGTATTGATTGAGGAACGGCCTCACGCCGCCTCGTCCTTCCGGGAATAGGCGCCGAACACGCGGGCAAGATTTCCTGCCGGTGCGTTGACGACCTGTGCAATCCGGGTTGCCGGCGTATTGATCATGCCGACAATCTTCGCCCTGAGCTCGTCCAGCGACGGCATGGTGGCCAGAGCCTTCACACCATCAGCATCGAGCACGGTCGGACCCATCGAACCGCCGAGGATGACAAGCTTGTCATTGGCCTTGGCGAAATCGTTGGCGACCTTCGGAGCAGCAACCGGATCATCCGAATAGGCGATCAAGGTCTGTCCTTCGAACAGCGCCTGGATACCCTCGGATGGCGTTCCCTGAAGAGCGATCTTGGCAAGACGGTTCTTCGCGACCTTGACGGTACCGCCCGCCTCACGCATCTTCGAACGAAGATCGTTCATCTGCGCGACGGTCAGTCCGGCATAGTGGGCCACGACGACCGAACCGGTGTTCTGAAACACCTCGTTCAGGCTCGTGACGAATTCGCGTTTTTCCGCTCTTTCCACAGCCTTTCTCCATTTGACGACGGGTGAGTAGAACCCAGCCGCCGGGTTGCCTTTTGCCGAACGGGTCATCCATCGGATCACCCGAACGACGTTCGAGGATCCTGCCCCCTTTCGCCACGCCCGAAGACGCAAGGACAAAAGGCATACACGGTCCGAACTTTCATTTGCCGCATGCGCGGCGAAATCCGGTTCGCACCCGTCTCATGCAGGCCCATATGAATTAAGGCGAGCCGCCTGCAATCTCGGACAGGATTTGCCAGAGTTTCCTCTGACATTCCGAGCCGTTTCCGGCCCGGAATTCTTCGGCGGGGCGAGAGGCCCCGCAATTCATCAGGACGCGCTGAGCGTCGACGGGTCGATCTTGAGGCCCGGGCCCATCGTGGTGGTGAGCGCAACACGCTTGAGGTAGTTGCCCTTCGCACCCGTAGGCTTGGCCTTGATCACAGCATCAGCGAAAGCGCGGATGTTCTCGGCGATCGCATTGGCATCGAAGGAAGCCTTGCCAACGCCTGCATGAACGATACCGGCCTTCTCTACGCGGAACTCTACGGCACCGCCCTTGGAAGCCTTGACGGCAGAAGCCACATCCGGCGTCACCGTACCGACCTTCGGGTTCGGCATCATGCCGCGCGGTCCAAGCACCTTACCAAGACGACCGACCAGCGGCATCATGTCAGGCGTGGCAATGCAGCGATCAAAGTCGATCTCGCCCTTCTGGACGGTTTCGACCAGATCTTCCGCACCCACGATGTCGGCACCGGCAGCCTTTGCTTCCTCGGCCTTGTCGCCGCGAGCGAAGACGGCAACACGTACATTGCGGCCCGTGCCGTTCGGCAGGTTCACAACGCCGCGGACCATCTGGTCGGCATGACGCGGGTCAACGCCCAGATTCATCGCAACTTCGACGGTCTCGTCGAACTTCGCGGTCGCACGCTCCTTCAGAAGCGCGACGGCTTCATCAAGGCTGTACTGCTTGTTGCGGTCGATACCTTCGCGGCTCTTGGCCACGCGCTTTGCAAGTTTCGTCGCCATATCTTCAGCCCACCACTTCAAGGCCCATGGAACGAGCGGAACCTTCGACCATACGCATGGCCGCATCCACATCATTCGCGTTCAAATCCTTAAGCTTGGCTTCCGCGATCTCACGCACCTTGTCCCGCGAAATCTGACCTGCCGAAGCCTTGCCTGGCTCCTTGGAACCGGACTTCAGGTTGGCGGCCTTCTTGAGGAAGTAGCTCACCGGCGGCGTCTTCATGGTGAAGGTGAAGGATTTGTCCTGATAGTATGTAATCACTACAGGAATCGGGGAACCCTTCTCGGCTTCCTGCGTTTGCGCATTGAACGCCTTGCAGAACTCCATGATGTTGATGCCACGCTGACCAAGCGCAGGACCGATCGGGGGCGACGGCGTAGCCGACCCGGCGGGAACCTGAAGCTTGAGCTGGCCTGCAACTTTCTTAGCCATCTCTAATCTGCCCTATCATTTGCCCAACCGGTTTCCGGTTGGGGCGGTTGCAGTTTGGTGGTTCGGCTTGCACTGCAACCGGCTAAAGCCGCAGCCACCTTCCACCGTTTCAGCCCGACCTGAGGTCGGACAATCCAATCAGAGCTTTTCGACCTGATCGAATTCCAGATCCACAGGCGTTGCACGCCCGAAGATCGAAACCTCTACCTTGAGGCGCGAACGCTCCTCGTCGACTTCCTGCACATAGCCGCTGAAGGAAGCGAAGGGACCATCGGAGACGCGCACCTGCTCGCCGATCTCGAAGCTGATCGAAGGCTTCGGACGCTCGACACCCTCCTGAACCTGATTCAGGATACGGTCGGCTTCGGCCTGCGTGATCGGTACCGGCTTGGAATCCCCAAGAAAGCCGGTGACCTTCGGCGTGTTCTTGATCATCGAGAACACGGCATCGGTCAGATTGGCCTTCACCAGGACATAGCCGGGAAAGAACTTGCGCTCGGCGTCAACCTTGCGACCGCGACGCACCTCGACAACCTTCTCGGTCGGAACGACAACCTGCTCGATCTCGTGGCTCAAGCCCTTCTGGCGAGCCTGCTCTTCGATCGATTCGGAAACTTTCTTCTCGAAATTCGAATAAGCGTGGACGATGTACCAACGCGCAGTCATCTCAAAAAATACTCCTGTTCGTTGGTGGCGCTCAGCTGCCGATCTGCAGGATCAGCTCGATTGCCCACGCCATCAACTGGTCAGCGGCAAAGAAGAAAATCGCAGCCAGCGCCGCAAAGGCGATAACCATAAGGGTCGAGATAAGTGTCTCGCGCCGCGACGGCCAAGTCACTTTGGCAGTTTCCGACCGCACCTGCTGCAGGAACGTAAATGGATTAGTGGTCTTCGACGCCATATGCCGCTCTTTATTCTGTAGCGTCCGGATTTGCTCCGGATCTTGTAACCGCCCGGATCAACCCGGTGGATGCAAAATAGGCCTAGCGAATCGCTGCCGTATTCCACACATGCAACAAAGGCGCGTAAAGCTGCTCGCCAGCTCCACGCACCGCCTGTCTGCCGCTCTACATAATTGCGATTCCCCCAACGCGCAAGAGGCTTTTAAGGGATAGCGCTTCTCGTGTGGGGAAAATGGCAGGGGCAGAGGGGCTCGAACCCCCGACCTGCGGTTTTGGAGACCGCCGCTCTACCAACTGAGCTATACCCCTTTGCCGCGCGCATTGCGCTGCGACGGCGGTTCAATATTACGCCCTGCCGGCATTGTCCAGAGTCCGAAGGCCATCGCGGGGCTATTTCCTGAAGAAATTTTCCGATCTCAGTGAAGTGCGCAGTAGCTGTTGGCACCGGTCCCCGGCGCATTCTCGAAAACACAGCGCGGATGCGGATATGCTCCGCATTTCTCATTGAGGTCCTTGAAACCGACACACTTGCCGTCGGGCCCACGATAGCCTGGCCCACCCTTGCAACCACAGCCACGACATGCCGGTCGTTCAGGACATTTTACATCCGAATTTGCCGGAATGACGGACGAAAGGCAGACCGGCAATATCAGCAGCGGAAGCAAAAGTAGATATGTCCGCAACATGACGAAATTTGCTCCAACGGAAAAGGGCGAGCCTCGCGGCCCGCCCCTGATCCTTACCACATCGAGTTGAGATTACTCGGTGATGGATGCCACGATGCCGGCACCGACGGTGCGGCCGCCTTCACGGATAGCGAAGCGCAGCTTCTCTTCCATGGCGATCGGCACGATCAGCTCGACGTCAACGGTGACATTGTCGCCAGGCATCACCATTTCCGTGCCTTCCGGCAGCGAAACAACACCGGTCACGTCCGTCGTGCGGAAGTAGAACTGCGGACGGTAGTTGGTGAAGAACGGCGTGTGACGGCCACCCTCTTCCTTGGTCAGGATGTAGGCTTCTGCCTTGAACTTCGTGTGCGGGGTAACAGAACCCGGCTTG
Organism: Nitratireductor basaltis; assembly: GCF_000733725.1. Taxonomy (NCBI): domain Bacteria; kingdom Pseudomonadati; phylum Pseudomonadota; class Alphaproteobacteria; order Hyphomicrobiales; family Phyllobacteriaceae; genus Nitratireductor; species Nitratireductor basaltis. The sequence continues at coordinate 975,016 of NZ_JMQM01000001.1, read as the reverse complement.
CAAAGAACCTGGCCGCGCTCAACGCCCTCACGGTCGATACCGCGGATCAGAGCACCGATATTGTCGCCGGCCTGGCCCTGGTCGAGCAGCTTGCGGAACATCTCGACGCCCGTAACCGTCGTCTTCGTGGTGTCGCGGATGCCGACGATCTCGACTTCCTCGCCAACCTTGATGATGCCGCGCTCGACGCGACCCGTCACAACCGTACCACGGCCGGAGATCGAGAAGACGTCTTCGATCGGCATCAGGAAGGGCTGGTCAACCGGACGCTCAGGCGTCGGGATATAGGCGTCGACTTCCTTCATCAGAGCGCGGATTGCGTCTTCACCGATCTCCTTGTTGGAGTCTTCGAGAGCAGCAAGAGCCGAACCCTTGACAATCGGAATGTCGTCGCCGGGGAAGTCGTAGGACGACAGAAGCTCGCGAACCTCAAGCTCAACCAGCTCGAGAAGCTCGGCATCGTCAACCTGGTCAACCTTGTTCAGGAAGACAACGATGGCCGGAACGCCAACCTGACGGGCAAGAAGGATGTGCTCGCGGGTCTGCGGCATCGGGCCGTCAGCGGCCGAGCAAACCAGGATCGCGCCGTCCATCTGTGCCGCACCGGTGATCATGTTCTTCACATAGTCGGCGTGGCCCGGGCAGTCGACGTGAGCGTAGTGACGCGCTTCCGTCTCGTACTCGACGTGCGCCGTCGAGATCGTGATACCGCGTGCCTTCTCTTCAGGTGCACCATCGATCTGGTCATAGGCGCGGAATTCACCAAAATACTTGGTGATCGCGGCCGTCAGAGACGTCTTGCCGTGGTCGACGTGACCGATCGTCCCGATGTTCACATGCGGCTTCGTACGCTCAAATTTACCTTTGGCCATCTTATTTCCCTTAGGCGGCGTGGTTGGAATTGCAGATGCGGGGGCGATTAGCGGCTATGGCCGAAAAAAACAAGGGGGCATGCATCATTCAGCCGTTCGCGAATGCCGAACGCGCAAAAAGCCATGCCCGGCCCGGCAATCAAAACCACTTCTAGTGATCGGAGCATCTGGAGCGGGTAGCGGGAATCGAACCCGCATATTCAGCTTGGAAGGCTGCTGCTCTACCATTGAGCTATACCCGCGTACAGCGTGAACAGCCCCCTTTCGCTTAACGCTTGGAGGGCAACTCGCTCAGGTCCGGCCGGTGGTGGAGGGGGCTGGATTCGAACCAGCGTACGCATAGCGAACGGATTTACAGTCCGTCTCCTTTAACCACTCGGACACCCCTCCGGAACCGGAACCGTGTAGCGAGCTACTTGTGCGTCTGGGCCTCGGTTCTGGCCTCGGCCCGTCTGCGAGGCGCGTTATGGCGAGGACGACTTCTTCTGTCAACCGTGTGACAGCACTCCGTGGATAAAATTTTGCCGCCTCGCCCAACAGCCTGATGGCAGGCGGCGGCCTCATCGTTTATAGGCGTTGGATCATGACAGATGAGAAGAAGGCCGGCTCGGCCAAAGACAGCCACTATGCGCGCCTCAGGCGGGCCCATCGCGAACGCAAGCAGGTCACGGCACCAAGCGCGCCTGACCTGCCAGAGCACCAGGTGCGCCTCTACGGCCTTCACACGGTTCGGGCCGCGCTCGACAATCCCTCGCGCAAGATCCTGCGCATGTTTGTCACCCGCAATGCCGCCCAAAGGCTGGAGCTCGGGGACCTGCACGCCCTGCCCTATCCCGCAGAACTCGTGGAGCCGAAGGCAATCGATGCATTGGTGGGCAGCGAGGCCGTACACCAGGGCGTGGTCGTCGAAGCCCATCGCCGCAAGGCCAAGGCGCTCAGCGAGTTGGGCAGGGCCAGCCTCGTCCTTGTTCTCGACCAGGTCACCGATCCACACAATGTGGGGGCCATCATGCGTTCGGCCGTCGCATTTAACGTGGACGCATTGGTGACAACGACAAGGCACAGCCCTGCCGAATCAGGCGTTCTCGCCAAATCGGCATCGGGAGCCCTTGAGCATATCGATCATATAGAGGTTCGAAATCTCGCCAATGCGATTGAGGAACTTCACGCTGCCGGCTTCCAGACGGTCGGTTTGGATTCGGAAGGCCCCGAACCGCTGGAAGGAACCTTGGAAGGCGGGAAGATCGCCCTGGTCCTTGGAGCTGAAGGAAAAGGCCTGCGCCAGAAGACGCGCGAAACGGTTACCGCCCTCGCCCGTCTCGACATGCCAGGCGCGATCCGTTCGCTCAACGTATCCAACGCAGCAGCCGTATCGCTGTACATAGCACGGCAGGCGCTGAAGGGCTGAGCGGATCAGATAGGCGCGGAAATTTCCAGAAATGGTGCCCCCGGCAGGATTCGAACCCGCGACCCCCTGATTACAAATCAGGTGCTCTACCAACTGAGCTACAAGGGCAGTGGCGTGCGCATAGCAAAAAGTTTCGTCTTTGGAAATGGTTTCTGTGCTTTATCTGCAGGTCTAGTCGCGCCGGTGTCGCGCTTTGCAGCAGCTTTTACGCGTGCTAGGCGATAACCGCCTTTCGCTTGGATAGACCGGGACACAACTTTCAATGTCAGAATTTCCTGCAGCGATAACCTTTGTCTCGGCGGAAACGGAGGATGCCCGTGAGGCCGCGGCACGGCTTTCCGCGCTTTATGGGCAGGAAAAGCTGGCGGATGCCGACATCATCGTGGCTTTGGGCGGTGACGGCTTCATGCTGCAAACGATGCGTGACACGATGGGCAGCGGCAAGCGCATCTATGGCATGAATCGCGGCACGATCGGTTTCTTGATGAATGAATATCGCGAGGAAGGCTTGCGGGAGCGCATCGCCGCAGCCGTTCCCGAAACGATACGCCCGCTGGAAATGACCGCAACCGATGCAGAAGGCCTCAGCCACAAGGCTCTTGCCATCAACGAAGTCTCATTGCTGCGCCAGTCCTATCAGGCGGCAAAGATCAGGATCGCAATCGACGAGAAGGAACGTCTGGAAGAGCTCATCTGTGACGGAGTGATGGTGGCCACGCCCGCCGGCTCCACCGCCTACAATCTTTCCGCACAAGGTCCGATCCTGCCGCTGGACGCACCGCTTCTGGCGCTCACCCCCGTCAGCCCCTTCCGACCGAGGCGCTGGCGCGGCGCACTGCTTCCCAACCAGTCCACCGTTGATTTCGAGATCCTCGAACCGCAAAAGCGCCCGGTGAACGCGGTGGCAGATCACACCGAGATAAAATCGGTACAGCGCGTGCGCGTGCGCGAGTCCCATGATCTGACCGTTACAGTAATGTTCGATGCGAGCCATTCCTGGGACGAGCGTATTCTCTCCGAACAATTTCGCTATTGAGGATGGTAACTACATCCGCGGAACCGGATGGCGACATTAAACATTCTCGTAAAAGAATGCCCAGGCAGAGCGATTTGGATATATTCGTGCGCCAGACCTGTTTATACTGTGGTTGACAATGCGTCAGGCACGCTCTAGGCCCCAACACGGATCACCCATCCGGTCTGCCGCATAGCGTTCATCCTCTTTTTTGTTGAGAAGCAAAGACAGCTAATTCGTGTCAGAAGACAATAAAACCGCACAGGAAGCTGTGACATTTGCCGAACTCGGCCTTTCACCCAAGGTTCTTTCGGCTGTTACCGATGCAGGTTACACAACGCCCACGCCCATCCAGGCGGGTGCGATACCCCATGCAATTGAAGGCAAGGATGTTCTGGGCATAGCCCAGACGGGAACAGGCAAGACCGCCTCCTTTGTTCTTCCCATGCTGACACGTCTGGAACGTGGCCGCGCGCGTGCCCGCATGCCGCGTACGCTGATCCTGGAGCCGACGCGTGAACTTGCCGCCCAGGTCGAAGAAAACTTCATCAAATACGGCAAGAACCATCGGCTGAACATCGCGCTGCTCATCGGCGGAGTTTCATTTGATGAGCAGGAAAAGAAGCTGGAGCGTGGCGCGGATGTTCTCATCGCCACACCCGGTCGCCTGCTCGATCACTTCGAGCGCGGAAAGCTGCTCCTGACAGGCGTGGACATCTTCGTCATCGACGAAGCCGACCGCATGCTGGACATGGGCTTCATCCCCGACATCGAGCGCATCTGCAAACTGATCCCCTTTACCCGCCAGACGCTTTTCTTCTCGGCGACAATGCCGCCCGAGATCACCAAGCTGACGCAGCAGTTTCTTCAGGCGCCGGTACGTGTCGAGGTGGCAAAGCCCGCTTCCACGAACATCAACATCACCCAGAAACTGGTGAAGACGGGTTCCAAGCCCTGGGCCAAGCGCGCGCGTCTGCGTGAGTTGATCCGCGGCGAAGGCGATCAGTTGAAAAACGCGATCATTTTCTGCAATCGCAAGTCGGAAGTTGCCACGCTTTTCCGGTCGCTGGCACGCCATGAGTTCGATGCCGGCGCATTGCATGGCGACATGGACCAGCGCGCGCGCATGATGATGCTCGACAATTTCCGAAAAGGGAAATTGTCCTTGCTGGTCGCATCTGATGTTGCCGCACGCGGACTTGATATTCCTGACGTGAGCCACGTCATCAACTACGACATTCCCACTCACGCCGATGACTATGTGCACCGCATCGGTCGAACGGGACGGGCGGGTCGTTCTGGCAAGGCTTTCACCCTGGTCGCCAAGGGCGACGCGAAATATCTCGATTCCATCGAGAAACTGATCGGTGAGGACGTCGAGTGGCTCGATGGCGACCTGTCCACGCTCGAGGCGGAGGATCAGGGCGATGAGAAGCCGCAGCGTGGCAAGAAGGCCGGCGGCAAGAGCACTTCCGAAGACTCACGCAATACCCGTACCCGCAAGCGCAAGCCCTCCGCATCCAGCGAGGCTGATACCCCTCAGGAAGCCAAAACTCCTGAAGTTGCGGCGGAAGAGAAGATTGAAAAGCCACGTGAGGAGCGCAAGAGCGCGATCAAGGCTTCTAACAGCAAGTCCAGGGCGCGCAATCGCGACGATGATGCCCCCATAGGATTTGGTGACAATATCCCCGACTTCATGAAGGTCCCGGGCAAGGTCTGAAACCGTAGAACCGGCGATCACTCGCCGGTTTGTGCCAGTATCAGCAGCTGATTGCGACCGTCTGGATCACGCATTCTGTGCGCGGGCTTCGGCCAGCGCCTTGAGATCCGCAGGCTTCAACTCGACCGACTCGCCACAGCCACATGCTGAACTCTGGTTCGGATTGTTGAAGACGAAACCGGTGCGAAGCGTCGTCACTTCGAAATCCATCTGAGTGCCCAGCAGGAATAGCGCAGCCTCTGGCGCCACATAGACATGTGCGCCTTCATGTTCGACATGATCGTCCGCGGGGTTGGGCTCGGTGACGAGGTCTACCGTATACTCCATGCCTGCACAGCCACCTTTCTTGATACCCACGCGCACGCCTGCCGCATCTTCACGTGCGTCAACGATTTCGCGCACACGGGTTGCAGCAGCGTCGGTGAGAGAAATTACCTGAAAGCGGCCCATATCATTCTCCATTCACGGCGAGGTGAAAGACTCGCGGAAGGTTGCTTTGCACAAGATGGCGATCGGGACTTCTGCCGACAAGGGCAGATCAGTAAAAGCCGACGGCAACCTGCGCTTCTTCGGACATGCGGTCCGGCGTCCATGGTGGGTCGAAGGTCATGGAAACCTCGACATCGCTGACACCCTCGACCGTGCTGACGGCATTTTCCACCCAGCCGGGCATTTCGCCTGCGACCGGACAGCCCGGTGCGGTCAGCGTCATCTCGATCTTTACCGACCGGTCATCCTCGATGTCGATCTTGTAGATCAGGCCGAGTTCGTAGATGTCGGCGGGTATCTCCGGGTCATAAACCGTTTTCAGAGCGCTGATGATATCGTCGCTCAGCCGCGCCAGTTCTTCCTGCGGAATCGCGGAATTGGCGTTCGGCTCCGTCTTGACCGGCTCGTCGGTGCTCGGCACCGAGGTGTTTTCGACCATGTCCGTCATATCGCTATCCAAAAAACTTTCGTGCCTTGTCGAGCGCTTCCACCAGCGCGTCCACTTCCTGCTTCGTATTATACATGGCGAATGAGGCACGACATGTCGAGGTCACGCCAAAACGCTTCAGAAGCGGCTGCGCGCAATGAGTGCCTGCACGTACCGCCACACCGGAACGGTCGATGACCATTGCCACATCATGTGCGTGAATGCCTTCAAGCTCGAAGGATATGATCGCGCCCTTCCCCGGCGCTTCACCGATGATGCGCAGGCTGTTGATGCCATGAAGCTGCTCATGCGCATAGCGGGAAAGCTCCGCCTCATGCTGTGCTATGGCTTCGCGCCCCACACCCTGCACATAGCGAAGCGCGGCACCAAGGCCGATAGCCTGCACGATAGGCGGCGTGCCTGCCTCGAAGCGATGTGGCGGGTCGTTATAGGTAACGCCGTCGACCGAGACATCCTCGATCATCTCGCCGCCGCCCTGGAAGGGACGCATCTCTTCCAGAAGATGTTTCTTCCCGTAGAGCACACCGATGCCCGAAGGCCCGTAAAGCTTGTGACCAGTGCAGACGTAAAAGTCGCAATCAAGGTCGCGCATGTCGACCGGCATATGCACTGCCGCCTGGCTGCCATCGACCAGCACGGGGATACCCCGCGCATGAGCGATCGCGATCATCTCCTTCACCGGATTGACCGTGCCAAGCACGTTCGACATATGCGTGATGGCAACAAGTTTCGTGCGCTCGGTCAGGCTCGCCTCGAAGGCTTCCATTGCAATGGAACCATCATCCTCGACGGGAATCCAGTTGAGCTTCGCGCCCTGCCGCTCCCGCAGGAAATGCCATGGCACGATATTGGAGTGATGCTCCATCACCGACAGCGCAATTTCGTCACCTTCGCCGATGCGCGGCATTGCATAGCCATAGGCGACTGCGTTGATCGCCTCGGTCGCTCCCTTGGTGAAGATGATCTGATCGGTGCTTTCGGCTCCCAGGTAGTCGCGCACCGTTTCGCGCGCGGCCTCATAAGCGTCGGTGGCGGCATTGGAGAGGAAATGCAGCCCGCGATGAACATTGGCATAGGTGGTCGAGTAAGCCTCGGACACCGCGTCGATGACCGCCTGCGGCTTCTGCGCGGACGCACCATTGTCCAGATAGACCAGCGGCTTGCCATAGACCTCGCGTGACAGGATCGGAAAATCGCGCCGCACTGCCTCGACATCGAACGCTTTGGGCATAGTGTCCTGGTCCATCTCTTCCGCTTCCTGTCAGTTTGGCAGATGAGGGCAGCGTTTCCCCTGCCCTCGATCCATGATTAGCCGTGCTCGGCGAACCAGGCGTCGAGCTTTGCTTCGAGCGCCTCGATCAGAGCCTCGTCGTCGAGTTCTTCGATCACCTCGGCCAGGAATGCCTTGACCAGAAGGCCGCGTGCCGTCTTCTCGTCGATGCCGCGCGCCATGAGATAGAAGAGATGGTTCTCGTCGATCTCGGCAACTGTGGCACCATGGCCGCAGGCCACGTCGTCGGCGAAGATTTCCAGCTCCGGCTTGGCCGAGAAGCTGCCTTCATCCGACAGAAGAAGCGTGTTGCACGCCATCTTGGCGTCAGTTTTCTGGGCCTCGCGATCCACACGGATCTGCCCCTGGAACACACCTTCGGCCTTGCCAGTCACCACATTGCGGATGGTCTCGGTCGATTCCGTACCCGGTGCGATATGGTCGAGAACCATGGTCACATCCGTATGCGTTTCGCCAGAAAGCAGGTTCACGCCACGCAGGCGGAAGTCACTGCCCTCGCCTTTCGCGGCGATACGCAGTTCCTGACGAACAAGCTTGCCGCCGGCATTCATGATGAAGACGGTGGCCTTCGCATTGCTGCCAATCGTCAGGTTGAGCTGGCCGAGATTGCTGACATTCTCCGGCTGCTCCTGAACGATGATCCAGGTGATCTCGGCACCATCGGCGACATCAAGATGCGCGATGCTGGAGACAAGCGCCTCACCGCTACCGGTCTGGCGTTCAACGATGGTCGCCTTGGCACCAGCACCGGCCTTCACCACGAAACGCGCATGGGCCTGACCGCCGGCCTGCAGGTTCTGCAGTTCAATGGGACGCTCGACCTCGCACCCGGCTTCGATGTCGATGACATAGCCATCGGAAACCAGTGCTGAATTGATCGCCGAAACCGTGTCGTCATCGCCTGCGGTGCCAAGAAGCTCGGCGAGACTTCCGTCCGAGAGCTTATCCGCAACCGTTGATACCGAAACCTGCTCCAGAGCAATGTCGCGATTGGCAAAACCATTCGCGACGACCAGAACGTCCGAGCCCGCCAGAAGCGGCTCAATCGTTTCGACACTGGCCGACGGGTCGAAGGACGGAACCTGCGACAGAAGTCGACGAAGATCCGTATAGTGCCACGCTTCCACCTTGCGGGTGGGAAGGCCGCGCTTGAGGAGTTCCACCGCATTGTCGCGCTTCAGCGTAACGCTGCCGTCACCTGGCAGGTCGGCCGCACGCGCACCATAGGAAGCGATCAGCGCTTCCTCGGCAGGCGTATGCTTTACGGGTGTTTGAATGTTCATATCAAACCTCAGGCTGCTGCGCCGATGATGCCGGCATAGCCGTTCTTTTCCAGTTCCTGCGCGAGATCCTTCTCACCCGACTTGATAACCTGGCCCTTGTAGAGCACGTGCACGCTGTCCGGCACGATATAGTCGAGCAGGCGCTGATAGTGGGTGATGACCACGACCGCACGATCCGGCGAACGCAGCGCGTTCACGCCATCAGCAACGATCTTCAGCGCATCGATGTCGAGGCCGGAGTCGGTCTCGTCGAGAACGCAAAGCTTCGGCTCCAGAAGCTTCATCTGCAGGATTTCCGCGCGCTTCTTTTCACCACCGGAGAACCCGACGTTGAGCGGGCGCTTGAGCATGGACATGTCCATTTCCAGCTCGCCGGCAGCTTCACGGACCTTCTTCAGAAGATCGGGGATCTTCAGTTCAGGCTCGCCACGCGCCTTGCGCTGCGAATTGATGGCAACCTTCAGGAACTCCATTGTGGCGACACCCGGTATCTCCATCGGATACTGGAAGGCCAAAAACAGGCCGGCGGCCGCACGCTCTGCCGGATCCATCTCCAGAATGGATTCGCCATTGTAGAGGATATCGCCCTCGGTCACTTCGTAGTCATCACGACCTGCAAGGATGTAGGACAAGGTCGACTTGCCGGAGCCGTTGGGCCCCATGATCGCAGCCACTTCCCCGGCCTTTACGGTCAGGTTCAGGCCCTTGATGATTTCCGTACCGTCTTCGGCGATACGGGCGTGCAGGTTCTTGATCTCAAGCATCTTTTTCTTTCCCAAACTTTTTCCGGCTATCAGCCGACCGAGCCTTCAAGCGAAATGCCGATAAGCTTCTGCGCCTCGACGGCAAACTCCATCGGCAGTTCCTGTATGACGTCCTTCACGAAGCCGTTGACGATAAGCGCGATGGCCTCCTCTTCGGGGATGCCGCGTTGCATCACGTAGAACAGCTGGTCCTCGGAAATCTTCGAGGTGGTCGCCTCATGCTCGAACTGAGCCGTGGCATTCTTTGCTTCGATGTAAGGCACCGTGTGCGCGCCGCAGTCATTGCCAATCAGCAGACTGTCGCACTGGGTGAAGTTACGCGCATTGGTCGCCTTGCGATGCGCCGACACCTGGCCGCGATAGGTATTGTTGGAGTTGCCAGCCGAGATACCCTTGGAAATGATGCGGCTGGACGTGTTCTTGCCCAGATGGATCATCTTGGTGCCGGAATCGATTTGCTGGTGACCATTGGACACTGCGATCGAATAGAACTCGCCGCGGCTGTTGTCGCCGCGCAGGATACAGGACGGATACTTCCAGGTGATGGCAGAACCGGTTTCCACCTGTGTCCAGGAGATCTTCGAGTTTTTGCCGCGGCAATCACCACGCTTGGTGACGAAATTGTAGATGCCGCCCTTTCCGTCCTTGTCGCCCGGATACCAGTTCTGAACGGTGGAGTATTTGATCTCCGCGTCGTCCAGGGCGATCAACTCGACAACAGCCGCGTGAAGCTGGTTTTCGTCGCGCTGAGGCGCCGTGCAGCCCTCAAGATAGGACACATACGAGCCTTCATCAGCGATGATGAGCGTGCGCTCGAACTGGCCGGTGTTCTTCTCGTTGATGCGGAAATAGGTCGACAGCTCCATCGGGCAGCGAACACCCTTGGGAACATAGACGAAGGAGCCATCGGTAAAGACCGCCGAGTTCAGTGTCGCGTAAAAATTGTCCGACATCGGCACGACCGATCCCAGATATTTCTGCACCAGCTCGGGATGCTCGCGAATGGCTTCCGAAATCGAGCAGAAAATCACGCCAGCCTTCGCCAGTTCCTTCTTGAAAGTCGTGACAACCGAGACCGAGTCGAAAACGGCATCCACGGCCACACGTCCGGAGGAATAGACGTTGTCGCTCTCTTCGCCATCGGCATCCGCAGGGCTCGGCTCGCCAGGCTTGCGCACGCCTGCAAGGATCTCCTGCTCTTTCAGCGGGATGCCCAGCTTTTCATAGGTGCGCAGCAACTCCGGATCGACTTCGTCCAGCGAGGAAGGTCCAGGCGTGTTCTTCGGTGCCGCGTAATAATGCAGATCCTGGAAATCGATCGCAGGATAATCCACGCGTGCCCACTCGGGCTCCTGCATGGTCTTCCAGCGCTCGAAGGCCTTGAGACGCCAATTGGTCATCCACTCCGGCTCGTCCTTTTTGGCCGAGATGAAGCGGATGATGTCCTCGTTCAGACCCTTTGGCGCGAGATCGCTTTCGATCTCGGTCTCGAATCCGTATTTGTACTGGTCAACATCGATCATTTTTACTTGATCGATTGTCTCCTGCACTGCAGGCATCGGCGTTCTCCATTCAAGCCGGCCAAATTGCCGGCACTCTCACATTTCGGGAGCGATTGGCTCCTATTTAATGGTTCGAACGGGCCTTTTCACCCGTTCATGAAGAAAATATGTCTGTTTTTCTCCAGTTTTCTTCATCCGCTGTTGAGCGAATGCTCAGGCAGCGGTTTCCTTGGCATTTCGGCGCCGGGCGAAACGTTCCAGCACCGTGATGAACTTCCCGATTTCCTCATCCTTGGTCGCTGCGCCAAGCGAGACGCGTATGGCACCCGCCTCCGCATCAGCGCCCATGGCCCTGAGGACGTGGCTTGGGCCGACCTTTCCGGACGAACACGCAGAACCTGCGGAGACTGCGAAACCTTCCAGATCGAAAGCGATCTGCGCGGTTTCAGCCTTCACGTCGGGCAGCGTGAAGAAACTGGTATTGGGCAGGCGATTTGAGCCACGGCCATGGATACGGGCAGCAGGAAAATGGCGAAGGACTGCAGCTTCCAGCCGGTCGCGCATATGCTCGACCTCGCCCATCAGTCCGATATCGGCTGCGGCGGCTTCTGCAGCCGCACCAAATCCTGCGATTGCAGCAACATTCTCCGTACCGGCGCGATGCCCCTTCTCCTGACCGCCACCACGAACCAGGGGACGCGGCATCATGAGATCGCTTGCACCGATGATCGCGCCCGCCCCCTGCGGCCCGCCGATCTTGTGCGAGGAAAGAATGAGGAAATCGGCATTGCCGATTGTATCAACAAGCGGAATTCGTCCAGCAGCCTGCACGGCATCGAGGATAAGCGTTGCACCATGTTCTCGCGCAAGCCGGGATATTTCGCTGACCGGCTGCAGGACACCGGTCTCGTTATTGGCCAGATGAACCGCCACGAGCGGCAGTCCCTTTGCCTTGTCGTGGCCCGCCAGCCTTTCCTTGAGTGCTTCCAGATCAAGGCGTCCCTGATTATCGACCGGAAGCTCGTGGACCTGGTCACGCGCAAAGCGCCCACCGCTCAACAGGCAGGGATGGTCGGCCGCACAGACATAAAGCTGCGAGAAATGCAGCGGCGCACGCCCCATCACCCATTCCGATGTCAGCAGCATTGTCGCTGCTTCCGTGGCGCCGGACGTGAAAGTCACATGCTCCGCCCTGGCGCCCGCGAGAGCTGCAACCTGTTGGCGGGCGCGCTCCACCATGCGCCGCGCGCTACGGCCTTCACCGTGCACGGAAGATGCGTTGCCGACGGCCTGAAGCGCATCGATCATCACTCGCAGCGCATCCCCACGCAGAGGCGCGCTGGCATTGTGATCGAGATATATGCGCGTGTTGGACATCATCTTCCGGTTCAGGCCGTGACAGAATCATGCTGCCGCGGCGTTATTTCCTTGAATTTGCAGGGCCAGCCGTCCTATTTACGCGGCTATTGCGCAGCTCGGCTGCCAGTTTTGAATGGTTCTAAACTAGCTTCTATGGAGGCACACGCGCCGCGTCAAGGGTTGAGCGAAACTTGCACAGGCAAGCTCCCTGCCCCCGGGCGTATCGCTAACGGAGACACGATGCCAGAGGTCATTTTTGCCGGACCGTCCGGTCGCCTTGAAGGCCGGTACCAGCCATCGAAGGAAAAGAACGCGCCCATTGCGCTGATTCTCCATCCTCACCCGCAGTTCGGCGGGACGATGAACAACAAGATCGTCTACGACCTGTTCTACATGTTCCAGCAGCGCGGCTTCACCACGCTTCGCTTCAATTTCCGCGGCATCGGTCGCAGCCAGGGTGCATTCGACCACGGCACGGGCGAACTTTCCGATGCAGCTGCCGCACTGGACTGGGTGCAGTCGCTCCATCCCGATTCCAAGAGTTGCTGGGTCGCTGGATATTCCTTCGGCGCCTGGATCGGCATGCAGCTTCTCATGCGCCGTCCGGAGATAGAAGGCTTCATGTCCATCTCCCCGCAGCCGAACACCTACGATTTCTCGTTCCTTGCACCCTGTCCCTCCTCGGGCCTGATCATCCACGGTGAAGCAGACAAGGTTGCGCCCCCTGCAGATGTCCAGACACTCGTCGACAAGCTGCAGTCACAGAAGGGCATCACGATTACCCAGAAGACGATGCCCGGCGCCAATCACTTCTATACGGACAAGATCGACACGCTCATCGAGGAGTGTGCCGATTATCTGGATCGCCGTTTGAACGGTGAACTGGCCGAGGCGCGTCCGAAGCGACTGAAATAGACATTCAGTGGAATCAGAACTTCAAGCGCTTCCGATCAGGCTTCAACACCCGATCGGAAGCGTTTCTTTTTGTAGCCAGTTATCTTCGCAACTGACTCAAGGTGAAGCGCAAAGCCCTTGGCGATTACTCAGAGGCCGTCTTGCTTGTCTCTGCCAAGGAACTGGTGTTAAACGCCGCAATCCTCCATCCAACCACCCCATTGGGACCCGATAGACGATGTCCGAGTTCAAGTCCGACTTCCTGCGCACGCTCTCCGAGCGCGGCTTCATTCACCAGACCTCCGATGACAGCGGTCTGGACGAGCTGTTTTCCAAGGAGACGGTAACGGCCTATATCGGTTTCGATCCCACGGCTCCGAGCCTGCATGTGGGCGGCCTCATGCAGATCATGATGCTGCATTGGCTGCAGAAGACCGGCCACCGCCCTGTCGCGCTGATGGGCGGCGGTACAGGTATGATCGGCGACCCGTCATTCAAGGACGAGGCGCGCAAGCTTCTGACGCCGGACACCATTGAAGAGAACATCAACGGCATCAAGAAGGTCTTTTCGAACTACCTCACCTTCGGCGAAGGCAAGACGGATGCGGTCATGGTCAACAATGCCGACTGGCTTCTCGGCCTGAACTATGTCGAGTTCCTGCGCGATGTCGGTCGCCACTTCTCGGTCAATCGCATGTTGTCCTTCGATTCGGTGAAGCTTCGCCTCGATCGAGAGCAGTCGCTGTCCTTCCTCGAATTCAATTACATGATCCTGCAGGCCTACGACTTTGTCGAATTGAACAAGCGCCTCGGCGTGCGCCTGCAGATGGGCGGTTCCGACCAGTGGGGCAATATCGTC